>LVCQ01000092.1 GCA_001644975.1 Piscirickettsiaceae bacterium NZ-RLO1
CCTTGGCTCGCAGCGCTAGTCTAAGATTTCGTCCAATTCTGATTCAATTTTATTCGATACCTCAGCGTTTAATCGAGAAATTGCTGTCGGCGTTAATCCAAGCTCACTCAATGAGGCTTTGACTTGTTTCCAGGCTTCATTGCGTTGAGCCACTTCGGGACGGCTGCGGTACATGGTCTCCCCGGCTTGAGTCGTTGTTTCAAACGTAGCGCCATGCTTATCAACAATATCAGACATCGTTCGCCACTCCCCATAGGAGAAGGCAAAGGACTCCAGAATAAACTGGAATGCGGCGGTTTTAATTTGCATATTTTCCAAGCAATTCACAACAAAACGAAACGCTTTTGCTTTTTCACCTTTTAAGTAAGATGGGCAAATCGCCCGACCTTCCATTAATTCAGGTTCATATTCATTGAGTTTTCGCTTACCTGCATTGCCAGTTATTTTCTTTAATCACGTGGGTTTTCTCTTTCTTCCTGAGCCTTTTACTCCCATTTTTTAAACGCCAACTTTTTACTTTCTGTTTCGCGGGTGCATAAATTTGACTAGGCGGGTGGTCAGGAAACAAAGGTCATAGACATTTTATATACCCCTCCCCTGGAGTGATTTTTTACGGCCAAAACCACCATCTTCATTAACAGTTTTACGTGAATGACAGGACTTACACAGCGCTTGCCAATTGTGCTGATTCCACATCAAACCATGATCACCGTTATGCGGTTTAATATGATCCACCTCAGTCGCAGGGATTAACTTATCATCTTTTAAGCATTGCTTGCACAGTGGATGATCTTGTAAAAATATCTTACGTTCACGTTGCCACCGCCCCCGTAGCCACGCTGGGCAGTTGTTTTGCGTGGGGCATGGTATCGATTGCCATGTTGTTCATGGTATTCACAGTAGCGTGCATAGGTTGTGTGATGGCATCCTGTATAACAGCAAATTTGCTTAGCACATCTAGGCAATGTGTAATCTCACAAAAGTAATAGATATAAAAAAGACCTTGAAAGGCCTTAATGGAATTAAATGTCATTAACTAGACATAAAAATAACTAGTTTACCTAAAGGTTACAGTTTTTATCATGATAAAACAAGATTTTTTTCTTACTAAATGATTTTAATTCGCTCCTAAAACTAGTAAAATCTTACTCTCTCTAAATCTTATGTTTTTAGTTTTACTATGTGTAAAGCCCCCTACAAAATGGAAAACAGTATTGATATACTAGATCACTGAAAGTGCGGCGGCACATTATTTATCAGAAGCCGGGTACGTTAGTTACACACGTCTGGTTCTGAGGAGGGGCTGGCCGAAGTGATTCGGTTGGTGTACTCACCCAGATTTGGCGCAATCCATGCGTTAAGTGGAAGAACTCTGGCCGTGATGCCAAATGTGTAGCTTTCTTGGCGGTAATATGGTCCTTGATAAAGAATAAAGTCACAGGACTTATCAAGTTCTTTATAAATGTCATTCCCAGTTGCACATGTATAGAGTAAAGCGACTTTAATTTCATGATTGCCCTTAGATGCGTTTACGGTAATGTATTCACCTTTCTTTATTGCATCAGTAAATGAGTGACATTGCCAACCCTTTTCCCGCAAACGAGGAATAACTTTATCATTCATTTCTTCCGATAATTTAGCTGCTCTAATAAGCCAACCATCATCTGAGGCTGTGTTATTAAATGGTAGATTATTATCAATTTGTAATTGCTGAAGGATTATTTTTTTTGAATACTGGTAATTTGCACAGGCTAAGACTTCGAGACGAAAAGAATCATGGCGCTCATCTGGTTCTGGAGAGAAAACACTCACATTACTACCCTCTACTGCAAAACATTCAACAAATGCAAGACCTTGAATTAACCCCATAGCTCGAAAGAAATTAAAAGTGTTCTGCCAAACGTTCGATTTAGCATGAGCAAAGAAGTGACGGTTAAATCCTGAGTGATTACCATAGTCAGATGTTCTGGCGTAGAAGCTATTAACTAACCAAGATCTTATTGTTTCTAAAACAAAAGTCCGCTCGTTCATTACCTTCATAACTGAAGGCTCAATATATTCAGATGGTATCCAGTCTGCTTTGTTAATGTGAATTTCTGTAACCTTTTCATTCGCCAAATTTATACACTTGTTAACTTTACCCACTAAATCTAAATCAGTACTTCCTTCTCCAATCATAGAGCGAAGAATATCTTCAATAATAGGAATTAGGGCAGATATAGCTACTACTTTCATACCGCTGTAAAAAGCTAAAATGGACTCTTTGATTATAGGTAAATGCTTGGATATCGTTGTTGAGTCAGCAAGGATCTGTACCGTGATAGGGATAATATTGTCAAGTGTATAAATTGAAGTAAGGCAAGACTCAAAACGATGCTGTAATCGCTGCTTATTCCAGTGACTATGCTCTATTATCCTTATACCAGTACGATCGATTTCTTTGTGAATTTCACCTATAGCTATATAAGTAGGCATAAACCAATCAACGGAATTCCAAAATTTCTCGTAGTTTTGAGTGGGGGTTATATTGTTATTATATATTTCAATCTCATCGAGTTTTTGTCGAGGATAGAGGGCAGAGCCTGCATCTGTCGTTAAAAGAATAGCCTTAATTATAGGATTAAAGCCAAATTCAACTTCTTCAACATTTTCGACAACCAATCCCTTCTCTTCTGCAAAACATTTTACTTCCTCGATAGTTATGGTCGACATCTGACCTGAATTATTGAATCGATCCCACGTTGCACGAATATGTTTATTTGTTTTTGCTTCTATAGTCATCCGGTTCCCTCAGTCACTTAATACTATTAAGTAGTACTCGATCATTCTGAAAACTAATTTACATTATGCTTGCTAAGGTGCAGATTGTTCGGCTAGGTCAGGCCGCATGACCAATGCTATCAAGTTATGTAGCCCGATTTAACGCTAAAGGTTTAGTAAGTGTTATCGCCTGAAAAATACTCATTAATATTGATGTTATTCTCAAACCAAGAGGATATCAGGCTCTGCATTATACTAAGGTCAAACAAACCTTCAACTAAAAAAAGTTTAAAGCGTTTTCCAATTTTATTATATTTTGTAGGCTTAGACTGAATTTTTTTAAAATATTCTTGGTATTTTTTGGTGTCAAAAACCTTAACTGCTCCATCTAAATGAGTAAGCTTACCCTTGCTTGCATCAAAAATAAAGTGTGCAAATTTTTGAACACAGTAAGTCATATTATATTCATCAGATATAGGCTTATATTCATTAACAGTCCATTGTATAAGATTGTCATTGTTTTTTTCTACATAGTCACACCTAAAAACTGTAATGCAATCAATATTCCCTTCATCGTCTTGATCTGAACTATATACAGTTTTTTCTGATGATTTTTTTTGAGATAGCGCATCCAATGAAAATGGATTACCATACCAAAGCATTTTTTCAACAGTAATAATATTTTTAAGATTTTGATCGTTAGATTTTCTAAAAGGGTCAACTCTAATGTAAGTGTTTAAACCACTATTACAGCAATCTGATAGAAGTGTTATCAGATTGTTGAAATTAGAACTGTAATGCCTACGCATAAATTGATGTGGGTATAATAAGTTATTGCCATGCTCAATAACATTTGATTTTAATGTAAAGTTTTCATTTTCAAGCTTGTATAATCCTGGTTGCTTATGTTTATGCTCTGCGCTGATTGTTGTTTCTACTGTTTCATGGTTAAGGTTCTCCTGCATAATTATTGAGCAGTATGAATCAATGTTTCGGAATTGCTCTTGTATAATATATCTGCATAAAAAAGAAGTTACTTTTTCATCATCGACTGCACCTAATAAAGGAATAACCCTATAAAGCTTTTCGAGTAGAATATGATTTAATTCATCACTCACTAATTTGACCAATTTAGTTGAGTGTATTTTCTTGTTACGCAGATAATTTTCAAAATTTGTGTGTGGGAACGAGTTACCATTTTGCATCTCAATAGCAATATTTCTCGCGCACTCTTGGACTTCTGTTGAAAAGCAGTGTATTAACAGCTCCCTTCTCTTTTCAATTATTGACATATAGTATTAGTTATATACTGAGATGATAAAGACGAGCATATTGTACTCAATATAAAACATTACAATCAAGTATATATTATATTTTCAAGGGGGTATTTTAAGCGCCCACGATCATAACCGGAGCGCTTATAATCTAAAAGCTGAGCTTGATATTGATAGGGAATTGCTGGATCAGGGCGAAAATCATCGTGCCTTTTGATTCGCTTAGAAACGCTTTTACTTGTTAAATGATATGCAACCCAGCGAGGCTGTTTGGTTATATAATTATAACCAACACTATCCCCTTCACGGCATAAATACTGGTCTGCCTTTCCAGGGATACCATATTTCATAAATCCATGACAATGAAACTCTGTTTTTGCTGGTATTGCCGCGCTTAAAGATATGCTAAACAAACTAATGAATAGCCCACATAGTATTATATTTGTTTTTTTCATTGTTATACTTCTTAACTTGCCCAGTCTTCAAGCTCTAAGTGCTCGATACGCTGAAACTCTTTTGTATTATGCGTTACTAAAACAGCCTTTTCTGAAAGCGCATGTGCGGCTATGATCATATCATTCCCACCAATCACTGTCCCTTTTCTTTGTAGGTTAGCCCTTAAGTCACCGTAGTATTTAGCTGCCTTTTCCTCATAGGGTAAAACCTCAAGTTTATTTACCAAGGTGTTAATCGCTTCCTGATTTCTACGCTGGTGTTGACTGCGAGCCACTCCAAACTGTAACTCAGATAAAACAATCGATGAAATCGCCAATATATGACGAGATTTTTCCACCTCCATCAAACGCTCATAGTAAGAGCGAGGTTTTTGTTTAGTTAAATAAATACAAATATTCGTATCTAACATATAGAGCATTTTTTATCCTAGAACCAATCACGTTCTTGTGCTTGTATATCTTGATAGTCTTCCATAAAGTCATCAGATACATCCGGCATATGGTTATAAACATCTAGCCAGGTTTCATAAACTGGCTGAATTAATAAAGAGTTACCAAATCGACGAATAACCACTTCTTCACCATCAAGGCGCATTTCTTTTGGTAAGCGAACAGCTTGAGAATTGCCACTTTTAAAAATTCGTGATTTTGCCATAAATCCTCCTTCACATTACACCTGTAAGTATATACTATAACGTATATACTTTGGCAATATTTAAATGGCTTTGTTCTTTTTTAATTTAACTATTTGTTTTTTATGCAGTATCACTATTTTACAGTGGCACAATTGGCTTTTAATCAGCTAAGCTGGTCTTTGCGTTAAAGCATTTAAACACCCGCGCACATAGCTCACCCCTTTACTTAAAAAGCTGTTATATACAGCAACAGATATGCGAAAGGTCGCTTGCTTTTTAGCCGCTGAGCCAGTTATACCGTAATGAGTCACGAGTATACGCGCCATGGTTTGATCACTCTTACAATCACTCTGTAAAAGCTCGTTGACGATTCTATCGACTTCCAGTACATCACTATTGGCAATGTAAGGGTCATTACCACTGTTATTGTTTTGGATAACCACACCGCCATATTTTTGTATCATGCCAAAAATAGAGTTATTTGAGCCATGTTCTGCGCCTCGCTGTATATATTCGCCCCAATCTGCTAGTATACTTCTAACTTGCGTGACATTTAGCATTTTTCAGGCTCCTAGTTGCAATTAAAATAACGGTTCGCACACACTTAAAATTCTTGAATTTCACTCGCATTGCTAAGTAATTGATTTGGTTAATGGTATAATTTTTTTGCTACTCTAAAACGGTATATCCTCACTCATTTGCTCAATCGCCGCCGAGCTATTTTGTGGTTGTAATTGCGCTTGTTTGGCTTTAAACGCCTGCTGGCCCAAGGATGAAGGTTGTTGTTGTGGTGGTTTTACTGTTTGTTGTGCGCGTTCACCGCCCCCGAGCATTTGAGTGTATTTTATGTGGCAGCCGTCTGATGTTTAAAGAGCGCCGTCATAAGCGTAAATTCAGGACACTTAGGAACCATCACAAAGCATTGGCTACCCTACAGAAAATCAACTTCTAACAGGATAAATCCGTCTTTTTTTCAATTACTCTATGAATTTGGATCATATTTTAACAACTTCAACCAAAAAACTCTGTCACAGAAAGTAACCAACCAGCTTATGATGCAATTTACTTACTGAAAACATTTTTTGACAAACTTTGTTTTTCCTAGCCCTTAAATAAATATGAATGCAAAGTGTGATATCTGGCGGTCACATCAGGTGCATTTTTTTAAAGTTAATTTGCATATTTTTGCTACAAAAGTAACCGGGGTCACATTTGCCATAAACAGGCCATTTTAGTGAGTTTTTTGCAGTGAATCACTGTCGTGGTTTTGGGAGATTAAAAGGTTACCAGGAAAGAATTTATCAATCCCTTTATGAATGCTTTTTTTAACACTATCTAACCATAAGGGTTTATCTTCAAACTCCTCAAAATCATCACAAAATTTATACATGGCATTAGTCAGTGTTAAAATAACCATATGACAAAATGATAAAAACACCTCATCGCTAACCATTTTTGGTTCTAATGAGCGTAAAAAAGGCATCACTTCCTCATTAACAATAACATCCGCTATTGTCTTCGCTTGTTTCTTATCCATGAAAAGTCCTATTTTATGAGTAGATTTTTAAAGCGTCTTGATAAGCATAATTAAAAATAACAAAAGAACTGATAGGGTTTTGGCTTAACTTCCCTGACCGCCCCCAGGTTTTACGTGCTGCAAGTTTAATAACAGGATCATTCGTGTTGTTTTTATCGGGATTGATAATATACCTGCATGCTTTGCTGTATGCAGATATCAAAGTTTCTTTATTGTTGCCAGAGGCATCCATTGTTTAATCCTTATCATAGAATTACATATCCATAGGCCCCAAGATGATAATGATGTAGACAATAAGGATAAACACCCATAAAATAGGCGTGTATTGATGATATTGTTTACATGCACATTCATCTTTATGTGTAGGGTTATATACTTAAAACATATAGTTTGGCGGCTTTGATTTATATATAACCCTCAATTTTTATTTGATTTTAAAGCAATAATACTTACAAGCAATCTACATTTAAATTTAATAAAGAATATAACTTAATATAATATCATCATCAAGTTTTTATCGATAAAAACCACATTAAAGTATAAAAATAATATTTACAAAAAAATGTCAACTGCTAAGATATTAACTTCTCATTCAAAATAAGAAATTTTATAAAAGATTCGTCAATAACATAAAAGATAATAGGTAAGTTATGCTTTCAACACAAGCTTCATCCAGACTAAAGGAATTAAGAGAAACTCTAGGTTATAAATCAGCTCGCAAGTTTGCAATAGATAAAGGTATAGCAATTTCTACATACACCCAACATGAAAACGGAGCACCATTAAAGCCTAAATCTGCTGAAAAATACGCAAAAATTTTCAATGTAACTCCTGAGTGGTTATTAACAGGAAAATTTGACTTTAAGGAAAAAATAGAACATGAATTAAATCGTAAGCGTCGCTACCTCGGTAGGTATTTTGCACATCCAATGATGCAAAATCGCCGAGCAAAACGCGACGACTATAAACCCTCGGCTGTCCGCGTCACACAGCGTTGCGTGCCTTGAATCGGCACACTCCACCACTGTGCTCTCACATGACTCTACGGTTCGTATAGATTTTTAGACACTCGTTACGCTTGCTACAGACCTAACGGCCTTTCGCAACTCCGCTCTGCTAAAAACCCGAACCTACCTCGGCCTACTCACCCCGTGCCTTGCACTCCTTGGCTCGCAGCGATAGCTCACAAACAATTAAAAGATAGTAGAAATAAACGGCAACTAAAGCATTACTGCACAATTAAAGCTGAAATTATAAGAGAAATTCATCAACAAGGATTACCATTTAATTTTAATAATATCTCAGATGAAGAACTCATAAAAATACTAATGATAGTAGAAAAAATTATCTCAATAATATTAGAATCACCAGACAAAATAAGAAAAAATATTATAAATCAAGAAATAAAAAAATATTTCATTTGAAATAATAATAGGATTTTTTTCCTATATGTTGCTGTAAACTTAACACTAGCTCTACTCTCTTAAAGTCTTGCTGTATTGTAAGGTTATTAAACAACTCAGGGCCATAAATAATTAAGGGTAGTTCTCTTTTTAAGTGGGTAGAAAAAGGTGTCCTCATTACGCCATATACAGCAACAGCACACTCAATAATTCCCTCGTGTGCTGCCGTTAGAGCCTCTAAACACTCATTTGATCTTAATTTTGTTGCTGCTGCGCAGCGTAGCTCAACACCTGCCGATCTAATCACATAAGTAATGCCATTATGTAATCCACTCTCATTATTTTTAAAAAGGTATGCTTTCCTCCCTGCTGCCGTCTCATTATTTAAATACCAAGGCAATAAATAGCAATTGTTGTTTTCATTTTGAAATAAAGAATCAAACTTATAAATTCCTCTTTTGGAGTATTGAACCATATACTCAGCTGAAGTAGAAAAATTTACCGCCTGATCATCTATTTTAACTGTAATCGCAAAATGCGATATATATGGACATACTGTTCTTGCCATTTCAAGCACTTTATTTGCATGAGCTTTGTAAAGCAAAGAAAAAATAGTATTGAACCCTGTAGTCATAACATCCTTGTTAATTTTCATTAAATTACTTCAGGGGCATTATACTTAATTTTCTCAATTATCTTAATAGCTACCGGTGCTAGAATGCAAATAACATTTTGATAAATCGTTGCAATAATTATTGATAATCCAGTATTAATAGACATAAATGTAACAATAATAAATACGGCTAAAGCACAATCAATCATAGCAAATTCATTTGCTATCGCAATAGAATCTTCGTGAGATAGTTTTATAACTTTTGATAAAGAGAATCCTATTATATACATAATTAAAATATATAGCGGCACTGCAAAAATCATTACAGAAAAATCACTAATTTCATTTTTACTAGATGATGCAATAAAGCCAACTAAAACTCCAATAGAAGCCAATATAACTAGATTCATTATTCGTGACAAATCAACTTTGCGGAGAATTTTTTCTTTAAAAAAAACTCCCATTAATATCGGCATTAAAAACATTAAGACTAAGCTCTTGAGCATGGAAATATAACCAATATCAATAACATTCTTTGTAGCCAACATAATTAATAAAGGGGTAACTAAAGGACAAATTAACATCATAAAATCAGTACAGAATATATTAATTATAAAGTTTGCTCCTACAGCACACGACATCGCGCTTGCTGACATTGCGCTTGGAACCGCTGCAAGCACAACAAGAGCCACCCCACTATTTATATCTAACTTAAAAATATTTGATATCAAAATAGCTAATACAGTGCCAACTATAAACTTTAAAATACACATAAGTATCAATTTAATATAATTATTACTAATTGATTTTATTTGGCTTTTTTTATATAGAAAACCTAAAGAAAACATTATTGCTGATAATAATAATGTTATATTAGGTTTTACCCAATGAAATACAGATGGGAATATAACCCCTAAAGCAATAAAAAAAACACATACAGGCAACAATAACCTTTTCATGAAAAATCTCCATATCTATCAAAAATTTACTAAATATGCCATGTGGATTATAATCAACACTTTCATAATCTCAAACATGGAATCATAAGAATGAAAACAGCTATAATCACCGGAGGAAGCAAGGGAGTAGGAAAGGCTGCAGCCCTAGCTTTAGCTGAAGATAATTATAACTTAGGATTAATTTCAAGAAACGAAGAAACTCTATTGTCAGTTAAGGATGAGCTATTAACACAATATCCAGGCATTCAAGTTGAAACATATGCAGCCAATGTTTCTAATAGCAATGAAATTAAGCAAGCAGTCGATTTTTTTAAAGGTAAATTCAATATTATCGATGTTTTATTTAATAACGCTGGTATTTTCTGTACTGGCAGCGTTGATTTACACCCATCGGAGTACTCTGATCTCGTTTCAACAAATCAACTAGGATTTTACAATGTACTTCGCCCTCCG
>LVCQ01000093.1 GCA_001644975.1 Piscirickettsiaceae bacterium NZ-RLO1
GCGTTTGAATTTTTATTTTTAGATGCAACAAAATCACAAAAGGAAGCGAAGTCTATACTAGAAGCGGCCAGTAATACCTCTGCTCAGTAAAGCAGGGTATCTGTATACGACTAACTGTAAAAAGCTATCTTTCCAACGAAATACCACGCCAAACTCATGTTATTACGAAAAACTTATAAAAAACATAGCTCCACTATTTAACTTGCTAAATGAAAAAATATAAATATATTATTCTTGAATCTTTCATTAATTGTCTCTTAAGTAAAATCATAGAGGTAATAAGGCATGAAAATATTATATGCTGCACCACTGCTAGCTGCTATCTCATTGAACAGTTTTGCAATGCAATTAACAAGTCAAGATATACAAGAAGGAACTCGAATAACCAAGCCTTTTGTTTTTAACGGTTTTGGCTGTAATGGCGCTAATTTGTCACCACAATTAAGTTGGAGAGAGGCACCTAAAGGAACGAAAAGTTTTGCACTAACAGTAAGAGATCCTGATGCTCCAACTGAAAGTGGCTTCTGGCATTGGGTAGTTATTGATATCCCCGCAACGACACATAGCATCGCTAGAGATGGATTAAAGAAAATTAATGGAGCCAAAGAAATGCTGAATGATTACGGCATAAAAGAATACGGTGGACCTTGCCCCCCTAAAGATCACGGCATGCACAGATATCAATTTACTGTGTGGGCCTTACCTAATGAAAAATTGGATGTTAAAGAAAATACATCAAATGCAGTCATTGGCTTTATGCTCAATGCAAACGCACTCGATAAAGCACGAATCACAGCAACTTATGTTAATGAATAACGTGTAGAGTAATAGGTAAAATAGTTGGATTTGGTCGGGACGGCAGGATTTGAACCTGCGACCACTTACACCCCATGCAAGTACTCTACCAGGCTGAGCTACGCCCCGAGCCAGCGCCTATTATACCGAACCCGACTTAAAAAGAAAGTAGTACAAAGAGAAGATCCGCGGTTAAGTATCAGCTTATCGCTGATAAACCCCATCTCACACAGCACTCACATCAATAAAAAAGCACCTTTAAGGTGCTTTTTAGCTGATAGATTTAGAGTTTTGAATTAACACGCGCCCGTAGCTTTTGACCTGCTCTAAAAGTAACAACACGCCTAGCAGAGACAGCAACCTCATCTCCCGTTTTGGGGTTTCGCCCCGGGCGCTCTTTTTTATCCCGCAGCATAAAATTACCAAAACCAGAAAGCTTTACAATCTGGCCTTTTTCCAAGGCACTTTGGATCTCTTCAAAAAAAAGATCAACGATCATTTTTGCATCTTGCTTATTGACACCAAGATCTGCAAAAAGCTTATCCATCAGTACGGCTTTTGTTAACGCCATCGAAATTACTCCCGTAATACTGCTCCGAAGGTCGTCATCAATGTGTTTTTAACCTTCTCAATGAGAGCTGCAACATCCTCTTCTGTAAGCGTGCGCGACAAATCCTGTAAAATCAAGCTAAGTGCAACACTTTTTTTACCCTCTTCGATGCCCTCACCTTGGTAAATATCAAAAATACATACATCTTGCAATTGCTCTGGGACGACGTCACTAACCGCACTAATTAAGTCAGCAGCACTGGTCGCCTCATCAACCAGTAAAGCCAAATCACGTTTGATGCTTGGATAACGTGATAGAGATTTAGCTTTGGGTAGTTTCGCACTGGATATCGCCTGCAAATCTAGCTCAAATAAGAATGCTTTGCCTTTGACATTCAACTTTTGCGCAAGGTGTGGATGTAATGCACCAATGACACCGGCGCAACGTCCATTGATTTTGACTTGAGCACACTGGCCGGGGTGTAACGCACTGTGCTCTGCGCTTTTAAACATAATCTCTGCCTGCGTTAATGCTAACAGTGCTTCAACATCACCTTTTAAGTCATAAAAATCAGCAGCAGCCTCGCCACTCCAGTGCAAGGGCAAAACAGCACCGGCAATCACACCAGCAATGCGCTGACGCTCTTGCTTTTTGCCTTCAACTAAGCGAAAACACGTACCTATTTCAAATAATCGCACTCGCTCTTGTTGACGCTTTTGATTATGCAATAATGACTTCAATAACCCTGGTAGTAAGCTAGTACGCATAATCGCCAACTCTTCTGATAAAGGGTTCGCCAAGCGCAGAAACTCATCTTTAGGACAGACTAAAGTCTGTAGTTTTTCATCAAGAAAGCTATAGTTCATCGCTTCAGAGTAACCACGATTAACTAGCACTTGACTTAACTGTACGACCGTTAGCTTCTGCTCTGAATTGACAGGTACTGTCGCCGGACGCTTAGGCGTGTGCAAAGGAATATTATCATAGCCATGAATGCGAGCAATCTCTTCAATAAGATCTTCCTCGCGCTCCATATCAAAACGAAAAGAAGGTACGCTCACCTGCCAGCCATCCGCTATGCGCTCTACAGTCATGCCCAAATGTACTAATATATCTTCAACCTCATCATCAGCGATACTCACCCCTAAAATTTTCGCAATACGTGGTTGGCGTAATATTAATTTAATAGGCGTTGGTAAATACTCCGGCTTTTCAGCCTCCAAACAAGGCCCTGGCTTGCCACCGGCAATATCAATAATCAGCTGTGTCGCACGCTCAATCGCAACACGAGCGAGTTCTGGATCCACACCACGCTCAAAACGATGTGAAGAATCAGTATGCAGGCCGTAGCGTCGAGCACGACCGGCAACTGCCGTCGGTGCAAAAAAAGCACTTTCTAAGAATAAATCCTGAGTATCATCACTCACCCCTGAGCTCTCTCCACCCATAATACCTGCCATGGCAAGCGGCTTAGCATCATCAGCAATCACGAGAACATCCGGCGTTAAGCTGATTTCTGTCCCATCAAGTAACACTAAGCTTTCACCTTTGCAGGCCCGACGAACTTCTACTCCACCTTTCACCGTATTTAGGTCAAAAGCATGCATCGGCTGGCCGAGTTCAAGCATGACATAGTTAGTCACATCCACCGGCAACGAAATACTACGTATCCCCGAACGACGCAAACGTTCAGTTAGCCATAATGGTGCTTTGGTATGAACATTGACCTCTTTAATAATGCGGCCAATATAGCGCGGACAGTCTTCTCCAGCGTTTAACTCGATATCAATCCGCTCATCATGGACGGGGGCAATGAGCTCAACGTGCACGGGTGTCAAGGCCGTACGATTTAACACACTGACCTCACGAGCAATGCCAGCAATACTTAAACAGTCGCCACGGTTCGGTGTTAAATCAACATCAATACTCACATCATTTAAACTCAAGTACTCACGCAAATCCATGCCTACTGGCGCATCAGCTGCTAGCTCGATGATTCCTTCATGTTCATCTGCCAACTCTAATTCGCGTGCAGAGCACAGCATGCCTTCTGACTCCACCCCGCGTAACTTACTTTTTTTAATCTTAAAAGGCTTACCTTCTGCAATCGGTGGCAGTAAAGCACCAATTTGTGCCAATGCCACTTTAATGCCAACACGTGCATTCGGTGCCCCACAAACAATCTGCACTGTTGCAGTGCCTGTATTCACCTGACACACTCGTAAACGGTCAGCATCCGGATGTTGCTCACAATGCGTAACCTCTGCCACAATGACCTGAGAAAATTCAGCTGCGACAGCGCTCATACCATCAACTTCTAGACCGGCCATCGACAGCTGGTCGGCTAAAACTACTGTTGAAACTTCAGGGTTCACCCACGTGCGCAGCCATTGTTCACTTAATTGCATAGTGTTTCCCCCTTAAAATTGACCTAAAAAACGCACATCATTTTCAAACAATGTGCGTAAATCACGAATGCCATAACGCAACATCGCTAACCGCTCGATACCCATACCCCAAGCAAACCCTTGGAACTCATCTGGATTAATATTGACATTTTTTAAGACATGCGGATGCACCATGCCACAGCCTAATACTTCCAACCACGCTTTTTCACCGCTTGGCTTAGTAAACTCAATATCCGCTTCAGCAGAAGGCTCAGTAAATGGAAAATAAGAAGGACGAAAACGTACACGCAAATTATTATCTTCAAAAAACTCACGCAAAAAATTCACCAGCATGCCTTTTAAATCAGCAAAACTCACCGAATCATCTACCCACAAACCTTCAACCTGGTGAAAGTTAGGAGTATGCGTCGGATCAGAATCACAACGATAGACACGCCCAGGAGCGATGATACGAATAGGCGGTTGGCTCTCTTCCATCGTGCGAATTTGTACCCCTGAAGTATGAGTGCGCAATACATCGCCATTACCAAAATAAAAAGTATCTTGCATCGCTCGAGCCGGATGATGCTTGGGAATATTTAAGGCCTCAAAATTATGAAAATCATCTTCGATTTCAGGCCCTTCAACTACACTAAAGCCGGCGCAACCAAGTAAATAAGTAATTCGATTTAATACCTTTGTCACTGGGTGCAGATGCCCCAGCTCTTGACCGCGGCCAGCAAGGGTGACATCGATTTTTTCAGCCCCTAACTGCGCCTGCATTTCTTGTAATTTAAGCGTTTCTAAACGGTCAGTTAATGCTTGCTGCAGCTTTGTTTTTGCAACATTAACCGCTTGCCCCATTTTCGGCCGTTCTGCTGCGGACAACTTACCAAGTCCTTTTAATACTTCAGTTAAGCGACCTTTCTTTCCCATATAATGGACACGAATATCATCCAATGACTTAGTTGATTCTGTGTCTTTAATGCGTATCATCGCCTCAGATACGATCTCATCAATCTGCTGCATGCTGCTCCCCTTTGTCCAATCGAACCGCAGGTTAGGCTCAAAATAAAGATAAAAAAATAGGGGCCAATCTGCCCCTATCTTCTGCTACGTCTTCCACTTAACGTGTAGACTTCACTTAGCTTACATTAATTAGCTTGCCAATGCTGTTTTCGCCTGCTCAACCAATGCTTTAAAACCTGCTTGATCGAATACAGCAATATCAGCCAACACTTTACGATCGATTTCAACAGACGCTTTTTTAAGACCATTGATAAAGCGGCTGTAGCTTAAACCACTTTGACGGGCTGCCGCATTAATACGGACAATCCATAATGAACGGAACTGGCGCTTTCTTTGACGACGGTCACGGTAAGCATATTGACCGGCTTTAGTAACCGCTTGCTTAGCAACACGAAAGACTCGACTACGAGCACCATAGTAGCCTTTTGCTGCTTTCATTACTTTTTTATGACGGGCGCGCGCAATCACACCACGTTTAACTCTAGCCATTATTTTTTACTCCACAAACAAACAAAGATTAAGATAATTGGATTATTTATCACACAACATACGAGCGACCATATTTTGGTCGCAAGCAGCAACCTGGGCCGTCCCACGTAACTGGCGCTTAGCCTTCGTTGTTTTCTTTGTTAAAATGTGGCGGCGAAACGCACCTGCGCGTTTATAACCGTTGGCCGTTTTCTTAAAACGCTTCGCGGCACCGCGATTTGTTTTTAATTTAGACATAATTCAAAACTCCGCATTTGAGTATTTTTGAGTATTATTGCTTCTTTTTGGGGCCAATCACCATAACCATTTGCCGTCCTTCAAGTTTTGGGCGATGTTCAACGATCCCGTATTCATTTAGATCGACTTCAACACGCTTTAATAACTCAAGACCCAGCTCCTGGTGTGCCATCTCTCGACCACGAAAGCGGAGAGTGACTTTGGCTTTGTCCCCATCGTTGAGGAAACGGATCAGGTTGCGTAGCTTGACCTGGTAGTCTCCCACATCCGTCGATGGACGAAATTTAACTTCCTTCACTTGCATCTGTTTCTGCTTCTTGCGTGCAGCGCTACGTTTTTTGTTTTCTTCAAACATGAATTTACCAAAATCCATAACGCGACACACCGGAGGCTTAGCATTGGGCGAAATTTCGACCAAATCAAGCGATACTTCCTCAGCATGCTTTAAAGCATCCCGAGAGGTCATCACTCCCACTTGTTCCCCATCAGCCCCGATCAAACGAATTTCTTTCTCGCGAATCTCATCATTAACTCGTGGCTTCTTTTGGTTCTGTGTGCTGCTAATAGCTTTATCCTCCTAGGTGAGATTGACTGCGGTATTTAACATCTTTGCTCAGATACTCAGCAAAGTCATCAAAACTCATCGAGCCTAAGTCTTCACCTTGTAAAGACCGGACCGCAAGCGTTCTCGATTCAACTTCACGATCCCCTATCACCAATAGATAAGGAACACGTTGCAATGTGTGTTCACGGATTTTAAAGCCTATCTTCTCATTTCTCAAGTCTAATCGTGCTCTAAAACCCAATTTTTGTAAATTTTCTGCGATTTCGGTCGAAAATTCGGCCTGAGCACTCGTAATATTCATGACGACTGCCTGAACCGGAGCTAACCAAGTTGGCAAAATTCCGGCATAATGCTCAATCAAAATTCCCAAAAATCGCTCCAGTGAGCCAAGCATCGCCCGATGCAAGACCACCGGATGGCGACGCTGACTATGCTCATCAATATAAGTCGCATCTAAGCGCTGTGGCATCATATAATCTAACTGAATCGTCCCGCACTGCCAACGACGATTTAAGCAATCGCGCAAATGAAACTCAATTTTCGGCCCATAAAAAGCCCCTTCTCCTGGCAAGCTTTCAAACGCTATCCCAGCAGATTCAAGGGCCGCAGCAAGCTCTTTCTCTGCATGGTCCCATGTTTCATCATCGCCGATGCGCTGATCAGGACGCAAAGCTAACTTTACCTCAATACCCGTTTCTTCAAAGCCAAAGTCTTGGTAAGTTTCAAAAACTTGTGAGGCAAACTGGGCGACTTCATCACGAATTTGATCTTCACGGCAAAAAATATGACCATCATCTTGCACCATTGAGCGTACTCGCATCAAGCCATGCAACCCCCCAGATGGCTCATTACGATGACAGCAACCAAACTCGGCCATACGAATCGGCAAATCCCGATAACTGCGCAAACCTTGATTAAAAATCTGCACATGGCAGGGACAGTTCATCGGCTTAATCGCAAACTCACGATTTTCCGATGAAGTTAAAAACATATTCTCTTTATACTTATCGGCATGCCCTGAACGCACC
This sequence comes from Piscirickettsiaceae bacterium NZ-RLO1, assembly GCA_001644975.1. Classification (GTDB taxonomy): domain Bacteria; phylum Pseudomonadota; class Gammaproteobacteria; order Piscirickettsiales; family Piscirickettsiaceae; genus Piscirickettsia. Next base: position 7,081 of record LVCQ01000093.1, read on the forward strand.
CACAGGCTACTATCGACAATCTGAGGCGTATGCACTTCTTGATAACCTTGCTTCTTCAACTTTTCGCGTACATAGCTCACTAAATTTTGATAGATTGTCCAGCCTTTTTCATGCCAAAACACCATTCCTGGCGCTTCTTCTTGCTGATGAAATAAATCTTGCGCCTTAGCAATTTTACGATGATCACGCTTCTCGGCTTCTTCTAAGCGATGCAAATACTCTTTTAATGCTTTTTTATCACCCCAAGCCGTGCCATAAATGCGCTGGAGCATTTCATTATTCGAATCACCCCGCCAATAAGCCCCAGCAACCTTCATTAACTTAAAGGCTTTCATCTGCCCTGTACTTACAACGTGCGGACCCCGGCATAAATCAGTAAAATCACCTTGACTATACAAAGATAAGGTCTCATTTTGATCAATGGCCTCGATAATCTGTACTTTATAATGCTCACCTAAGCCATCGAAATACTTAACCGCTTCATCACGGCTCATTTCTTGACGCACTACGGGGATATTTTGCTTGACCAGCTCTTGCATACGCTTTTCTATGGCCGTTAAATCATCCGGCGTAAATGGCCGTTTATAAGCAAAGTCATAATAAAAACCATCATCGATTACCGGACCAATCGTCACCTGTGCCTCTGGAAATAATTGCTTCACCGCTTGGGCAAGCAAGTGGGCACTCGAGTGACGAATCACTTCCAAGCCTTCCTCGTCTTTACTGGTCAGTAAGGTTAATGCCACATCTTCGCTAATGGTCGTGCTGGTATCAACAAGTTGTCCATTGATTTTTCCTGCAACCGCAGACTTTGCCAACCCTGGGCCTATCTCTGCAGCCACCTCAGCTACAGTCACCGCGCTATCAAAACTGCGTTGACTTCCATCCGGAAGTGTCACAATCGGCATACCTTACTCCTGAATTAAGGTTCATTATTATCAACTAAAAATAAAAAATCACTCTATCATAGCATTAAAGCAACAGACAAAAAAAGCGCCAAAAGGCGCTTTAAATCATAAATCTGGTAGTCGCGATTGGATTCGAACCAACGACCCCTACCATGTCAAGGTAGTGCTCTAACCAACTGAGCTACGCGACTTTAAACAATCACCCATAATTTACATGCTAAAAATATTTTGGTAGTCACGATTGGATTCGAACCAACGACCCCCACCATGTCAAGGTGGTGCTCTAACCAACTGAGCTACGTGACTATCGGCCTGCCAATATACAGCAAGATCAGGAAGTTGGCAAGGCAGATTGCAAAATATTACATGCTACTTTGCATCTATAGCATAGTAAACATAAATACAACGGACAATCCCAAAAACTGATGAATAAAATATATCCCCAGAAGTAGTATCACTCCATTGCTATTAAATGCACTTAAATTAAGTGAGAGAATTGCCATAGATATTTAGCATCACACCTCCTATATTGCAACACATTAACCTTTAACCTAAACTATATGCTTTACTTGAACTAGCACAGCTATAGACAAATAACATGAACGACATTTTCATTATCAGTTTAAAAAAAGACGAGTCTAGAAGAGGTCATGTAACAGCACAATTTCAGCATGAAAAAATACCCTATGAAGTAGTTAATGCTATCTATGGAAAAGAACTGCCTAATGAGACAATAAAAAAATTCTACTTAGACACCCTTGCAAAAGAAAAGCTAGGACGCTCTCTTACTGTTGGAGAAATCGGCTGCACGCTCAGCCATATAAAATGCTACCAAAAAATAATAGATAACAATCTACCCGGAGCATTCATCTTTGAAGATGATATAATGCTCAACAAACACACAGCCCACGCAATAGAGACAGTCCGTCAAATAAAAAAACTAGATAACAATAGTGTCGTATTAATGACTCATATAGATTACTACTCTGAATGGGGTAAAATAAAACTGACTAACTCACATAATATTCACCCCATTAACTACCAACACATACTAAAATATGCAAGCCGTACACATGGCTACTATATTACTCAAAAAGCCGCTCAAAACCTTTTAAAGGAATTAATTACTATTTACCAGCCTATAGATATCTGGTCTTATTATGTAGAACAAAATTTAATCAAGCTTTACTCAGTAGTACCTTATATCGTCGGACTAAGCTCGCATGCTGAAGAGTCTAATTTAGAGCTCGAACGCAAAGAAAGTACACTCCCGGAAAAAAGCACTAAATTGCTTTTACCAACGCTGCTAAAACTAGCAAAAAAATACCTCTACCAAAAATTTGCGTACCAAATATCTATAAAACAAATTTTAAGAATTAAAAAACAAAAATCATTTTGGTAATAACACGATTACTGCTTATAGCTTATAACCAACCCTAAAAGTAACTAGGCTCCGTTGACATTTCCATATAACTCATGAGAATAAGTAGTATTTTGCTTGGAAGCAATGATGCGAAAATTATTAGAACAAAAGCAGAGGGACGAAATCTATTTATTCTTAAAAGACTTCCCAGGCATTTACTGTGGCTCAGAAAGAAAGTGTCGTTTATTTATCGAAGCCGTTATATGGATTCTCCGTATCGGCTCTCAATGGCGTTACCTACCGGAACATTATGGATATTGGAATAGTGTTTATAAACGGTTTAGCCGTTGGGGTAGCAGAGGCGTTTGGGATGCTCTTTTTATATCTGTGCAAACACCGGAACTAGATTCAGGCATGATTGATTCAACAGTGGTTCGAGCTCATGCTTGTTCTGCAGGATATAAAAAAAGATAAAGGGATTAACCAAGCTTTAGATCGTAGTTGTGGAGGCTTGAGTACAAAAGCCC
>LVCQ01000094.1 GCA_001644975.1 Piscirickettsiaceae bacterium NZ-RLO1
GTTTTTATCTCTCATTTTTTTAAAATTCATGGGTGACAAGTTCGCTAGTGATTCATGAGGCGTTCATTGTTATATTGATTAACCCATGATTCAATAATTTCCCTGACCTCCTCTAAATTATAAAACCAGTGTGCGTCCAAAATATCTTGGCGATAAGTCCGATTAAATCGCTCAATAAAGCCATTTTGTGCGGCATCTCAGGCTGAATATGATGGAGCAATATGTTGTGTTGCTCTGTCCATTTTGTAAAATCGCTTGAAATAAACTCTGGGCCATTGTCACATCGAATCACTTCAGGGTAACCTTTGACTCGGCAACTTGGTCAAGCAGTCGAGTGATAATCGTTAGTGACAAAGAAAAAGCAGGCTCAATCAATAAACACTCACGATTATAATCATCGACCACATTTAAGGTTCTATATTTGCGCTTATTCGGTGGTGAAAATTTGATCCCTAAATTAAGCTTGAGTTGACAATAGACCCGTTAAACACGTTTATGGCCCCAAGCGTAATTTTGCTTGATTTTAGCCATCATTTTGTAAAAACCCCAGCTTGTGATGCACCTTAGCTAAACCTGTTAGTACCTTTTTAATTTTTGTATCAGCAGCCTGCTTTTTAGGTTGATACCGATAAATTGATCGACCAATACTGTATATCTTACGTACTTTATTCCCGCTCAGTACATGAAGCTCTTTTAAACGTTGTAGGTCTGAAGTGTCCATGCCTTGATACTTGGACCTGAGTTTGTAGTAGCTGCTTTTAGCAATATCATACTGGCGACTTGAAAGAGATGTTTGATGGAGTGGAAGGAGTTCATGGAAAAGACAAATTTTACTATAAAACAATCGATTAATCATATAAGGTGCCTTGGATTTTTAGCAAGGCGTTATCCAAGTAGCCCGCAAAGCGGGCCTTTATTAATGCAAGGATGTTGTTATACAGTTCTATGTTTCACTTTAGTTTTGTTGATAGACCTTATAACAATAAAGATTTGACTAATTAGTGCAAGAAAAGAAACAACGCCTGCCCAATACGGAAGATAAGCTGGTAGAACACCATAAGAAATTAACACTCCTCCAAGCATTGCTCCAACAGCACTTCCAAGGTAATTGCACGAGCCATTGAGCGCTACAACTGCAGCGCCTTGTTGAGGCTGAATAGAAAGTAAAGTATGCTGCTGAGGCGCTAATGAAGACCAGCCCATCGCTCCCCATAAAATAAATGGCAAGAAAGCAAGAATACCCAGATGAATAAATAAAGGGATGCTAAATAGCCCAAGAGTAAGGATACTCAAAATACCGATTAATAAATAACTGGGCTTTCCTGTTTTATCAATTAAAGTGCCAATGGATAAACTACCGATGATACCGCCAATTCCCCAACACCATAGATAAGGCACAATATTGAGAGAAGGGCTTAAAAGAGTATTTATAACGGGTGAAATATAAGTATATAAGCCAAGACTGGCAACTGCTGTTAAGAAGCTTACACCTACTGTAGCTGTAATTTTCCTGTCTGACATAACAAGTAAACGTTGTTTAAGAGAAGGAGGGGCAGTTACTGGAATATCAGGAAGCTTAAATAAAATACCAATGATGCCGATAAAACCAATGCAGGCAACCATGATAAAGACATAGCGCCAGCCTAAATAATTGTTAACGAGCAACCCAATCGGTACACCGATAACTGTCCCTGTACTCATTCCGCCAAGGATTAATCCCAATGCTCGACCTTTTTTTTCTGCAGGTACAAGCATTGCTGCCACAGCTGCTGCCATTGGTGAAAATAATCCAGCACCTAGGCCTGCAAGCGCACGGGAGACGAGCAACATAGATAAACTTGTTGCAAGTGCACTGACTATGTTTGCAATAGAAAATATAGTTAGTGCAACAAATAATACTTTTCTTGCTGGTTTGCCTGAAAAAAGCGCAGCTGTAATTGGTGCAGCAACAGCGTAACACAACGTAAATGCTGTAATGGATTGACCTGTTGCAGCAAACGTCGCCCCGAATGAATGACTCATATTTGATAAAATACCAGCGACAACATAGGCATCAAGACCAAGTGCAAACATACCTAATGTTAAAAAGATAATTCTATACATTTAAATACCTTATAATTTTTTTAGTTTCACCCTAAGCGCTCAAGGTTTCCTTCATCATTAAAAATGATACGCTTCTCTCCCAATACAAACTGTGTTGGACCAACAACTTGAGTTGAGTATTCAATCTGATTTAATAGCTCTTGCAAAGAAAGTGATTCTGCTAAGTCTGCAAATGGCCACTGAGGAGACTTATTTCGAGTTACAAATTCTACAACATCACTGACTAACCTTTTTAGTTTTTGTATGGTATGCAGCTCTTTAGGAGCTTTTGGGAATTTTGTTGTAAAATTAGCAATCACATTATCATTCTGATTTGTACGTTCCCATATTTTCAGTGAGTCTATATCCCAAGTTGGGGTATCGAAAACCATATGAGCATATATTAACTTTTTATCAGGTGACTCAAGAATAAAGTCAATAGTACGTTGACGGATAATGTTTACAAAGCTACTGTAGCCAGTAATAACCGACTGTTTAAGTTGGCTTGTTATAGCCACACTATCTATAACCATAGGTCCTGATATTGAAAAATCAGAAGATGTTCCTATAGCATTTTTTAAAATCATATGATCTCTTGAGTCTTCTCTTTTTCCATCTCTAGAGATCCATTGAATCAGGTCAATAGGGTGAATCACTTCACTGACTACTCCAGATGTTGGTCTTCGATCATTAATTCGGTCTTTGCCCCATATAAAGTTAGCACGAAGCAACTTTAATTGATTTTCCCTAATATAAGACTTTAAAAATCGCGTAGTTTCAGAATACCTTTCCACCATATCCATACAAAATCCTGAAATATTTTTTAAGCTATATGCTATTTGGGAGAGGTTATCCTCAACATTGACAAGAGGCTTCTCACATATAACAAATCCTTGATACCCTTCAAGTTCCAAAAGAATGTCAGCATGTGCTCCATCAGTTACAGAAACAACAACTATTTCTGGATTTAATTTAAGTAATGCTGTAGCTATGTTTGAAAAGTATGGGATATCATCACGTATTTTCTGTTTATCAACATATGACATATTTATTTTATCAAGAGTTAATTTAGAGTTAATACTATTAAACGCTTGAAGGAATCTTGTGCCCGCATATCCCAAGCCAATAATTAAAACATTCATAATAATCTTCCAAAATTAACTAAAGTGATTTAATTAAAAGGTCTTCACCAGATGATTTAAACCCTAATTTTTTATAAAGCTTCTGCGCAATACCCGTTGTTTGCAAAGCAACTTTAAAAACTTCCTTTGAAGAAAACCATTCAAGCAAAAATACCATCAACTCTGTTGCAACTCCTGAGCAACGAAACTGTGGTTCAACAACAACAGTTTGTACCCATCCTGTTAATCCATTTAAACAACCTGCTAGTGGAGCACGATAATCAATAATCCCAATAGCACAGCCAATAACCCTTCCCTCTGATTGAGAAGCGATAACTATCTGAATATTTTCTGTATTCCTATCAATATGCTGCCTAAGCCAGTTTTTATAGCTGGCTTGCCAAGCTAAATCTTCTTCGGGAGATGCTGCTGCATAATGAGCGCTTCCTTGGCTTAGTAGCAGTTTTCTTAATTCTACTAGCTGATCAACCTCTCTCAATGACGCTTTCTTTAATAAAAACTCACTATCGTCTGGTTTTTCTAGTTTATTTTGATGATCTATCACTTCTTCAATCTCTATAAGTAATTTATTTTTCAAATGGAATTTCAAAGTAATTAAATACCTCATGTAAAGCCTGGCTTAAGGCAATCAAGTGACTGTCAGTGTGGTTTGGAGTAACATTCACACGAAATCGTTCAGTTCCAATAGGTACAGTTGGCGAATTTATTGGTTGCAAGTAAACTCCATGTTTATGTAGTAGGCGGTATGCTGCTTCTTTACACTTTACTGCATTGCCGACCAATATTGGTAAGATATGAGTTGAGCTAGACTTTAAGATAGGAATCTTAAGGTCTTTTAATAGATTTCTTAGCTGGAGTGTCTTGGCTTGTAATAGTTTGCGTTCTAAATTAGAACGTTTAAGATGTTCTATGCTTGTATGGCAGGCTGCCACAACAGCTGGAGGTAGTGATGTAGTAAAGATAAATCCTGAAGCAAAAGACCGAATAGCGTCAATAATACAAGCTGATCCTGTGATGTACCCACCAATAACACCTATAGCTTTAGCCATTGTTCCCTGTATAACATCAATTTCATCTGAAACTCCCAGGTTTGCGGCTATGCCTGCTCCTTTAGGGCCATACATACCGATAGCATGGACCTCATCCAAAAATGTTAATGCATTGTATTTTTTAGCAAGAGCAATGATATCTTTAATTGGAGCAATATCACCATCCATGGAATAAATCGACTCAAATACAATAATTTTTGGACAATTTATTGGCTCTGCAGCTAATAAATCTTCAAGGCAGCTGACATCATTATGTTTAAAAATCTTTCGCTTCACTGTTGTGCTACGAATTCCATTAATAATAGAGGCATGATTAAGTTCGTCTGAAAAAACCACGCAGTCATCAAACATCCTTAACAAACATTGTAATGTTGCATCATTTGAGCTATAACCTGTAGGGAATACAAGGGACAATTCTTTACCATGCCAATCTGCAATCGATTTCTCAAGCTTCAAATAATAAGAATGAGTTCCTCCAATATTTCGTGAGCCGCCTGAGCCAGCGCCATGTTGACCTATTGCTTTACTCATAGCTGAGATGACCCGTGGGTGTTGACTCATACCCAGATAATCATTGCTGCACCAAACAACGGCTTCTTTTTTTTATCAGAGTTTATATAAGCAAGAGGGTATTTTTTATTAATACGATTAATATTTACAAATTCTCTATACTGTCCTGTTTTCTTCAAAAGTTCTAACTTTTTTTCGGCTATTGTATGATACATGTTCATATTTATTCTCATTCTTTGAGTTCTGAATTTTACTCATCTTAATTAATGTGAATTTTTAAATGGAAAAATTATTACTAAATTCACTTTATATTTAATAATTAATAGAAATAGTCATACTTGATAACTCCATGTAATTTTTAAATTGTATAATAGACTGTCGTCCAGCTTTAAAGGTCAAACAAAGTAACATAAACCTTTAGAATGTCAATAAATGTAATTTATATAAATAAACATAAATAAATATAAAAAATGTAAATGAATAAATATATAGCTTAAAACAATTTAATAATTATATTTTTATCTATAAGTTATATATAAAAACATAATTAAAATTTTATTTATCTTTTAATATTTAAAATACTAAATGTCTATAACATAATATATTATTCCTATCTTTTGTTTTAAATGAAAATAACCATGTAAACTTAAAAAATTTATATTAATTTTCATATAAAGTAAGTGCTCTATATGTCTAATCATTGCTAGGGGTAAAATATAAAAAATATATAGTATTGATCGATCAGTTTATTGGTATCAACCTAAAAGCAGCTTGCTGTATGAATCACTAGAGAGTTTGTCACTCATTAAGTTTAAAAAAATGAGAGACAAAATCGAAGAAATTCCATTTTAAATTTAGCATAAAAATGGGGGCTTTATATTGCCAATGTCTAAGGTCAGTAATATGTGAGCAAATCTGGAGTAATAAAAATAAACTTATTTTAAAATTATTTTTTATTTTAAATCGTTTTTTTTAAAATTTTTGCATTTATAGTAAATTATAATATTTGTTAATTGCAGTTAGGAGGAGGAAGAGTAAAGCTGTTGATAAAGAAATATATTGAGTCGTGAGTGATTTAACAGTAAAAATTTAACCGGTATTTCTATAAGCTTAAGTTTAAATCTATGTTAATTTCCATGGGCAATTTATAGTAGTTATGGCAAATTGGAGATACGGTAGATGCCTAAAGGAACAGTAAATCATAAAGTATTACAGGTGTTAATAAATAAATTTTCTACACCTGAAGAAATAGAGCAAGCTGTAAAAAAAATACATCAATCTGATTTAGAAGCCTATGAAAAGCAATGCATTATTTTGACAGGACAAACGATTATGAATATTGCTGCGCTTGGATTTAGAAATGAGTTCGCTGATAAAGCAAAAATATTATTGTCAGTTGGATTTGACCCTAACAAGCAAGAAGGAGATTTTAAAAATACGACGTTGCAGTTATTGATTGCTAATGAAGATTTTGACAATGCGAGAAAGCTAATTGAAATTTCCAAAGAAAAAGAAAAGGAAGTAGATCTATCAATTACAGATAGTCAGGGAAAGACGGCGCTAATATTTCTTGCAAAAATGGGCACGCAAAGTGCGACTGATTTTGCTTGTTATCTGCTTTCTAAAAATCCAAGCCATGTAACAGTCAAAGATGATAATGGGCTTAGTGTCGAACAGTATGCGCTATTGCATGGTAATATTCCATTAATGAAAGCACTTGCTAAAACAGGGCAATTTTCTTTCTCTAATATTGATGATCAATTAAATAAAATTAAGCGTGTCGATATTAATAATGTTTTAAAATCTGTGAGTATTGATCCAACCAGAGCAGAAAATTCTCGTCAAAATAACCTAGTTGATTATCTTGGTCAGTCAATTGTTACGTTTAATTCAGAATTTAAATTTCATGAAATCACTGCAAAAAAAAAGAAAAGTTCGGGGAAAAAATTAAGGAGCTTGAAAGGTTGTCTGTTTGTTGATACTGCAAAGCTTAAAAGAACATCGAATCTACATGCAAGCATATCTGCTTCACATAAAGAGTCATTTTTTAAGCAATATCAGGGTTTATCTAAGAAAAGTATTTCTGAAAAATGCCATGAAGACCAACTTACTCTTGCTAAGAGTCCTTTATTGCAAAGGCAATTACAAGAAAAAGCATGGCAAGGATATACTCAAAAATTAACGAGCCATAGACTAAAAAATGGGCCTTTATCATTTTTAGAGTCAAGAGAAGTTGCTAAATGTAGCAAAATTAATAGAAGGTTCCACTCTGATATTCAGCCCTTTTTGAATACATTCACTGGTGAATCCAAGCGTACTATTCGCAATAGCAATATGGTGGAATTATAAAATTAAGTAGAGTGTAGTTGTTTAGTCCTAGAACTTAATGCTGTCTGTTATATCTAGAATAAACCATAGCCTTATAAGTTGGGACTAAATACCGAGTTTTAGTCAGCGGCTAGGCTTAGAGTTTGGTTTTAAAGTACAGGCCTTGCAAAGCCCAGTCACTTCGATCATTTTGTCTTCAACTTTACAGCCAAAATTTTGCACAGCTTGCTCTATGGCCTGATCCAGTGCAAAGTGGCTGATCTCAAAGCTGCTGTTGCAGTGTTTGCAAATAAAAAAATAAGGACTATGTGTCTGCTCAGGGTGAGCGCAGGCAATATAAGCATTGAGGCTATTGATGCGATGAATAAATTGATGATCAAGGAGAAAGTCTAACGCTCGATAGATTGTTGGTGGTTTAGCATTGGCTTGATAGTGTTGTAAGGCTTCTAATAATGCATAAGCACCAATGGGTGATTGGGCTTGCCAGATCAGTGTGAGTACCTGTTTACGTACTTGAGTGAGGCGTAAGCCTTTTTCAAGGCAAATGCGTGAGACATTCGCTAGTAACTCAGTGAGAGAGTGTTGGTGATGCTCTTTAGGGCAGGCATAGTGGCGTAAGGAGCCAGTTTGCTGTTGCTGGCTCTTGGTGTTCATTATTGGGCGCGTTCTAGGCTGGCGATGATTTCAGCGTGTGTTTCTTCTAAGCTTGCCCAACCCTCAACTTTTACCCATTTACCTTCTTCGAGGTCTTTATAGTGTTCAAAGAAATGCTTGATTTGAGCTAGTAATAAGGTTGGTAGATCATCAATGGTTTTTACATCTTTATAGATGTTTTGAGAAATCTTGTCGACAGGAACAGCGATGATTTTTGCATCTATACCTGATTCGTCAGTCATTTTCAGCATACCCAAGGGGCGACAACGTACTACTGCGCCATGGCGTACCGGTGTTGGCGTAACTACCAAGACATCCGCAGGATCGCCATCATCAGAGAGAGTATTTGGAATATAGCCATAATTTGCCGGGTAATGCATGCAGGTACCCATAAAACGGTCTACGCAGAGTAAACCAGAGTCTTTGTCGATTTCGTATTTAACCGGTTCGCTTTGTGCTGGAATTTCAATGATTACATTGATATCATTTGGCACGTCTTTGCCTGCAGCAAGCTTAATTGTCATTATCTTCCTCATATTTGGTATGACTATAATAACTTCAGAATGTAGCGTAGTGAGATCGCTAGCTATTCATTTAGATTATTATGGTTAATAAAAATTGGCCTAAGTATAAAGGATTGTTAGCCATCCCGCTATAGCTTGAGTCTCTGTCATTGTGATGATGGTGGTTATTGTGATTTGCCTCTGAGGTCGATAGGCCAGATTTCAGTGATGAGGTTATCTTGCGTGATATAAAACTGGTCAAACAGATTAATCGTTGGATCGCAGTGTGGCACAATAAGCTCTAACACGTCACCGACTTTAGGTAAGGGGCCGTTACCATCTGAGGTGACTTTGCCATGCTCATCGCCAAAACCACCCCAGTCATAGTGCAGGTGGGGATGGCTGATAATGCGTGGTGGCGTTTGATCGATATAGAGCGATTTTAACCCAGCATCAACGGTGACATGATGATCATGGTTGGCACTGATCACTGTGGTGAGTAAGGTCATTGCGGGTACAAATTGATCAAAACGATGTAAATTTTGTCCTTGAATATTAGCATATTCTTGGTCCATCACGGTATATGAACCCGGTTGCATTTCGCTGACTAAACTCACTTGGCTGTCTATATCATAAGTCCCGGTCCCGGTCCCGGTGAGTATAGTGCCAGGCAAATTTGCTGCTTTAAATTGTGAGAATACCTCACTGGCGTGTTGCATCGCCTGACTAGATGCCTGTTGGCGCTTATGAAAGTCATGGATGTGTTGAAGATTACCCGCATAGCATTGAATGCCTTGTAATTCCAAGCCTGGTAACTCATGTAGCTGTTTACCAAGTGTTAGGGCTTGTTGATAAGATATTCCGGTGCGTTGCACGCCGGGATCTATATCGACGAGGACCTTCAAGGTGATACGTGCTTGTAAAGCCATTTGATTTAATACCTCGGCATTGCCAGCATGGTCAACAACGACCATGATGCTACTGTTTTGCTTGGCTAGCGTCATCAGGCGTTGAATTTTCTGTGGGGTGACGACTGGGGAGGTAATTAAGACGCCGGTTATGCCGTGCTTAACGAGCACTTCAGCTTCTGCGACTTTAGTGACACAAATGCCAATGGCGCCAATGTGTTGTTGTAATTTTGCTAGGCGTGAGCATTTATGTGTTTTGGCATGAGGCCTTAATTGTTTGTCATGTTGGTTGGCAAATTTTTGCATAAAGTGAAGATTAGCCAGTAGCTTTTGCTGATCAATGACCAGTGCTGGCGTATCAATCTGTTGTTTGGTTTGGCCGATTGTTGTCACGATGCGTTACTCTTAAAAGAAATAATTTAATTTTTAGCTATTTGATTGATTATTGTAGAAAGCCCAGTGACAGGGTGCAAGGAGCTTGAGGAAAAAACTAGGGAAGGCTCTAGTTAAAATTAGCTAAAAAAACGGCCGAGTTGGTTATGATCGGCCGCGTGATTTATCTTACGATTTAGACTTGTGATGATGGTTGTTTGGGCACTGTTGCGAAAAATTTAGATTTGAGTAGGGTCGTAAGCG
>LVCQ01000095.1 GCA_001644975.1 Piscirickettsiaceae bacterium NZ-RLO1
ATGAATCAATACTTTTGCTTTCTCTGTGATTTGCTGAAAAGCTTGTCCTTGCTTAGCGTTAGCTCGTTTTTTCTTCTGTACAACGCGAGGCCAAGCGATGGCAATAAAGACCGTTAAAATCGCTTGGGGTATGCCGTTTAATCTCGCGGCTAATCGTGCTAGGAGAAAAGTCAAGTGCTCTAGCAATTGATCTGAGCGAGTCTCCTTCTGATAATCGTTGTTCGATATAAAAACGATCTTTTTCATTTAAGTGCCGATAAACCATCTCTACCCTCTAAGTCAAAAGGCGAACTAGAGAGTTTATCTGTATGAATATGAACTCTCTACTGAGTGTTGCACTTCAGATGACGGAGGGCGCCTTTCTTGTCCATCATATGAGCTTATGTTTTGTCATCATGCCCCGGAACAACAAAATATTTTAAATAATCACAAAATTTATCTTTATAAAACCAAACAATCCCTTGAGGCGGTAATTACTCGCCCCTCACCCAACCCAACAACAAAAATAATAATCATTGATACGGCTAAAATACCCCAAGCACAATTAACCCATATCGAAAATGCGCTACTACACGAACAAACAGATCTAGCATATCCAGCCTACGAACGCCTTGCTGATGCACTTATACATCAAAACTTTCCCATCAAAGGCTACCATGAAGTACGCTTTACACAAGCCCAAACTCTCGAGATGCTACCACCTAATACGGTTAATCGTCATCATCATCAAATAGCCATCAATTGGCTAGAGTACTCACCTGCATATAAGCGTTCATGTTTAGAAAGCGACCTCTATCTAAGTCCATCACCTAGTGCATCTACAGCGAGTCCATTGATCAGCACTACAGACTCAGCTGATCTTAGCGCCATGTCCAAAGCAGTGTTATTCGCCTTAGATAATACAGCCGCAGAACCCGAACAAAGCATGGAAATAGCACCTAAAATAACTACAAAGACAACCTCTATAAGCCGAAAAAGAAAAGCACCAATAGACAAGAGCAAGTCATTGTCATTTACTCACCAAGGCATACCCTGGGAATTTTTAGGCGAAGGCACATACAACAAGGCCTATTATAATAATGGCTATGTATTAAAAGTGAGTAAATATCCAGCTATCACCTTAGACACCCCAAATAGATCTGTACGTGTTTTTAATGAGATTAATCCAACGCTAACCAAGCATGCCGAGCAATCAGGAAATTATTGGGTTTCCCCTTATATTCAAGGCCACGAAGCCCCGCCACAGCAGCAAATTAATTACATACTCGAAACCTACGCTAGAACGGGCCGTTTAATTCTAGATGCTTATTGCAAAGATAATTTACTCCAAGACAATGCAAACCATCATACTATTTGTATAGACCCAGGCAATGCCGTTAGGCGTCAATCTATAGCCAGTGAAGAGCATTGGTATGGGAAAACACAACACGCCCTCACAAAACGTCAGTCTTATAAAAGACATATGATAAAAACCATAGAAAAAAATCAAGCATATGGCCACCATGAAAAGACCCTGCCTATTTTTTTAATCTTCGCTCTCGATTATATTGATAGAAAAATAGCCGAACAAATTCACGTTACTATGAAGCTAAAAGATAATTTACTCTCTCTTGGCAAAGCTCTCTATTTTTACTATGCTGCCCAAATCAATCCAGGCAAAAAACACTTTATATTACTATCACACACTATTGATGACATATTAAATAATAAGATTAATATAAGCAGACAACTTGATGACTGGTTGAGGGATAACAAACATATAGAGGTTGCAGATTACTTTAATTCGCTTAATAGCCAATCAAGCCCATCAAGCTCCATGCCATTTTTACAGCGCCATACCCAGCAACCTGCTATCCCCTCAACCTCAACAGCCATGCCCAACCTTCATTAATACTCATATTAATATCTATAATATAATAATAAAAAAAATAAGCTGTGTTTATTACAGCTTATTAATAAAAATACCTGATTAAATCTATAATTTTTTATGCCTTAGGCAAAGTCACTCCACGTTGACCTTGGTATTTACCTGAGCGGTCTTTATATGATACTTCACAAACGTCATCTGATTCAAAAAATAACATTTGAGCCACACCTTCATGAGCATAAATTTTTGCAGGCAGTGGCGTGGTATTAGAAAACTCCAACGTCACATGCCCTTCCCACTCTGGTTCAAGCGGGGTAACATTGACGATAATACCACAACGTGCATACGTTGACTTACCTAAACATACTGTTAATACATTGCGCGGAATGCGAAAATACTCCACTGTTCGAGCCAGCGCAAATGAGTTAGGTGGAATAATGCAAACATCAGAATCAACATCAACAAAGCTATTACTATCAAAATTTTTAGGATCAACAATCGCTGAATTAATATTGGTGAAAATTTTAAACTCATTCGCACAACGTACATCATAACCATAGCTAGATGTACCATAAGAGATAATACGCTCACCTTGGTAATCACGCACCTGCCCTCTTTCAAAAGGCTCAATCATACCCTGCTCTTTGGCCATACGCTGAATCCAACGATCAGACTTAATACTCATAATCATGACTCCACAATAATATTTGAAAAATGATGACTAAAATCTTTAGCTTGCAAAGAAAGCTTCGCAGAAAAACGACGAGCGATTTCATAATAGTGCTGGCTAATTTCCCCGCCTGGCTCTGCTAGAAGGATAGACTCCCCAGCATCTGCACCTTGACGGATAGCCAAATCTAAAGGCAATTGACCAAGTAACTCTGTATCAAATTCATCGGCTAGATGCTGACCACCCCCAGTACCAAATATCGCTTCTTCATGCCCACATTGGCGACAAACATGCGTACTCATATTTTCAATAATGCCAAGCACAGGGATATTCACCTTATTAAACATATGTACGCCACGACGCACATCAAGCAAAGCAACATCTTGTGGTGTTGTAATCATAATCGCAGCAGAGACTGGGATTTTTTGCGACATTGTCAATTGAATATCACCTGTTCCTGGAGGTAAATCAAGCAATAAATAATCTAAATCTTTCCAGCGCGTATCTTGCAAAAGCTGTAATAACGCACCTGTAGCCATCGGTGCTCGCCAGATCACCGCTTGATCTTCAAGCAAATAACCAATCGACATCGTTTGCAAACCAAAGCGCTCAACAGGCTCAATGCTTTTTTTATCTTTTGATTCAGGGTGGGTATCTGCCCCAAGTAAATGCGGCTGGCTTGGCCCATAAATATCCGCATCTAAAATACCAACACGAGCACCTTCGGCTTGCAAGGCTAAAGCTAAATTTAAAGCAGTTGTTGATTTACCAACCCCCCCTTTGCCTGAAGCAATCGCAATAATATTTTTAACACCACTAATGCGCTTGAGACTTTGCTGAATGCGCTGCGCTTGAACACGCTGTTCTATCTCGACAGTCACTGTATTTAATAGATCATCCGATAATTCAAATAACTGCGCCTGGGCCTGCAGCTCATTTTTTACTTTTTCTGCCAATTCAACATGGCGACTCTGACAAGGATAATTCAAACATAAGGTGATTTTCAGCCCACCTTCACTGCACTCAACACCAGTGAGATGCTCGGCCACTGATTGGCCTGTATATATATCGCTAATACCGCTTTTCAACAGCACATCTTTTATCATCTGTTCAATTTTTTTTTGCTCAAACTGCTTGATCATTATCACTCCCCTTCAATGCTCAAGCACTATAACAGTTTATCCGCAGGCACAAAACACCTTTTCTATCAAAGTTTACCTATATGACTAGGCAGAAAGTAATACAATTAAGACTAAACCTAATAACAGTCGATAAACGACAAAAGGCATAAAACCGACTTTTTGAATCCAGCGTAAAAATAAATGAATACATAATAACGCACTGATAAAAGCAACCCCCATCGCAATCATCACCATGATAAGATTAATATCAACCGCTGCAGTTACGAGCTTATAGCACTGCAGTAAAGACGCTAGACTAATGACTGGAATCGCTAATAAAAATGAAAAACGTGCCGCTGTATCTCGGCTCAAGCCTAAAAACAAAGCCGCAGTCATGGTTACTCCGGAGCGTGAGGTCCCTGGAATTAAAGCAAACACTTGCGCCAACCCCACCCAAGCGGCCACACGCCAATCGAGTGCCGGCTCTGCGTGCTGTTTTTTACTCAAAGCTTGAGCATAGGCATCCGCCCACCAGAGTAATAGACCAAAGCCGATCGTTGTTGCTGCAATCACCCACGCAGAGCGTAAATACCCTTCAATCAAAGCCTGCCCTAATACTCCAACAATAGCCACAGGAATGGTCCCTACAGCTAAAGCTAAAAGCAACCACGCATCAGGATTCATCGTTTTACTGGACAGTGCCTGCCAACAGCCTTGAAACAACTGTTTTAGATCTTGATAAAAATAACTGACAATAGCTAATAACGTGCCAAAATGCACTGCCACATCAAAAACAATTCCTTGGTCCTGCCAACCTAAAATCTGGCCTGGAATAATCAAATGGGCTGAGCTTGAGATGGGCAAAAACTCAGTAACACCCTGTATTATAGCAAGTATTAACCATTCACTAACCACCATATCCATATGCTCCACTAGCTTATTAGTTTCTCGTTGGCAACGAATTAACTCCAGCATACTGAATTCATTTTCACAAAGCACGCTATTTGATTTCTATAATTAAAGCTATGAGTAATTTTGGAGGACAGCAATGACGCCGGTAGTCTTTACACAATTGCTAGCACTCCTCGGCGCCTCTATTGGTGTAATCTATTTATTCCATCGTTTAAACTTACCTTCTGTTTTAGGGTATTTAAGTGTCGGTATCTTTGCTGGCCTCATGCTAGATTATACGAGCTTACTGCAACTTCAAGATATGCAGGTCATTGCTAAATTTGGTGTTGTTTTTTTATTATTCTCTATTGGCTTACAACTACCCATTCGTCGTCTCCTGGCAATGAAAAGTGCCGTGTTTTTACTTGGTGGCCTACAAGTGGTGATCACCACCATCGTCGCTTGGGGTATCGCTGCACTCACCCCACTATCACCTACAGCCGCTTTTGTTGTCGGTGCAGCTGTCTCACTCTCATCAACAGCAATGATTAGTAAAACCCTCGCAGACTCCAAAGAGCTAAATACTCCGTTGGGTCGCTCCGCCTTTGGTGCCATTATCTTTCAAGATATGATGGTTGCCCCTTTATTAATTATTATCACCGCACTTGCAGAGACCACCGGCAACGAGAGCCTTTGGTTTAACATCAGCCTGGAGATGGTCAAAGGTGCTGCAACGCTGATTGTTTTATACTTTATTGGCCATTGGATACTCTCGCCACTCTTTCTCGCCATCTCAAAAACTCGTTCCAGTGAGTTATTTATGCTCACCGCTTTATTTACCGCGCTAGCTGCAGCCAATTTTACCGAAATGATGGGCCTTTCTAAAGAACTCGGTGCCTTCTTAGCGGGGGTTTTATTATCAGGCACACCATATCACCATCAGGTTGAAGCCGACATTCGCCCATTTAAAGACTCACTGCTTGGCTTTTTCTTCATCAGTGTGGGCATGATGGTCGATATTCACCTACTGCCCATTGTTTGGCAGCAAGTTACTCTCGTCGCCTTTGGCCTTGTCATCATGAAGTTAATCTTAACGACGCTCATTTGCCAAGGCTTGCGTATGCATAATAGACGAGATTCGCTACGCATAGGCATTTTACTCGCACAAGGTGGTGAATTTAGCTTCGTACTGATTGCTCTAGCCAGCCAAATTCAGATACTCAGCCCTATCGACGACCAAGTGTTGTTAATGAGTTTTATTTTCAGCATGATTATCTCTTTACTACTGATTTATAGTTATGACAAGCTAAAAAAGCACTTTCCAGAACCCAATTTAGCCGCATCCTCACTAACTAATAATTACAATGACGAGCTCAATGGTCATGTCATCATCTGTGGCTTTGGGCGCACGGGCCAACAAATTGCCGGTATTCTCGCCTCTGAAGGCTTTCAATACCTTGCTATCGATTCAGACCCGACACGGGTTAATCAAGCCGCACTCGCTGGCGAAAATATAATTTATGGTGATGCCTCACGCGAAAGTATTTTAGAGGCAACAAAGCTAAGCTTAGCAAAAGCACTGGTCATCACCTTTGCCAATAAGGATGCTGCTGCAGCCATCACTCAGCATGCTCATAAAACATCATCAAAAATCAATATACTCGTACGGACCCACAATGATGATGACTATAAAAAATTTATGGCGATCGGTGCGACCGAAGTCATTACTCGAACCTCAGAAAGCAGCTTATTACTAGGTTCACATTTGCTCTTACTCTTAGGCGTACCGCGATATCGAGTGATGCGCTGGAGCTTTGATACACACCAAAATCGCTACAGCATGCTCAGAGGTTTTTTTCAAGCAGGAGATTCAATACATCACGATGAAAATGATAGTGAACGTGAAAGCTTACAGTCATTTTTTCTCCCCCCTCGTAGCTACGCCATAGGTAAGAGTATCGCTGAATTAAACTTGAGTGAATATGAAGTTATTATTACGGCCTTACGACGTAATGGCATTCGCTCAGAAGATCCACCTTTTGAAACAAAATTAAAAGAAAATGACATTATCGTTTTATATGGCCGGCCTAATGCCATAGAAAATGCCGAGGTTAAATTAATTACTGGCAATTAAAATATACATGATACCCACCGTTTAGAGGGGTTTGACTAACAAGAGCTAAGGTGGCACTGTGGCACTTTAGCTTCAAACTGGCCCCGACCGACCAAAATAAAACAGACGGCAATACATCCATTTAATTGCTACTATAGCCCTTAGTACAGGAGCAATGCCCCTGATACCACTAATTGGGGTCACTTCTTTGTTTTCTGGTAAGTCACCAGGTCGGCGAGAATGTAGTAGAAAGTCATCTTTGCACAATGTGCATAGTGATCACATCATCTTGATATAAGCCATGAGTATAAACCTAGGTTGCGTTCTATTTTTCGCCATTATATCAAAAGACACCATCGGTCTTTTTATAGCTCAACTAAAGTAGTTGATTCTGGATTTTACAAATTTTAACTAAAAATGCAGAAATGTTCTATATTAGTTAAAAATTTTCTTTGCTAAATTAACAATACTAAATGCTTTATAACATTCACATGGAAAGTCAAGGAATGGAAAATCAAGGATAGGAGTTAGTTAAGCATGCCCCGTGACGACCAGATTAGAGATCAATATTTAATACACCTGAAAGATGCGTGTTTAAACATTAATGATAGTGTCCACTACCGATGTTCTATAAGTTATCAGGGAATATTTGTAGGCTTTAAAAAAGTTAGTAAATTTTTCCTAGATGGTGATATTGAAAAGCGCTATCAACATTTAAAAAAGCAATTGAAAAAAGCAGCTTCAACTGAAGAAAGGGACAGGTTATGCAATAATTTTAAGTCTTTCTGCTTTGCAAAAACAGGTTGTGATTTTGATGTAAGAAGGTTAGTAAATTTTTCTGAAAGCTGCGGTTTTATGGGGAAAGACTTTCAAGAGGTGATCTTATTAAATGGCATACATTTTAGAGCGTTTACATCCTTAAGTGAATCTTTTGCACCAGAGCTCACGGCTGCTATGGAAGCTGTTGCTGCTACGGGCAACCCTGAGCCTTATCATTTGCTACAGGATAATCTCAAAAAAATCGCTAATGATCAATTAAATAAAGTTAATTTTCAAACTCATGCAGTAACTTTTTTAAGATTAAAAGAACTTGGACTTGATGATCTTCCCATATGCATTCATGCGCTTCTTCATAATCCTGACTTAATTAATAAGTTAAATCAATATGCTGAATGTTTAGCCGCCGTAAGAAATAAACTTGATGAAACCTATGCTTTAATTCATAAGCGCTCGCTTGGTGAAACTAGAGCAGCGGGTTTAGAGCGTAATTATCCTTATTATAAGGCTAAGATGTTGGAGTCGTCTTGTAAATTTTGTTTATCTACTTCTCCAAATATAGAGCACATGAAAAGCGAGTTTTCCCAACATGAGAATGAGCTTTTATCGGCATCTGGTCTTGCAGATGACCGCTCAGGATTTGGCAAGTTTTTTCGTATGACAATGAGGCTTTTATCAAACGTGTTGCTTTTGGCAGTTGGAAATGCTATTTCCTATAGAACAAATAAACATAAGAAAAATATGTCTACTATGGACAAACTCTTCCCTTTTTTTAGGCAGACAGCCTCTGCGGGTCAAGTGGTAAAATCTGCAGGTGAGATCTCTCACTCTTTAATGGTAAAGCCGTTGTAGCACACTGGCCTTATTCTCACCTCGAGCTGATATATATCATTATAAAACTAAATCATAACCTCTAGAAATGAGTTGATTATATGCTGTACAGTAAATGAAATTCCAACCCTCATAAAGGTTTAAGCCCTCGAGTCTTCAAACTTATAATCGGGTAATATCTTTCTAAGTTTTTCTATTGTGATTCCTCCAGCTCGAATTACTGTAATTTATTTGGCCGAAATAGAGTAGCCTGATCACACCTCATCACCTTAATCAAATATACATACTACGCTGCGAGCCAAGGAGTGCAAAGCACGGGGTGAGTAGGCCGAGGTAGGTGAGGATTTTTAGCAGAGCGGAGTTGCGGAAGAGCGTAAGGTCTGTAGCAAGCGTAACGAGTGTCTAAAAATCTTTACGAGCCGTAGCGCCATTTGAGAGCAGGGTATGTAGTGGCCGATTCAAGGCACGTAATGCCCTGTGACGAGGGCAGCCGAGGGTTTATAGTCGTCGCGTTTTGCTCGGCGATTTTGCATCATTGGATGTGCAAAATACCTACCGAGGTAGCGACGCTTACGGTACTGCGGTTTTATTACAGTGATATTATAGCTATTTACATGGTTAAACTATTATCACTTGTCACTTGATTTTCTAAGTTTTACTCTTATCATCCTATATGATCTTGAAAATCAGGCTATAACCCTACTAATTTTCTACAAGAGAATCAAACTATCACTAAATATAAAATTTATTTTTTAAAATAAATTTTTATAAATGAATGATAAATAAAACTTTTATTAAAAAATAAAAATAAAGTGAATTAAAATCATTTAAACTAAATCCTCTTTCATGTATTTTACAGTAAAACTAAACACTTAAAACAAATAATTTACCACGTGATAACCTGTGGGAATTTAAATCCTCCTTAATTATTTTCATTTTAGTTTCACCATTTGGAGACAAATATGTTGCTTAAAGATTTGCGCTTTAGTGTCCTAAGATTGCTTAGTGACCTTGATAACGCCCTCCGTCATCTGAAGTGCAACACTCAGTAGAGAGTTCATATTCATACAGATAAACTCTCTAGTTCGCCTTTTGACTTAGAGGGTAGAGATGGTTTATCGGCACTTACGTAAGCATCGCTACCTCGGTAGGTATTTTGCACATCCAATGATGCAAAATCGCCGAGCAAAACGCGACGACTATAAACCCTCGGCTGCCCTCGTCACAGGGCATTACGTGCCTTGAATCGGCCACTACATACCCTGCTCTCAAATGGCGCTACGGCTCGTAAAGATTTTTAGACACTCGTTACGCTTGCTACAGACCTTACGCTCTTCCGCAACTCCGCTCTGCTAAAAATCCTCACCTACCTCGGCCTACTCACCCCGTGCTTTGCACTCCTTGGCTCGCAGCGATAGTTCCTAAAAAAACGCTAAAAAC
>LVCQ01000096.1 GCA_001644975.1 Piscirickettsiaceae bacterium NZ-RLO1
TCATGATAGCCAAATTGTTTTTTAATCGAAGTGGTGGCGGTAGTGAGATTGAAATCCCATTCTGGACGTTTGCGTAATGGTAGTTGCTGGTTGTTAAATTGATTGATGAAAGGGTGGGTCTCACTGAGTAAAATTTCTGCTGCTTGCAGGCGCTCTAGTTCGCTAAACAGAGCTTCTTCAGTGTTCAGTTGCATGATGTTAAAGCGGCCGCTGCCCATATCAAAATAAGCGAGGCCGTGTTGGTTTTTATGAGTATGCAAGGCCAGTAATAAATTATCATACCGCTCTTCTAGATAATGCTCATCACTGACTGTTCCTGGGGTAATAATCCGCGTTACTTTGCGTTCAACAGGACCTTTACTGGTTTTTGGGTCGCCCACTTGTTCACAAACAACGACTGATTCGCCTAAGTTAATTAAACGTGAAATATAATTATCAGCGGCGTGATAAGGGACGCCTGCCATTGGGATTGCATTGCCGCCAGATTTTCCCCGTGCTGTTAGGCCAATATCAAGTAAAGCTGCGGCTTTTTTAGCATCATCAAAAAATAATTCGTAGAAATCACCCATGCGGTAAAACATCAGAGTATCCTGATGGTCGGCTTTTAAGGCTAAGTATTGTTGCATCATTGGGGTATGTTGCTGTAATGGTTGCTTCACTGCACTCATCTAGGTACCTTATTGTTTATAGTTTTTAATTTACTGCTAATAATCGTTAATTTAGTTTTATAATGTTTGATTTCTAGAGCAACGATGATAAAAGGAGTTTGCTTAGAATGGAAGAGGGTAATATTCATGTCATTGCGACTGAGCTCGGTCAGCAGCTTAAATCACAGGGGCTGTGGCTGGTGACAGCAGAGTCGTGCACTGCCGGTTTAGTTGCTGGCGCAATCACTGATGTTGCAGGTAGTTCGGCCTGGTTTGAGCGGGGGGTTGTGACTTATAGTAATCGAGCCAAGCATGACATGCTTGATGTGCCTTATCATATATTAGAAGAAAAAGGTGCGGTAAGTGAGGAGGTGGTGCGTTTGATGTCGCGCCATGCGTGTGAGCGTAGTGGTTGTGCTGTGGGAGTGGCTGCAAGTGGCATTGCCGGGCCTGATGGAGGGTCTATAGATAAGCCAGTGGGGACGGTTTGGCTATCTTGGTGTGTCAGTGGTGATGTAACGGCGGAGCGTTATTTATTTGCTGGTAATCGAGGAGAAGTAAGATTAAGGGCAGTTCATGCTGCGTTGACCGGTTTACTTACCCGTTTGAATTAAATTGGGAGCTTAATTATGTGACCGATGCGCTGAGATAATGAGCTTGATGCTATTTAATAGAATGGTCATCGAACGGTAGATAAGCGTGCAGATAATAGCACTTGGTCCCAAGCGGCCTTTAGCATAGAATAAACGCATAAAAATGAGGGGATAAAACTTATGTCAGAGCAAAAAAGCAAGGCCTTACAGGCGGCCTTATCGCAAATTGAGCGTCAGTTTGGTAAAGGTTCGGTGATGCGTTTGGGGGATTCTAATTTAAACCAGGGTCTAGAAGTTATCTCTACTGGATCGTTGGGGCTGGATATTGCCTTGGGTGTGGGTGGTTTGCCTAAAGGCCGTATTGTTGAAATTTACGGGCCTGAATCTTCAGGAAAAACCACGTTGACTTTGCAAGCTATAGCGGAGTGCCAGAAAAAAGGCGGCACAGCAGCTTTTATTGATGCCGAGCATGCTTTAGATCCGATTTATGCTGAGCGCTTAGGTGTAAATGTTGAAGATTTAATCGTTTCTCAGCCAGATACGGGTGAGCAGGCCTTAGAAATTGCTGATATGTTAGTCCGTTCTAGTGCGGTTGATGTCGTTGTTATTGATTCTGTAGCGGCACTGACACCAAAAGCTGAAATTGATGGTGATATGGGAGATGCCCATGTGGGGTTGCAAGCACGCTTAATGAGTCAGGCGTTGCGTAAAATTACCGGCAGTATTAATCGCTCGAAGACGTTGGTTATCTTTATTAATCAAATTCGGATGAAAATTGGGGTGATGTTTGGCAATCCTGAGACAACGACAGGAGGCAATGCGCTGAAGTTTTATTCTTCTGTGCGCTTGGATATTCGTCGCACTGGAGCGATTAAAAAAGGTGATGATGTGCTAGGGAATCAAACGCGGGTTAAAGTGGTAAAGAACAAGGTAGCACCACCATTTAAACAAGCAGAATTCGATATTTTATATGGCGAAGGCATTTCTCGCGCCGGTGAGGTAATAGACTTGGGTGTTGATTGTGGCTTAATTGATAAGGCAGGGGCTTGGTATAGCTATAATGAGACACGTATCGGTCAAGGTAAGGAAAATGTCCGCCAATTCTTACTAGATAATCCTGAAATGATGGCAGAAATTGAAGCAGGCGTACGTGCTCAAAAGCTTGATTTAGCAGGTGCTTCGGCAGCTAAAGAACAGAATGCAGAACACGCCGCTGGTTGATGCCTCGTCGATTCGTGTCGCCGCGATTCGTTTTTTAGCGCGACGCGAATATTCTTATTGTGAGCTTTATGAACGGTTAAAGCCTCGTATTGATTGTCAATTATTGCCCTTACTTGATACTGTTTTAAGTGCTTTGCAAGCGCAAAGCTTGCTGTGTGATCAGCGCTTTTGTGAAAGTTATGTACGGGTTAAAGTAGCAGCGGGTCAGGGACCGTTAAAAATCAAACAGGCTTTATTTCATAAGGGAGTGGCAGAGTCGATTATTATTACTGTACTCGCAGACTATGATGAGCAATGGTATGATAACGCGTTTAGGGTGTGGTATAAGCGCTTTGGTCGTTTAGGAGAACACCTTGATGATCAGGCGCGCCAAATACGGTTTTTACAGTCTCGAGGCTTTGAGTTCGAGCATATTCAAGTGGCTTTACAGCAAGGCCGTCAGCAAGTGAGTGAAGAATGAAAACAGCCATAATTCGTCAAGCGTTTTTAGATTATTTCAAAGGTAAAGGGCACAGTGTTGTGTCTAGCAGTTCTTTAGTGCCTAAAGATGATCCGACATTACTGTTTACTAATGCCGGCATGGTGCAGTTTAAGGATGTTTTTTTAGGTCAAGAGCAACGTGATTATACGCGAGCGACCTCGTCTCAGCGTTGCGTGCGCGCGGGGGGAAAGCATAATGATTTGGATAATGTTGGCTATACCGCACGTCATCATACGTTTTTTGAGATGTTGGGTAATTTTAGCTTTGGTGATTATTTTAAGCGTGAAGCGATTTTGTTTGCATGGGAGTTTTTAACCGAGGTTATTAAGTTACCTAAAGAAAAACTATGGGTGACGGTGTACGACAAAGATGAAGAAGCTGCGACGATTTGGACTAATGATATCGGCTTAAGTCAAGAACGAGTAATTCGTATTGCCACTAAAGATAATTTTTGGGAAATGGGTGATACTGGGCCATGTGGGCCATGCAGTGAAATTTTTTATGATCATGGACCTGAGGTGTTTGGCGGGTTGCCAGGGACTGTAGATGAAGACGGTGATCGTTATATAGAAATCTGGAATATTGTCTTTATGCAGTATAACCGGGGGGTCGATGGTAAACTTAATCCGTTGCCTAAGCCATCTGTTGATACAGGGATGGGCCTTGAGCGCTTAGCGGCTATTTTGCAGGGAGTGCACAATAACTATGATATTGACCTTTTTCAGGCTTTAATTCGTTATGCGGCAGACTTGGCGCATTGTCGTGATTTGGCAAACCCGTCATTGCGAGTTATTGCTGATCATATTCGCTCGTGCAGTTTTTTAATTGTTGATGGGGTTGTCCCTTCGAGCGAAAGTCGAGGTTATGTGCTGAGGCGTATTATTCGTCGCGCCATTCGTCATGGTCATAAATTGGGTATTCAAGACGCATTTTTTTACAAGTTAGTTGCCCCTCTGGCACAACAGATGGGAGAGGCTTATCCAGAATTGCTTCAGCAGCAGGCGATGATTGAACGGATATTGCTGCAAGAAGAAGAGCAGTTTGCAAAAACGCTAGAGCAAGGTATGCGTGTTTTTGAGCAAAGCATTGCGGATTTAACCAGCTCTGAGATTCCTGGTGAGACTATCTTTAAACTTTATGATACATATGGTTTTCCAGTGGATTTGACGGCGGATATTGCTCGTGAACGCAACCTCCGTGTCGATGAGGCGGGTTTTGAGGTACATATGGAGGCACAGCGTGAGCGTGCCCGTGCTGCAAGTCAATTCTCTCTGGATTATAATGAGTTAGTGCAATTAGAAACATGCTCAACATTTAGTGGTTATGATAAGACGCGAGATCAGGTGAAAGTGACTGATATTATCTTGGGCAGGGCAAGTGTTGAGCAAATTACCTCAGGCCAAGAGGGGGTGCTCGTGCTTGATGCATCGCCCTTTTATGCTGAGTCTGGCGGGCAAGTTGGTGATACGGGGATCATTAAAGCAGGAGGGGCTGAATTCCTAGTCACAGATACGCAAAAACAGCAAGAGGCGATTTTGCATATTGGCCGAGTGGTTAAAGGTGAGTTTTTTATTGGCGAAGAGGTACAGGCCTTAGTTGATGATAAGCAACGCCAAGCAACAGCGCTAAATCACTCAGCAACACATTTATTGCATGCAGCGTTAAGAAAAGTGTTGGGTGAGCATGTGATGCAGAAAGGTTCTTTGGTCGATAGTGGGCACCTACGTTTTGATTTCTCGCATTTTGAAGCGATTAATGCAGTGCAGTTAGCTGAAATAGAAGGTTTGGTCAATCAGCAGATTCGTTGTAATCACCCTATAGAAACAAACATAATGCCAATAGAGGCCGCGCAAGCACAAGGAGCAATGGCTTTATTTGGCGAAAAATATGCGGATGATGTGCGTGTGCTGTCTATGGGTAATTTTTCTATGGAGCTTTGTGGTGGGACACATACTAAGCGCACCGGTGACATTGGTTTGATGAAAATTACCAGTGAGTCAGGTATTGCTGCAGGTGTACGTCGCATTGAGGCGGTGACGGGTGAAGACGCCTTGGTTTATGTGAATGTTCATGAGCAAGCGTTACAGACATTAGCAGAAAAATTTAAGGGCAATCGCCATACTGTGGTTGAAAAAGCAGAGCAATTATTGTTAAAAATGCGCCACTTAGAGAAAGAAGCTGAGCGCTTAAAAGCACAGTTGGCCAGTTCTCAAGGTGCGGATTTAGCCTCCTTAGCTGTAGAGATTAAAGGCGTTAAACTGTTGGCTACGAAAGTTGAGGGCGTTGAAGCGAAAGGATTGCGTGATTTAGTCGATCAGTTGAAGAGTAAGCTCGGTTCTGCAGTGATTATTTTGGCCGTTGTACAGGATGACAGGGTTCACTTAACTGCAGGCTCTACACCTGATTGCAAGGGTAAAGTACCGGCAGGACAACTAGTTAACTTTGTAGCTGAGCAAGTTGGTGGTAAAGGCGGTGGTCGGCCGGATATGGCCCAAGCCGGTGGCCGTGAGCCTGAAAAACTGGCCAAAGCGTTAGAAAATGTAATTGATTGGGTAGCTGAGCGGCTATAAACCCAGCGATAAAATAAAAAAAATTGATTTAATAAAAGGTCCAGGAAGGGCCTTTTTATGTTAAAGATGTGCTAAATTTGTTGAATTTTTATAAAGAACAGGGTAGTATTCGCAGCTCGTGCTTGATGTTGCACAGCATAAGTCCTAACGGATGTTTTAGGGCGAATGTTTAGACTAAAGTCAGTTGTTATTTTTGACGATATTAGTACTAGGGCATAAAGACTCTAGTGCCTAGCTCGTAGTATAACTGACCAGGTTCTGTGGGGCATGAGATGCGAAGGGTTTAAGCAAAGGAGAAAATTTTAATGTTAATTTTAACTCGCCGTATTGGTGAAACATTAATGATTGGTGATGATGTCACTGTGACTGTCCTCGGTATTCGTGGTAATCAAGTTCGCATCGGTGTGAATGCACCTAAAGAGGTTTCTGTTCACCGTGAAGAAATCTATTTACGCATTCAAGAAGAAAAAGATGGTGGTCAAAGTCAAGGTCAAGGGGGCCATTCTTCTGGTTCTGAAATGAACGGTAATCGTGTCCCTTTCTCAGGCAGCGATGATATAGATGGAAATAGATAATTATAGATGGAAATAGGTCCTAAGTATTTGACTTCGCTCGGTAAGTCTGTATAATTTGCCGAGTCGCTGGAGAGGTGGGTGAGTGGCTGAAACCAGTTCCCTGCTAAGGAACCGTATGCTAACGCGTACCGAGGGTTCGAATCCCTCCCTCTCCGCCACGTTATAATCGACGCGCCCGTAGCTCAGCTGGATAGAGTACCTGGCTACGAACCAGGCGGTCGGAGGTTCGAATCCTTCCGGGCGCGCCAACTTACCTTGCTTTTCTCCTTATCTTATTGCTTTAAGCCTCGACTGTTTCTTGCTGTGTTAATGTTTCTATCGTAATATTCACCCACCAGGCATGGAACCCTAGAATCATATCCGTAAAACCTAATCGAAAAAGGCCATAGTCTTCAGGGCTTAAGTATTTATAGATACTGCTATTTAGACTTTCTAAGTGAGTGATTTTCCATTTATTAATATGCTCATTGAGCAAGACATGTAGGGTGTTGGACAAATTGCCTTTTGATAAGGACAGTATGATCTTTCTAAGCATTAGTAACTCTTCGATAGCTTTCGCCTTGGTAGCATAGAGTGTGCCGACAATATAGGAAACTTCTTTGAAGAAAGCAGTGTCCATTTTGTTAAAAAGTACTGATGTTGCTCTCGAACGGTTATATTATGAAAGTTAATTTCTAATGGGTAATGTCTCTATTTGGTAGTTCAGTTAGATAGCCTTGCCAAATTCGAATTTATTGATGAATAAACCAATCACCACATCATGCATTCGCTGCGAGCCAAGGAGTGCAAAGCACGGGGTGAGTAGGTCGAGGTAGGTGAGGATTTTTAGCAGAGCGGGGAGTTGCGGAAGAGCGTAAGGTCTGTAGCAAGCGTAACGAGTGTCTAAAAATCTTTACGAGCCGTAGCGCCATTTGAGAGCAGGGTATGTAGTGGCCGATTCAAGGCACGTAATGCCCTGTGACGAGGGCAGCCGAGGGTTTATAGTCGTCGCGTTTTGCTCGGCGATTTTGCATCATTGGATGTGCAAAATACCTACCGAGGTAGCGACGCTTACGTTTTCACACTTCGAAAAACAAATGGTTTTGCGTGCTAAACGTTTAATTCGGGTTCTTAGGGTTAAATGCTTACACTCAATGGCCTGCGTGTTTTTTTTGCCAATGAAGTGAGAGTCTTCTGGCAAAATACACTGATAAGAGCCCCAATCATCTGTATAGTAATAACGAATGTTAAATAATGAAAGTTTTGATTTGAGCGCAATTAAAGCCTCATTTTTACGTCGGCTAAAATAATAGGCAAGAATTTTTCGAGTTGAGTGATCAATTGCAGGCCAAAGCCAGCGCTGGTTTTTCTTATGACCAACAAAGCTCCACATTTCATCCAGCTCAATATCGTTTGCACACACTAAGCCGACTTCTCTTTCTTCATCACCGTTTAATAACTGGGTATTAACAGAGTCAAGACACTTGGCTTTTTTTTAACTCTTTCATGACGGTGTTTGTGCTGACTTTTAACACACGAGCGATATCCCGAATTCCATTGCCATTCATACTCATGTCAATAATTTTCTCTTTTGCCTTTGGCAAGTCACCTGGCCGCTTATAGTTCAGCAGGAATGTATCTTTATCACAGCCTGTGTTTTTGCATTTATAACGCTGACTCGCTGCATTGTGGGCAATTGACTTCGATATAAGGCATGGATAAATCTCTAAATTATTTTTAACTTGCTTCGAGTTATACCACAGCAATCAATAAGATACATCACCATTTTTTGATCAAAAAAGAGCTCAAAAAGAAGCCTTGCGAGCAGTGCTTTCATGTGAAGGCACTACATTATAAATAATTAAAGTGTAGTCGCGTATTTAGTAGTATATTGGAGATGTAGAGTAGGCCAGGTTGTACTAACACCAGCCTACCGACTTGTCGCTATTATTTAGAAATAATGTAGTCTTCTGCGTCATTTGGCTCTGCACCTAACGCGTTTTGTTGTTGTAATAGTTGCTTATTAGGTGATTCAGTGAGTATAGTCACGTTAAAGCCCACTTTATCCCACAGTGACGATAAGCTCCAACCTTGAGCAGAGACTCCTGCAAAGAAGGCATCGCCCATGCCTACAGGGCTGATTAACGATTGAGAGACCAAAGCACGTCCTGACTCTTTGGTATTATTATTAGTCATGGGTACTCCCCATGGTGCATGGAACATAATGGCTGTTTTTTCTTTGTTATATTGTGTTGTTCCTAAATACAGAGCGATATGGCTGGTTTTTTTTTCACTATTTCCAAAGCTGATTAAGGACATAAATGGAATAAGTTGGCTTGGACCCTGTTGATTGATGAGCCAGTCTTTTCTTTCTGCTTGAGTTTGTCCATATAGACTATATTTTTTACCAGCATAGTCCGCCTGCCATAGGGAGGAGCGTGGTAGCCAAATGCCGAAGCTAGTAAATAGCCGTCTTAATAGCCCTGAGCAGTCATTGTTTAAGTCTTTGCCACCCCAACCATAAGGCATTTCAGATAAATTATTAATTTGATTTGCAAAATTCTTATAAGTTGGGCTGATCGGCCAAGGGCTAACATTGAGCCTATTTTGTTTAATATTTATTAATTTGGCGTAGCCGTCTTCACCTCGAGTAGGAATGTATATAATCCATGGTGAAATAGGGATTTGTATGATTTTGTTACGAACGGCAAGGACTGATCCTGCTTGAATAGTTAAACTGCCAATATTTTTTTCTTTAATAAATAAGTTTTGTCTTCTTTCTAATGGGGTAACAAATTGAGCGTTTTTCCAGAACGTTATAAACTTCGGGGTAACCTTAGCTACGCTAGTTATGGGGACCCAGCCCATTGTTGCTTGGCCTTTTATTAAGACCCATTGACCGTCCTCTGTTGTTTGCATGAGCATTACTGGCGTGCCGATCCAAAGCGCAGACAGCTGTAAGTAATCAAAAGGGTAGCCTTCGCCGGGTGTGGTGAAATCATGGTAAAATGCATCATTGCTTGGTAAAGACCTAACCTGTGCATTTTCTACAATAATACCTAAACAGCTGTTGGTGCCCGATGAGTTTGGATTGTGGCAGGGCACATTAGGAAAGCTTGCTAAGTCCATATTATTAGAGATTGCCGCGACCCAATCGCTTTTATGTAGTTGATAGTTTTTATCGTAGCCGGTTGTTTCTTGATAATATTTTATAGTATCTTGTTCTAACTGAAGAATATTATTTTTAGTGCTTTCAATCTCGGGGACATAGTAAAAATACTGCTGGTTTGCTTTGCCTGACCATTGATAGAAATATTGCTTTCTAAAATAGTCTTGCATTTTCTTTGCTTTGACTGCACTGATAACAGGGTCGTTAATTTTGCTTGGATTAATATAGTTAAATGCATTTTGTGTTAATTCAATTGGGATGGTCATATTATTTGGTGCTGCATGCGTGATTAAATTAGCAGCTGCTAATATGAGGATTGATGCTATTTTATTTTTCATTTTAGCGACACTCTATTTTTTATGTTTATAGGCATGTGAATCGTGCCATATGAATTATATTTTAGTCAAGATATATTATA
>LVCQ01000097.1 GCA_001644975.1 Piscirickettsiaceae bacterium NZ-RLO1
GTGCTTTGCACTCCTTGGCTCGCAGCGTCTGTATGAATATGAACTCTCTACTGAGTGTTGCACTTCAGATGACGGAGGGCGACCATCATCAGTAAAACTAATAAACTGCAGGACCAAACAACAACCTTCAAGAACAAACCATGGCAACTAATGACTTAATCCCAAGTTAAATTCATGGCATACTAACAAACAATCTTTGGTACATTATGTGAATAACGTGGGTAATATAATATTAGGTCATGAAGAAAAAAACAAATGTAGGCACTGTACGCATTATCAGCGGGAAATACCGCGGTCGTAAAATTACCTTTCCAGCACTGGCCGGGGTGCGCCCAAGTCCAGATCGCATTCGCGAAACGCTCTTCAACTGGCTGATGGATGATATTTACCAACAGCGCTGCTTAGATGTCTTTGCCGGCTCAGGTATTTTAGGCTTAGAAGCATTATCGCGAGGAGCTGCTCACCTTACCGCTTGGGAACAACAAAAAGACCTGGCCAATCACCTGCAGCAGCAACTTGATGCACTCAACTTTAATGATAACGCGAAAGTTCAATGTGCAGATAGTTTGACCCTTTTAAACCAAACCTGCCCGACTCCCTATGATCTTGTTTTTCTAGATCCGCCTTTTCATCAAAACCTCATTCCAGTCTGCCTAGAAAGGCTGATATGCAATCATTGGCTACAATCAGGGTCTTATCTATATATAGAGACTGAAGCAAGCTATGCACTGGACTCAAAATTAAGCTTAGACCCTCGCTTAACGCTGTTACGCAGTAAAAAAAGTGGTGATGTTGCGTATCACCTGCTAAGCTATCAGCCCACTGTATAAAATGATGCAAATAGTGCAGCGCGACTTGCTTTGCAACCAAGCTAGATTGACAATAGTGATGTTTTTACTCAGCTTAATTTTACAATAATAATAATTGCAGCAATCATAAATATAGGACAAGCAGCTATGCCGGTGAGCTTATTTGATTTATTTTCCATAGGGATAGGGCCATCGAGTTCCCATACCGTTGGACCAATGCGCGCAGCCTACGCCTTTCTAGAAACCCTAAGCGCTGAGCAATTTAACAATATTGCCAGTCTCGAAGCCCATTTATATGGCTCACTCGCCTTAACAGGCAAAGGCCATGCCACCGATAAAGCAACCTTGATGGGGTTAGAAGGCTACCTACCTGAGTCTATCGACCCAGCAATCGTTGAGCCTCGCCTCTATGAGATTATTACACAAAAGACCTTAAATTTAGCCGGA
The DNA here is from genome assembly GCA_001644975.1 of Piscirickettsiaceae bacterium NZ-RLO1. GTDB lineage: Bacteria > Pseudomonadota > Gammaproteobacteria > Piscirickettsiales > Piscirickettsiaceae > Piscirickettsia. The sequence continues at coordinate 1,257 of LVCQ01000097.1, forward strand.
AAAAAAGAAATTCCTTTTGATATCAATGAGCAACTTGTTTTTCACTGTGATGAATTTCTACCCGAGCATGCCAACGGTATGCGCTTTGATGCCTTTGATGCCCAAGGCAATAAATTAATTGAAAAAACCTATTTTTCAACCGGCGGCGGTTTTATTGCCGATTTAAACAGTTTTCACCAAGAAAACAGTCAATCAAGCAATCAAAATCAGCAAGGCCCTCAGCTACCCTATTTATTTAATTCAGCCGAGCAGCTACTCACTTTGTGTAAACAACACAATAAAACCATCGCAGAACTGATGTGGGACAACGAACGCGCCTGGCGCAACGACGAGCAAATAAAATCCGGCATCCTCGAGTTATGGCAGGTTATGGATGCTTCTATAGAAGCTGGCACCAAAACCACCGGGCTACTTCCTGGTGGGCTGGACGTCAAACGCCGCGCACCGGAACTCTATAGAAAGCTCAAAGAGCAACAAAAAAACGGCCGCAGCTATGATGCCATGAGCTGGCTGGCTCAATATTCCATTGCGGTTAATGAAGAAAACGCCGCAGCCGGCCGTGTCGTTACCGCCCCAACCAATGGAGCAGCAGGTACCATCCCTGCGACGATAAAATACTATCTTAACTTCGAGCAAGATGCCTGTGAACAAGGCTTGATCAACTTCATGCTAACCGCCGCAGCTATTGGCATTCTATATAAAAAAGGCGCTTCTATTTCAGCCGCTGAAGTCGGTTGCCAAGGCGAGGTTGGTGTCGCTTGCTCGATGGCTGCCGCAGGCTTCGCTGCTGCACTGGGAGCAACTGTTGAACAAATTGAAAATGCAGCAGAAATCGGTATGGAGCATCATTTAGGGCTTACCTGTGACCCAATAGAGGGCTTGGTGCAAATCCCCTGTATTGAACGTAATGTCATGGGTGCAACCCAAGCGATTGCCGCCGCACGCCTAGCGATGCTGGGTGATGGCGAGCATAAGGTCTCACTTGATAAAGTCATCAAGACCATGCTGCAAACCGGTAAAGATATGATGTCCACCTACAAAGAGACCTCTCAGGGTGGACTTGCCGTTAATTTACCAGAATGTTAGTCATTCAAGTAAAGCACATTAAACTAAAAATAATATACAGAAAAATTGCAGACCCAGTGAAATTCGCTTACCCTTAGGTCAGTGAATTTCAGTTCAAATACAGACACAGGTACGGGTAAAACAGCAATGAAAACAAAAGTAAATAATAAAATACAACGCAGCTATGTCAGCGATATTAGTAAATTATTAAATACCCTGTCACAAAATCACCCCAAAACAGAATCCCAACGCCAAGAAATTGATAAAGCCACACGTATTACAGCAAAGATGACAAAGTAGTTAGTTAACACAGATCTTAACAAGCCTCCCACAGAGTAGCGTAAGCGTCGCTACCTCGGTAGGTATTTTGCACATCCAATGATGCAAAATCGCCGAGCAAAACGCGACGACTATAAACCCTCGGCTGCCCTCGTCACAGGGCATTACGTGCCTTGAATCGGCCACTACATACCCTGCTCTCAAATGGCGCTACGGCTCGTAAAGATTTTTAGACACTCGTTACGCTTGCTACAGACCTTACGGTCTTCCGCAACTCCGCTCTGCTAAAAATCCTCACCTACCTCGGCCTACTCACCCCGTGCTTTGCACTCCTTGGCTCGCAGCGGCCGATACTTGTTAAGATCTTGCTCTTTATCTCTTTTTGCTTACAAATGAACCTAAATTATAGCCCTGATGCAGGCCTGATAGCATAATTATCCTCACCACAATCAAGACCCGCAAAAAATGCATTAGTCGACCGCTGAGTCCTCGCAAAAAAGAGAAAACCAGACTGATAACCAGGCGCAGCAGCTTTTATAGCTCGCATTTCACCGAGCTTTTCCTCTATACTCCGGCCAGGATCATCAATAATGCCCAAGGCATCACGTGCTCTTTTCGGTATATCAAAAGATTCGCCTCTGATCACAAGAGTATCAGATGTACCACCAAACCCAAACTCAAACTCACGGTCCACCGCTTTCTTTATAATTGCATCACGTATATCCGCTAATATCTGTACTTTACAAGCGGCTACACAATCTGTTAACTCTGCCTTGAAAGACGCATGATCCTGCTTTTGAAAATAACCTTCAGAAAGAACAGCGTTGCCATAAAATGCTGGCTTTCGTTGTAAACCAACTAATAAATCTAAGCACGCTCTTCCCGATTCTAGGCTATTAACTTGGCGTAAAAGCTCACCAACAATCTCAACTCGGCTTTGAGCATCAGCTTGAACTTGGTCCACCTCCTCAACAGGGCCAATGCTGGGACTCGGGTCAGGTTTCAACTGCAAATTAGCATTCATTTTAACAAGAATCTTAGCTGCAGTCTTATTATTAGCAACCCTAGCAACAAGCTTACTCGCTATACTTGTAGCCTTATCAACAGCTTGATTAACATTGCGCTCGACCTTATCTCGACTCAGAACCTTACTATTCTCATAATCTTTAATATGTTGCAGAAAACTAATTATTTTAAATTTTAAGTCATGTAATGCCATGCTCATTTCCACCATCAAACAGTGATATACCCATTAATAACAATTTACATAAAAAACAATAATTTGTATATATTTAACACAAAATTAATGTAAATTTACATTGCAACTAAAATATCTAACCTAATAATTGATACTTTAAAATCAAGATTTTCCATTATCCGCCTTGGTTCATTAAAGCTTACTTGGCCAATTAAGGTGAGAAAAATTTATCACTTAACTTGAACTTAAAGCCAATGAGCGACTGTCGTTTCCTGGCGAGGATATTAGATTTTCAATACGCGCTATCTCAATTTGAAAAATATAAATAACTTAATATAGATAATTATAAAACCTACTTCCTGCGACTATGGCTTTCATTATTACATTCAAATAGTTAGCAAGGCTTAGTAAAATTTGACAAATTATCCGAGTAGAGTGATAATTTTCTAATTTTGCGTTATGATAAGAAGACTCGATTTTTCTTTGAAAAGTCAGCAGCGCCACGAGGATTTAACTCTTTGTTAAGAATAACCGTTTTATTTTTGATCATCGCTTTATCTGCTCCTGGTTTTGCCACAGATTTTATCACGGCCAACCATGAGTTCCAGGCAGGCCAGTTCAAACAAGCATTTAAAGATAGCATTCCCTTTGCACAAGCTGGGAACCTACAGGCATGTCTTGAAGTCGGATTTATGTATGAATTTGGCAAAGGTGTCCAACAAGATGCAAAAGCAGCAGCACAATGGTACCTGTCTGCAGTACGCCCTAACGCATTTAACGCTCGCGCCTTAGAGCGCGGCTGGGCCTATTACAAAGGAACTGGCGTCACCCAAAGTGATACAAAAGCTGCCGAGTGGTTTCGTATGGCAGCAGAACTTAGCCAAGGTCGCTATTAGGAGATTTCATTCATGCTCAACTCAGCTCTAAAAAAAATACTCCCTTTTGTCAGCGCGGGTGTACTTATCGCCTTCTTTTTTGTAAGCATTGTATTTTTTGCCTATGTTTTATTTTGGGGCTTGATCATCGCCTGTGTACTCTTTGTTGCCGCCTGGATAAAAAAACGTTTTTTCCCCCAAAAGTCAGCCCATACTCCCAAGCAGAGAATCAAAGGGCAAGTCTATGAACATGAGGATTTCAAATCATAATGTCTTCAAATAATAACAATCCATTTGAAAAAATTAATGCCCATCTAACCGAGGTCAGAAAATCTCTCGCTGCAGTAAATGCAAAAGTACTGGATGAGCACAGCCTGCAAATTCATCACGATAAATTTATGAAGTACTATGAAGAGGGCCTAGCCCTATTAGATACTATCGCTATAAAATCAAAAAAAACAGGGCCTAGAAACTAGGCCCTACACACATCTCGCTCAGTTTTAATTTAGACTTAGCGGATTTTTTGTATATCTAGCTTCAGTTTTTTAATTAAATCCAGCTCAGAAATTTTAAAATGATCTCATTGAAAGTGATCTAGCAAGTGCAGATAAACGTTAAAATTTAAGAAAGCAACAAGAGCAGTAACTCACTATGACTCAATCGCAAGCCCAGCCACATGTTCACACATCAAAAGCACAACGCAAGATCAAGAGCTTTGTTCGCCGTGAAGGCCGCTTAACCAAAGGCCAAGAGCAAGCATTAGCAAAACACTGGCCACACTACGGTAAAACCATCACCGCAGGTCACTTTAATGCGATTAAAGAGTTTACGAATCACCAGCCAATCACCTTAGAAATTGGCTATGGCATGGGAAACTCCCTAGTGACCATGGCAAAGGCCATGCCTGAACATAACTTTATTGGTATAGAAGTTCATCGTCCTGGTGTCGGTTCGTTGTTATTACAGATGGAACAAGAAAATATCACAAATATTCGCAGTTATATGGACGATGCCGTTGAAGTTCTCAGGCAATGCATTCCAGATTATAGCTTAAGCCAAGTGCAGATTTTCTTTCCAGACCCTTGGCATAAAAAACGTCACCATAAGCGCCGCTTAATTCAATCAGCATTCATTGATTTACTCTCCCAAAAACTGACAATGGGGGGAACGATTCACTTAGCCACGGACTGGGAAAACTATGCTGAACATATGATGCACGTCCTATCGACACATGACCACTTTGAAAATACCGCGGGCGCTGATCAATACATCCCACGACCAGATTATAGGCCACTAACCAAATTCGAGCAACGCGGCCAACGTTTAGGTCATGGCACCTGGGACTTACTATTTAAAAAGGTCAAAAAATAAGCGAAACTAGATAGATAATAAAATATAAAATTAACACAAGAGACCGAGAAAAAATATAATATTCAAGGTGGAATAAGCGCATGACACTTTCAATGATTTTTGTCCTGACTGTCCTCGTTTGCACCATTATTTTATTTATCACCGAATGGCTCAGAACCGATGTCACAGCCCTCCTAGTTTTAACCATACTCGGCCTATCTGGCATATTAAGCCCTCAACAAGCTTTTGCCGGCTTTTCCAGCAGCGCCATTATCTCCATTATTGCGGTCATGATTATTGGCGCTGGAATCGACCGTGTTGGCCTATCCAATTATCTAGCACAACTCATTTTAAAATTAGGGGGACGCAGTGAGTCCCGTCTTATTGCCGCCCACGCATTTAGTGCTGGACTACTTGCAAGCTTTCTGCGTAATGTCGGTGCAGTTGCCCTCTTAATGCCAGTAATCAGTCGCATTTCTATGCGCACACAAACTTCAAAATCCAGACTACTCATGCCAGTGGCCTTTTGTGCCATTATTGGCGGCACAGTCACGATGGTCGGCTCAGGGCCACTCATTATTCTTAACGAATTCATGGCCTCAGCTGGGCACGGCGAGCAATACCACCTCTTCTCTGTTGCCCCTGTTGGTCTCGCTCTACTGATTGCAGCGGTTTTATTTTTTGCTCTTTTCGCGCGCCACTGGCTCCCTGTTACGAAAGAAAAACGTTTTGGTGTGCGTAAAACTTACTTTCGCAACACCTACGGTATCGGTGGACAATTTTTTGAGCTCACCATTACCCCCGACAGCCGGCTCATTGGTATGTCTTTAAAAGAGCTAGAAACCAAAATCCATAATAATATTGCTATCATTGGCCTTTATAATGAAAAAGAAATCACCTCTCCCCCTTTGCGCAAAAGCATTTTAAAGGCCCACTTTAAACTGGCTTGTCTCGCTGACGAAAAGCGCATTAGTGACTTTGCCAAAGAGTTTAATCTTGTAATCGAGCCTCGCTTAAAGAAATTTGCTGAGGTACTAAGCCCCGCGCGAACAGGCCTTAGTGAAGTTGTTATTCCACCCAGTTCTGACCTTATCGGTCAACAAGTTAAGAAATTAAAAATGCGACGCACGCATGGCTTACAGTTACTCGCAGTACTACGTGGCAAAACCTCACGCTTAGGCGATGAAATGAAGGCAATGACTTTACGTGCTGGCGATACCTTAGGGGTATTTTCACCCTGGCAAGATTTAAGCCGACTTGAAAAAAATGAAAGCTACCTGGTCATCACCAGTGACTACCCAAAAGAGCACCAACACCTAGAAAAACGCTGGTATGCCCTGGCCATTGCACTATTTACTCTCGCCCTAGTGATCTTACCTACAGTACCGGAGCCCTTAAGCCTGATGACCGGTGCAGTGCTTATGATTGTCACCGGCTGCATTCCCATCGAAACTGCCTACCAAGCAATCAGCTGGCGTACGGTCTTCTTGCTTGCCGGACTGATTCCCTTGGGCACTGCCTTACAGATAACAGGAACAGCACAGTGGCTAACCCAAGGTATCATTGATCTACTACATGGCTGGTCAACCTTAGAAATCGCATTTTTAATCGGTATTATTACGACCTTTGCCACACTAGTAATGACCAATGTTGGCGCAACACTCTTACTCGTTCCCATCGTCATTCACCTGGCTACAGAAACGGGCACTGACCCGCGCTTATTCGCTTTAATTGTTGCCGTTTGTGCATCCAATTCATTCTTATTACCCTCTCACCAGGTCAATACATTGATCACTGGCCCTGGAGGCTACCGCGTCAGTGATTTTATTAAAATTGGCAGTGTCATGACCGTTATTTTTTTAATCATTGCGATTCCTGTACTTTATTGGACAACTTAATAGACATAGACCATAACAACACCAACTAAAAATAACCTAAACTATCAACTACACTCCAAATAAGTCACACCGCTTTCATTTTTTAATTAATGGGGTAATGATCATTATGGCAACAAGAAAAGCACTATCACTGGCCATCGCCGCCGCAATCGCTGCAAGCTTAACGACCACCGTCTCTAACATTCATGCTGCTAAATCTGAAAAATGCTACGGTATTGCCAAGGCAGGAAAAAATGACTGCGCAACCCCTCACCATGCCTGCGCAGGTCAAGCTAAAACCAGTGGCGATAAAAAAGAATGGATTATGATGCCTAAAGGTCTGTGTGATAAAATCGTCGCCGGTCAAAGTAAATCAAGCTAGTTCTGATTTTTTAAATCTGCGCATGCACAATACGGTAAATAATACTCGGCTCATTCGCCTCTCGTTCGCTTGTACTTACTTAATGTTATACTCACCTCTTGATTTACAATTGACATAACATTAGGAGGCCAGTCATAGATATGAATACTATCATCGATAGCCATATTCATTTTTGGGATTTAAAAAATAATATTAACCAATGGGTATATAACGAAAAAAAAGAATTACAACAAGATTTTCTCCCAACAGCATTGCCATACAAGCAATTCGTTCATATCGAAGCTCATGATTCAGCAATTAATACCATTACAGAAATAGAGTGGTTAGAAAATCAATTAAGCCAATATCATATGCGCTATATTGGCTGTGGAGACTTTTACGTTGATGATAATCATTTTTTATTGCAACTTAATCAGCTCAAAAAATATTCAAAAGTTGTCGGCATTCGGCAAATTATGTCTTACCACACGGAGTCTACCTACTCACCGTGCCAATATCATTGCCTTCCTAAAAACTTGACCCAAAAGCTCACTTTATTAAAAGATCATCACTATATTTTTGAATGTCAAATGTATGCGAGCCAACTACTTAATATACTAGACAATATCAACGATTCTCAAGTCACCACTGTCATCGAGCATATGGCCTTGCCGCTCACACAATCTAACCAAGAGATGCAAGCCTGGCATGACTTAATCAAAGAAATCACTCAATATAATAATATTATTTTAAAACTCTCAGGATTTTATATGATAAATAGCCAGGAAAGAGCACTAGATGGCTGCTTAGACGCTATTTTATCTAATATACCAAGCCAAAGATTATGCTATGGCTCTAATTTTCCTGTCGATAACCACCATCACTATACACTATGGCAAGAAACATTAATGAATAAACTACCCCAAATAACACATGAAGATATTTTTTATAACACAGCAAATAGAATCTACTTTAGGCCTTAATCTGTAGAGGGTATCTTTAAACTCCTTTTTTGATAAGTTATTGATTATAAATTAGGCTCCGTTGACATTTCACCTTAAGCATAAGATAGTGCTTGCAATTCGCCCTCCGTCATCTGAAGTGCAACACTCAGTAGAGAGTTCATATTCATACAGATAAACTCTCTAGTTCGCCTTTTGACTTAGAGGGTAGAGATGGTTTATCGGCACTTAAATGAAAAAGATCGTTTTTATATCGAACAACGATTATCAGAAGGAGACTCGCTCAGATCAATTGCTAGAGCACTTGACTTTTCTCCTAGCACGATTAGCCGCGAGATTAAACGGCATACCCCAAGCGATTTTAACGGTCTTTATTGTCACCGGCTTACTTCTCGCTGTGCAC
>LVCQ01000098.1 GCA_001644975.1 Piscirickettsiaceae bacterium NZ-RLO1
AATCACTTAATGTCTTTGATTTAATCACAATATCTTTTAGTGTTTTATTTACCGCATGGCCGACATGAATATCGCCATTGGCATACGGCGGGCCATCATGCAAAATAAACGCCTCTTGACCAGCACGAGCGTCTCTAATTTTTTGATAAATCTTCTTCGTGTACCAACTTTGCAAAATTCCAGGCTCACGCTGAGGCAAGTTGCCACGCATCGGGAATTTGGTTTCAGGAAGATTCAATGTTTTTTTATAGTTGCTCATGCCCTATTTAACCTTTTAATCCTAATTTAATCTTGCATTTATTTTCTAAATTTAATTTTAATAATTTCTAAATTTTCTAGATTCATAGAATAATTTTATAACTTTATAATTTTTATAGTTGTAATTTCCAATAGCATCACTTAAATTTCAGCCTTCAGCTTGAAAATAGGCCTGTGCCTTTTCAACATCATCTAATATCTGTATTTTTAACGCATCAAATGACTCAAAGCGTTGTTCACCACGTAAACGCTGCAAAAATTCAACCGTAATATACTCACCATAAATCTCTTGCTGAAAATCAAATAAATGAACTTCTAATAACCAACGCTTGCCATCAACTGTCGGCCGCTGCCCCACATTCGCAACGCCTCGCACGATTTGACCATGGACTTGACAGGAGACCACGTAAACCCCATGTAAAATACTTGGGCGTTTTAAAGCAATATTTGCTGTTGGGAAGCCGATCGTCCGCCCGCGCTTATCGCCATGAATCACTCGCCCATTTAACCGATAAGCTCGTCCTAGTAAAATTTGTGCTTGCGTAAAATCGCCTTGGTCCAAAGCATGGCGCACTCGCGTACTGCTAACTCGTTCAGCATTTTGGCTGAGAGTATCTATAGGGCTCACTGCAAAGCCACGCTTTTTCCCCCACCGAGCCAATAAATTAAAATCGCCTAAACGCTTTTTACCAAAACGAAAATCATCACCAATGACCACATGCTGTATGTTCAGTTGTTTTATCAAAACTTCTTGAATAAATGCGTCCGCTGTAAGCTCAGCAAAATCAGCATCAAATGATAAGCATAATACCGCATCGATTTTTGCCTCATTTAAGGCTAATAATTTATCTCGTAACGGTGTTAAACGCCGTGGTGCTTTAGCCGGCATAAAAAATTCAGCGGGCTGTGGCTCAAAAATAATTATAACCGCAGGCAATCCTAGACGTTCAGCCTGCCGTTTGGTTTGACTTAACACCGATTGATGGCCTAAGTGGACCCCATCAAAGTTACCTATCGTCGCCACACTCCCAGATGGAAATTGACACTGGCCTCGACGATCACGTAGCACTCTCATCACGCTTTGCTATCTGCCTACAATAATCTAGTTTCATTTAGTTAATATCTAGGTTCATCCTAGTCTATTTGAGAATCCCAGATTTAGAATTTAAATGTAAGCGAGTATACCGCAGATCCTAATAAAACGTAAGCGATGTCCAGTCCACTACATCAATAAGCAAAAATTAAACGAACACTTATGAGCGAAAGTGGTGCTTGCGAATACCTAAGCAATATAAAGCTAAAAAATAGAGCCCCACAACAGCTACAATCACTAGAGCCAACCCCATAAAACGCTGCCCGGCCTGCCACTTTAGCCATATTACGGTCTTTGGCACACCAAAATAGCACAGTGCACCCATAAAACTACTGGCGATAATCACTTTCCAGCACACCTGCCACCACAGGTGAGAAACGCGATAAATGCCTTGCTTTATCAAGCCATAATATAGCACTGCCATATTGAATATAGCGGCAAGTGAGGTTGCTAGAGCCAAACCTGCATGCGCCAAGGGTATAAATAATACAGCATTTAATAGAAGGTTCAGTCCCATCGCCCATACCGCAATACGCACTGGGGTTTTAACATTCTGGCGCGCATAAAAAGCGGAGACCAACACTTTAGTCGCAATAAAGGCAATCAAACCAATAGCAAAAGCAATTAAGCTTTTTTGCGCCTGTAGGACATCTTCGGAGCTAAAAGCACCATACTGAAATAAAGTAGTAAGCAACGGTCCTGAAATCAATGCAAGACCCAGTGCAGCAGGAACGGCCAGCAACAACACCAAACGCAACGACCAATCAATGACCTTAGCAAAATTTTTCTCATCTCCTCGACTAAAGTACGTCGACAAATGTGGCAAACAAACGGTGCTTAAGGCCACCCCTAGCATCCCCAACGGAAACTGCATCAGGCGATCTGAATAATAAAGCCAAGCGATACTGCCAGTTTTTAAAAATGATGCGAATACAGTATCTAATAATAGGCTAATCTGTGCGACCGAAGCGCCAAAAATCGCGGGGCCCATCAGCTTTAACACCCGCTGTACCCCTGGGCTTTGCCAGCCCCAACTCGGCCACACCAGCATATTTTGACGCTGCAATGCGGGCAATAAAAAACACAACTGTGCCACACCCGCGACCATTACACCCCAAGCCACTGCATAAATACCATGCCCAGAACCGTAATGCACCCCTAAAAAGGCCGCAATAATCAAAACAACATTCAAAATCACTGGCGTCACCGCAGGAATAGCAAAGCACCGATAACTATTCAATACGCCAGCAAAACAAGCCGTTAGCGAAATAAACAACAGATAGGGGAAAGTAAGACGCAATAAATCCGCTGCCAGTGTCAACTGGCCGGCGCCTTCTTGAATAAAACCTGGAGCAAACACCATTACCCAGTATTTCGCTGCAAACATCCCCAGCAATGTCACCGCGCATAGAGCCACCGCCAACGTGCCAATCACTCGGGATAAAAATAACCGAACCTCATCCAGCGTCTGCTTTTCTTTATATTCTGAGAAGATTGGCACAAAAGCCTGTGAAAACGCCCCTTCGGCAAATAAACGTCGCATAAAATTCGGGATTTTAAAAGCAACTAAAAACGCCCCCATCTCAGCACTTGCACCAAATAAATGCGCAAACACCATATCGCGCACAAAGCCCAATAACCGCGATAATAAGGTCATCAAACTGACTATAGAAATAGATTTAAGTAACGAACGACTCATAATACCTTATAAAACCTAAAATAAAATCGATATCACCACACAAGACTCTTTTATACAGGATAAAGCATATTTATTAAACTAAGCGTTATAGAACTTGACAAACCAAGTCAAGATATGGACAATTGTGCACCTATTGGTTTATCGATTCTTAAGTACATTTTAAAGGTTAGAAAATGGCAAACTCTGCACAAGCAAGAAAGCGTGCGCGTCAGGCTGAAAGCCGCCGTCAAAACAATACGAGCCTACGCTCTATGGTACGCACTTACATCAAAAAAGTCGTCAGCGCAATTGAAGCTGGTGATAAAGAAGTTGCTCAAAATGCATTTACTGCTGCGGTTCCAGTAATTGATCGCATGTCTGATAAAGGCATTATTCATAGAAATAAAGCGGCACGTCATAAAAGCCGTTTGAGCGCACACATCAAAGCGATGTAAGAAAAAACCGACAATCGTCGGTTTTTTTATACCTAATCTGTATAATACCAAATCATTCCAACCAAACTCTGTGCATTCCCATTCTCCATAACCACCCTAAAAATACTTAGAAAACAGCTGTTCATGCTTTTCTCTTTAATAAAGATCCTTTGCATAAACATCAAACTAAATCTAAACCTCTACCTTTAGCCCTTACTATCGCGTTTTTAAAATAAGAAAAATGTAAATATATTGAAAATAAATATAAATTATTATAATTTAACGTAAAATTTAATATTGTGGTACAGGGCTTGTTATGCCAAAACTATTTTTTACTTTTGATGGCACCAATGCCAACCCAGATTATAAATCCCTATTAGGTCAAGCAACGCTCGTTGAACTTAACAGCATGGCCGCCCAGTTGCACAGTGAAAATCACTCTGCAGCTAAAGTAGAACTTACTGCATATCAAGGCGTATTACCACATATAGAGCGTAGTAAATTTTATTTTGCAGGTCCCGGCACATCAAATCGCAGCTCGCAAAAAGCCACCAACTATAAGGCCATGTTTGATGGCAGTAAAGGTGAATTTGGCCTTGAAAATACCACCAATCAAGCGCTAGAAATAATTAAATGTAAAATTCAGCATTTAACAGAAAACGAAACACTGGATATTGATATCACCGGCTGGAGCCGCGGTGGCATCGCCGCCTGTCAACTACTTAAAAAACTCCAAGATCAATTAAACTCCACAGAAATAGAAAAACTAGGCAAAGTGCATATTTATGGATTAGACCCCGTGCCAGGAGGTCCATGGGATAGAGAAAGATTGGATTTCGCTTCACTAAGTGATAATACTCACCCATTTATTAAAAAAGTCAGCGCAGATGTCTTTTATGCTGAGCATTCTGCCATCGTTACTAATTGCCCCACCCCCTATTTTCAACCTTTATTTAGCCCACTGCCAAAAGGTCAGCACAGATTATGGGTTTTAAAAGAGGCCAACCATGATCGCTCTTTTGGCAGTGCTGGCATAGATCATGAAAACATGCAACAGGTCAAGCAAGCCATCGCTAACCACAGTTACCGTGATGAAGAGCAACATACTACAGGTGATTTCGCTTGTCTTGCACCCACTGAATTGACGAAAAAACGCTTTGTCAAAAATAATGGTCAAGATTCGCTATTGCAACAACACGAGCTTGAGCAGTTTCAACACAGTATGACCAATAAAGCATTAATAAAAATAGCGACAGACGTCATGAACCGGTTTGCAGCACGCTCACATACAAGTGACTACCTTGCCTTATTAATTCAAAAAAAGTACCAGGGGGAAGAACTTCCACAGCCGGAGCCAGGTAATTTAGACCAAATCAAATTAAAGCGTTTTTTTGACTTCATTATAGAAAGCCCAAAAATTAAACTTGAAGAGCTCGCAGAAATTACAAAAACAAATACGAATCGATATGGTTTAGACAAGCTTGCCACACTAATGGGCGTGCAAACTAGCAGTGAAAAAGACTTAAAAAAAGAATTAAAGGAGTTAGGCGCATCCTTATAATTTCACTATAAACTCTAGAGACAAGGTATATCATCGATATATACACATCATCTATAAAAAATAAACCAGTAATATGATTGCCAACTTATTCAATTTAATTTTATGATCAAGGCTATTTTATTAATTTTGAGTCTAATATCATGCGTACTCTATCTAGCTTTATTCTTGCCGGTGGTATGGTCGGTGCTGGTGCTTTAGTTGCCATTGGCCTCACCTTGTTTCACAATGATAACCGCTATGTCACAGTCAAAGGCTTAGCTGAGAAAACCGTTGCGGCTAATCAAGCGACATGGCAACTGCGTTTTTCCACCAGCAGCAACTCACTGTCCGGCCTGTATCAACAGATTGCCAAAGCACAAGTAGACATCAGCTCTTTTCTTAAACAAAAGGGTTTTAAGGCAGAAAGTATTCATTTTGATACTGTTGCGGTAACAGATAACAATGCCAATCAATACGGTAGCCGCAAACCTGAATCACGCTATAGCGCTACAGCGGGTGTCAACTTACTAACTACGCAAGTCCAACGGGTCAGTCAAGCCTCCCAAGCGACAGGCGAGTTAGTCCAGCAAGGTGTGGTTATCACCAGCTCGAATACACGCTATAACTATACTGACCTTAATCAGGTCAAACCCAGCATGCTCACTCTAGCGACTGAGAACGCTGAACAAGCCGCCCAAACATTTGCTAAAAACTCACGTAGCACCCTCAAAGGCATTCGTCATGCCTCTCAAGGGTTGTTTTCTATCCGCTCTGCGGATGGCTCATACGGTGATAATGAAATTATGAAAAAGGTGCGTGTTGTTGCAACCGTGCAATATTTTATTCACTAAACGCGACTCAATTTAGCTGCATTTATCAAAGTAACTAATTGGCAAATAAAGAATTATTTTTATAAACTAATAAAAATAGATCCGGTTATACTAAGGAGATGGCATGGACCGCCATAGCTTTTACGCTCTGATAGCGGGCGATAACACCTCAGATTATGAACAATATTTAAACAGGCATGATCTTTTGCAATGCCAAACACCCTATGACCAACTATGCAACCATGATGAGTTGCAATTTCAAATTACCCACCAGGTTCAAGAATTATGGATGAAACTCATCGCTTATACTCTATTAGAGATTGATGAACAGCTCGCGGCAAAACACAGCCTAAAAGCACTCACTCTGTTTAACCGCACGCATCGTATTCAACACAGTATGGTCGATCATTTAGCTCTATTAGAAACCATGTCACCTAAAGACTACCAAAAGATCCGCTTAAACTTGGGCAATGGCAGTGGCCAAGAATCACCAGGCTTTCATGTCATTATTCAAATGGCTAAACCCCTCTGGCAAAGCTTCCAAACACATTATTTAATACCTACTAATCTTTCTTTGCGTGACATTTATGATGACCACTATCAACACGATGAATTGTACCTTCTTGCTGAACAATTAGCCGAATTTGATGAGCTTTTTCAGCATTTTCGCTATCGCCATATTCAACTGGTTCAACGTATACTCGGCCTGAGCTCAAAGTCACTAAAAGGCCATTCAACCGACTTATTAGAAAAAGGACTGAAAATGCGTTTTTTCCCCGAACTTTGGGATGTTCGCAATCAAATGACCGATGATTGGGGTGGCGAATATGGTAGTACACGCCCTTCTTTTTGCTACAAGCCTTAAATTTTCAGGTGACGTATCTTGCCTGAATCTGTAAGGCGTCTTACATAAAGTCGCCCGTATAACTGGCCTATGTTCGAATATCAGAAACCACCTGATTGAGGTCATTGACATTATTTTGTAGGTCAGCCACAAAAGGCTCAAGTTGATTGATCGCTTCATTCATATTTAAAGACAAATTCTTGATATTCGTCAAATTTCCAGAGATTTCATCACTCACCGCCACTTGCTCTTCCGTTGCTGTGACAATCGATGTATTGAGCTTATGTATTTCAATCACTGAACCTTGGATGGTACTTAAAGCTCCATTAGCAACCCCCATATTGGATCGAGTCGATTGCATTTTGTCCGTACTGCTGTGAATGGTCTCCGTTGACCCTTTAGCTTTCTCTTGCAACGTCAAGATAATGCTCTCAATTTCACCAGTAGAATCTTGGGTGCGCTGAGCTAAAGAGCGTACTTCATCCGCCACCACCGCAAAACCCCGACCTTGCTCACCAGCACGAGCTGCTTCAATAGCAGCGTTGAGCGCCAATAAATTAGTTTGCTCAGCAATGGCCTTGATCACATCAAGAACATTACCGACATTATTTGATTCTTCCGCCAATTGTTGAATAATCTGAGAGGTGATGGTGAACTCACCTTCAAGTTGAGAAAATTCGTTGGTGGTTTTATCGAACACCATTTTGCTCGTGGATGCTTCTTTCTCGGCACTGCCGGCATACTGTTCCGCCATATTGGTACTGTCTACTACATTTGAAAGCGCTGCAGTCATCTCTTCCATTGCAGTGGCTGCCATCTTCACCTCTTGGCTTTGCTCTCTAGCCATTTCAATGTTTTTCTGTGTAATAGATTGAATCGACTGAGAGATATTCGAGATGGTGGAGTTGACTTGATTGATTTTGCTGATAGTTTTTGCATAACTGGCCAACACTTTATTTATGCTACTACCGATGATCCCCAACTCATTGTTGCTCTTCTCGTCAACTCTCAAGGTCAAATCCGAGTGGTTATCAACTTGCTGAAGCAGATCCGCCATTTGGTCAATAGGTTTTACAACTCGACGGTTCACGATAATGTAGCCAATGATAGAAATAATAAACACAATAACCAAAGAAACATTACCCACTAACACGATAGCTCGCACTTCTTGTGCAGCTGCTTCGAACTGGCGACTAGTCCGTGCTTCGAGTTCCTTGAAAAAGTCGTTGATTGGTGTCATGATTTTAGCTTTCTCACGATGATACTCTTTACTATGTAACATCTTTGCTGCCATGGCTAAATCAGGCTCTCCACGCTGAGAATAGTTGCCTGAATTATCAGGATATAGGCCTTTCACTGCATTCATCGCTTTGACTTCCATCTTGACCAACGCATCAGAATTTTGCTGAGCCTGCTGTAGTAGCTTGAATTCAGACTGAGTGAAGCCGAGTTTTTTCATCCTTGATTTCAAAGAAATTTTCTCCCCATCAGGTTTGGGTTTTTGATCATAGTCGAGCACTAAATCCCAATAAATACTGTGATAATTCTGAGGTCGGGGTTTCTCACCGTTACGAATCGACAAAATATCCATATACATTTTTTCGTAGGTGTCATCAGCGGTCAGTACGTAAGTCCTGCCTAAACGAGTCAGATCATCAGAGCTTTGTCGTAACTCATCTGCCGCCTGATATGATTGGTAGCGGATCTTTGCTTCTTCATCTACCTTTTGCAACAAACGATTGAGCTGAAGTACCATCAATATGCTGATCACGATGCCAAAGGCGATCACTCCAAACACTAGCTTCATGGTGTTTTTAATGTTCATACAGTCGTGACCCCTTATACAAAGTGAATTCAGCAATATTGTTGGTAATTAGCAAATTTACCCATGTCATTTTTATCATCTAAAGCAAGATCCTATTTTCTTAGGACTCCATGGTGATTTACCTATCTCAACCAACACCACTCCATACTTACTAAATGTAGTACATTTCGATGCAAGCTAACCGAAACGTAAGCGTCGCTACCTCGTTAGGTATTTTGCACATCCAATGATGCAAAATCGCCGAGCAAAACGCGACGACTATAAACCCTCGGCTGCCCTCGTCACAGGGCATTACGTGCCCGAAGACTACTCACAGCCACTCTTTAATTAATAAAGTACCAAATACTCGATCACATTACTCTGTCTATGGCTCTAACTATCCAAGCTATACGATTAATCGAGATACAGTCGCCAAATTTATGAAAGCAATTTTAATGAATAAAGATGAAATTGCGTTTATTACCGCAGGCAGTTGTTCTAAAGAAAAAATAAAACATTTTTGTCAAATTGAATACAATATTAAGCTACCAGATAACTTTTGTTTTTATGATGGATCTCGAAATAAAACGCTTGATCTTCAGAAAATAATAGATAGGTGTCATGTACCACCTCGAGATGTGATACTCATCGATAATAATAAACACCACATTCAAGCTGCCGCCCAGTCTGGGTTCTCAGTTATCGGAGTCGATACTAACCATGATCCCACCAACTCTGACTACGGCATAGATTACACAGATGGCAGTCTATATATCCAACAGTTAGAAGCCATAGTTGCTGAGCAGACTCGTAAGCGTCGCTACCTCGGTAGGTATTTTGCACATCCAATGATGCAAATCGCCGAGCAAAACGCGACGACTATAAACCCTCGGCTGCCCTCGTCACAGGGCATTACGTGCCTTGAATCGGCCACTACATACCCTGCTCTCAAATGGCGCTACGGCTCGTAAAGATTTTTAGACACTCGTTACACTTGCTACAGACCTTACGCTCTTCCGCAACTCCGCTCTGCTAAAAATCCTCACCTACCTCGGCCTACTCACCCCGTGCTTTGCACTCCTTGGCTCGCAGCGAA
>LVCQ01000099.1 GCA_001644975.1 Piscirickettsiaceae bacterium NZ-RLO1
GACCTTCCGTCTGAATTCAACTGGATACCCCATGGCACATTCCTTGTTTAATTCTACAATTATTCAATAAGTTATTATGCCATACATTTAGGATTTAGCTATATACAATGATAGCAACAAAAATCAACAAACGGTTTATGATGTACGTAAGCGTCGCTACCTCGGTAGGTATTTTGCACATCCAATGATGCAAAATCGCCGAGCAAAACGCGACGACTATAAACCCTCGGCTGCCCTCGTCACAGGGCATTACGTGCCTTGAATCGGCCACTACATACCCTGCTCTCAAATGGCGCTACGGCTCGTAAAGATTTTTAGACACTCGTTACGCTTGCTACAGACCTTACGCTCTTCCGCAACTCCGCTCTGCTAAAAATCCTCACCTACCTCGGCCTACTCACCCCGTGCTTTGCACTCCTTGGCTCGCAGCGCTTGATAACACTGTTTTTCCAAGTGATAGCTTTGGCATTCCAATATCTATTATCTATGCCCCCAAAAGCATGATCAAAGGCAAGGATGGCTAAGACTCTGCTGCAATATTAATATTGATAAAAGTCATATAAAACTTCCTGCAACTAAGCCGCTTTTGCTGAGCCTAAACGATAGGTGACCATAGGCAAGCACACAGATAAATAAATAATAAAAACAATCTATATAGCACACTTATAGTAAATAGTTAAAACCTATCAAGGTGATAAAATCATTCTATTTGATTTTATCAGTGGAAAAGTTAAATTTATACAAAGGAGGGTTAAATTAATAACAAACATCAACAATTAAAAGTAATTTAATGAGAATATTGTTTTTAATAATATGTAACTTAACTAAGTGAATGATGAATATTTTTATTAAAAAATAACACAAATAAATTTCAAGCAACCTTATTAAGTAAAGTTTATTTTGTTCAGGATAAAAATAATGTTAAAAGCATCAGATCAGATTTCATATTCAAAAAATCGTGCTTCTTTAAGACTTACAGCAAGTATTGGCTTTTATCGCCACTATTATAAATTAAACAAATTAAAAAATAGTCTAGCAGATAAAATTAACTCAATATATCAAGAAAAAATAGACCTATTAAACAGTAAAGAGAAATTTAGTGCAGCATATCTACAATACCAAGAAATTAGGATTTTCTGTTTACAGCAACACGAATTACTGTCTCGAATGTCGCTTAAATTACAAAGCAGCCGAACTTATCGGTACAGTTTAATACAAGGGAGAAAGAAAAAAGAGCCAAAAAAAAGAAAACCATATACTCCAAGTAAATTTAGGCAATACACAAAAGAATTAATGTATGGAAAAAATGACCCATGTAGAATCTTAATTGATTCTGAAAAAATCACTCAAGATCAAGCAGCTCAATTTAAAAAAAGCTTATCAGTATTTGAATAAAAAATACAAGTACTGATAGAATCATTAACCACGAAAAACTAAAAATAGTTAAAACCTATTAATACGATTAAATAATTCTATTTGATTTTACTAGAGAAAAAGTTAAATTTATCCAAAGGAGGGTTAAATTAATAACAAATATAAACAATTAAAAATAACTTTTCTGGAGTGTAAATTTTAACCTTATTTAACCTTATTTAACTTTTATTAACTTTACTTAACTTTAACTTAATTTATTTAACCTTAACTTAACTTGATTTAACTTTAATTAACCTTGGTTTAACTTGACCAATTAAATTATAAATATTTTAATTTAAAAAAATTAATAAACTTAAAATTTACTTACTAAAAACATTTATAAAAAATATTTTTTATAATCAGGATAAAATAATGCCAAAATTTACTAGAAATAAATTTGAACGCAACTCTTTAAAGTTTCAAGCACGTGTAGGATTCCTACCTAGCCAATTTAGATTGAATACACTCAGAAATAGTCTTGCAAGTAGGATTAATAAATTATATCCAGAGGAACAACAAGAACAACAAGAACAACAAGAACAACAAGAACTAGCAAAATTAGATAAAAAACTTATCAAAATAAATTTTCTATATCAAGAAATCAGGCTTTTTTGTTCAGAAAATTATGAAGAAATAGTTAGCAGAACTGCAAGATTACAAAATAGCAGACCAATGCGATATGGCTCAATAAAAGGGAGAAAACCAGGAGAAGAAGAACGTAAGCGTCGCTACCTCGGTAGGTATTTTGCACATCCAATGATGCAAAATCGCCGAGAAAAACGCGACGACTATAAACCCTCGGCTGTCCGCGTCACACAGCGTTGCGTGCCTTGAATCGGCACACTCCACCACTGTGCTCTCACATGACTCTACGGTTCGTATAGATTTTTAGACACTCGTTACGCTTGCTACAGACCTAACGGCCTTTCGCAACTCCGCTCTGCTAAAAACCCGAACCTACCTCGGCCTACTCACCCCGTGCCTTGCACTCCTTGGCTCGCAGCGAGTGCAAGCTCTTCTAAATCAAATGAATATCATCAGTACATACAGCACAAGAAAGATTTAGTTGATGGAAGGGCAGACCCATATCAGCTGTTGGTTAATTCTGATCAAATCACTAAAAATCAACATAGAATGGTTATTTTTGGTTTACAAGAATTTAAAGAAAGAAAACTCAATAAAAAGGACCCAGTTGTTCATTATGAGAAGTGGACAGAAACTAAATTAAGTTCATATGCTTCTACAAGTCGATCTGCAACACCTTTTTTCACTACTCATCAAGGTGCAACAGCAGACGATTGTATTACAGCACTAGGTTTTCTCAAATTAAATAATTAATCTCATAAAAAACTAGTAACATTTATCTAATAGTAATACATATAAATTAATATTTTTAATATATTCCGCAAAACACATAGAATCAACATAAGGTAGAAAAATAATGAGTAAATGGCTTAGAAATAAAGGAATATCAAATTTAGTTTATTACACACTAACTCTTTTTGAACATATTAAAGAAGAAAAATCAAAATATAGTAGCCATGTATCGAACACCTATGAGGCTATGCATGAATTAAGAGAACTATCATCAAAAACAGTAAAAGAGTTAATCCAGGGCCATGAAGAAAATAGTGAAAAAATACCTGAACTAAGGTCACAATTAAATTCAATAATTACCAAGATTGGGAAATCTATACAGTCTATTATTGACAACAAAAAGAAACCTTGTCAAAAAATGTGGATTTTGCATGTAGCAATAAACGATGCGCTAGACTATACATCTCAATGCTTCGATGCAGATTTAGCACAAATCAAGATTACGACACTTGAAGAAAAAGTGCATGAACTACAGCAAACTATCGCGCAAAAAGATGAAGTAATTAACAAATTAACCTTTGAAAAGACAACAAAAGAAACAGCAGCAGAAAGTTACATTCAAAGTAACAATCCAGGCCTCCCTTTAGAAGTTAGGCAAAAGTTACAAATCAAAGAGCCAGAACCTAATACTGATGGCAAAGCACTCAAGCCCAGCAATATGGATTCAACGCTATACAGAAAGCAACAAATCTCTTTACTCAAACAGGAAAGCTGCCGACAACAGAATAAGGAAGCTTATGCCGCAAGTAAAGGTAGTGTCCAAACTAGAGATAACCAAGGTGATAACCTATTAGTTGATATCATCTCCACTTTAGAAAGAAATCAAAAAAAACAGCAATCCAGCCAAATGTTCAGTAGCTACTTTGCCGAGCAACAACCGGATCAATCAACCACTTCACATACTGCTTCACCAAGCCAACCTAAATAATCAGATAAGGGCCAGAAAGGCCCTTACAGCTATTTTATTTAATAGAAAGTTTCTCAGTCTCTGCACCGACCCAAGTCACTTTATCATCAACAATCTGCATATGCTTTTTTGAAAAAAATTTATGCAAGACAATAATCGCAATAAAGGCGATTAAAGCACCATATTGCTGTAAAATAACTCCTATAGTAATATCACCAGTTAGCGTGTAAATTTGCCCAGCAACAATCACCACAATCATCACCATTGCAATCACTGGTGCATAAGGAAATAACTTCGCTTTATATTTTAAAGCAGATAAATCTCCTTTTAAATGATATTTACGAAAACAATAATGGCTCAAGGCAATACCAAACCAAGCGATAAAACCACACAAGGCTGAAATTGTCAGTAAGATGGTAAACATGCGGCCATTGCCAATTAAAGACGATAAGAAAATGACTGAACCGATTGCTGCCGTGGCTAATAATGCATAAATCGGCAAACCATACTTTGTTGTTTTACTAAAAAATTTAGGGGCTTGACCAGTTGTTCCCATATACCAAAGTGTTCGCGTTGAAGCATACATGCTCGCATTCGCCGCAGATACTACCGCTATTAAGATGATCGTATTAATTAAATTCGTTGCAAAGCCATGGCCGAAATAACTTTGAAATACCAAAGTAAATGGACTGGAATCAACACTGTCTTGATTGGCTAAGGCCGGACTATTAAAAGGTACCAATAGACTAATAAACAATGTTGTTAATACATAAAATAAGACTAAGCGCCAAAAAATAGTCCGCACCGCTTTTGGGATACTTTTTTCTGGGTCTTTCACTTCACCCGCACCAATACCGATAAGCTCTGAACCTTGAAAAGAAAAACCTGCAATTAAAAAAACCGAAGCAAAACCAAGCCAACCATTATGAAAAGGACCATCTGCAATCGTAAAATTGGCAATGCCAAATTCTGATTTTTTCGAGATTAAAAAACAGCATAAAATAATAAAAACGACAATAACAGCCACTTTAAGGAAGGACATCCAGTACTCTGTTTCACCATAAACCCGCACAGAGAATAAATTGACAAAAAACACAAGGCCAAAAAATAGCGCAGAAATCATCACTGCAGATATATCAGGAAACCAGTATTTCATAATAATCGTCGCGGCTGAAATCTCCGCAGCAATGGTAATTGCCCAATTAAACCAATAATTATAGCTCATCGCTACACCAAACGAAGGGTCGACATAACGTGATGAATACTCGCAAAAAGACCCTGTTGTTGGCCGGTGAGTTGCCATTTCCCCTAAGCTGGTAATCAAAAAATAAACCATAATCGCAATTAAGCTATAAGCGGCTAAAGCGCCTCCTGGGCCGGCAATATGAATGGCATAGCCGCTGGCAAGAAAAATTCCTGTACCGATCGATCCGCCCAATGCAATCATATTTAAATGCCTGGCGCGTAAATTTCTAACTAACATCTTCAATTATCCTATTTCTAGCTTTTTAATTTCTAAAGTTAAGCTTAAAACTAACAAATCAATCAATCTAATAATAATCACCTGCTATAATCTCTAAACAAATAGATACTGATATGCAAAGGCTTTTATCAAACAGTCAATAAAATTGTATGTAAAACTAAGATTTACTGAACGGCTTTAATAAACGCTTAGACTGATTTTTAATTGATATGAAAAAATCATTGGATAAAAAAAGAAAGGAAAAGGATAAGAAACCTAAAGATAAATAATAACATAAAGGACTGGACATATGGTTACCTCGATATATCAATACACTGGTTAATCGCTAAACATTCCAAACTTGTGACATAAATCCTGGCTTACAGGATACAACACTATAACTGGTCATCTTACAACTTTGACCTCAACTCAATACAATCAAACTAAAACTACAAGCTGTTCACTATAAGCTTTTGCTAAGGAGGCTGTCAACAGATCAACCTGAATAAAATCAAGCAATCACAACACAACAAAAAATGACCACACGCTATCCAAGTAAAAACACTTAAATTTACTTACTTTTTATATATTGCATTGAATCAAAGATAAAATAAATCAACGAAATTAAGGAATAAGCCAATAAAAAAGCCACTTGCTAAAAGCAACAAGCAGCTTCCTAATTCACACTCAGACTTTGGTCTCTAACCTAAAGCATTAAGTAATATGTGTCGCCAATGAAGCTTGTGGCTGCTCCTTTGCCAACGCTAACCACGTCGATAGCACCGTATCTGCATTTAAAGACAGACTACTAATTCCTTGCTCAAGCAACCATGCAGCCAACTCTGGGTAATCTGATGGACCTTGACCACAAATACCCACATAACGATCACGCGCCTTACAACGCGAGATTACCTGCTCAAGTAAGCGTTTTACTGCAAGATTACGTTCATCAAATAAGTGAGCGACAATACCAGAGTCACGGTCTAAGCCTAAGGTTAACTGAGTTAGGTCATTCGAACCTATCGATACACCATCAAAAATATCTAAAAACTCATCAATCAAGATTACATTTGAAGGCAACTCACACATCATATGTAAATTCATATCATCTGATTTATTGATACCGTACTCGCTTAATAAATCAACCACCTGCTGACCTTCAGCAAGCGTACGCACAAATGGCACCATCACATCAACGTTTTTAAAGCCATATTCCTCACGTACTTTTAATAAGGCACGGCACTCTAGCTCAAAGCACGGCTTAAAGCTATCAGAAACATAACGCGACGCACCACGAAAGCCAATCATTGGGTTTTCTTCATGTGGTTCATACACATCACCACCTAATAAATTGGCATATTCATTAGATTTAAAGTCAGATAGACGCACAATCACCCGCTTCGGTGCAAAGGCTGCGGCAAGCGTTGCAATACTTTCAACAATCTTTTCAACATAAAAGTCGACTGGAGAAGCATATGCCGCCGTGCGTTCATCAATTTCTGCTTTAACATGCTCAGGCTGCTGATCATACTCTAATAAAGCCTGCGGATGAATGCCAATAGTCCGTCCAATAACAAACTCTAAGCGCGCCAACCCCACCCCCTCATGCGGCAAACGTGATAAAGCAAACGCGCGCTCAGGATGCGCCACATTCATCATAATCTTGACAGGAATCTTTGGCATTGCCTCACAGTTAATCTCCTGCACATCAAAGCCTAAAGCCCCCTCATAAATATAACCGGTATCCCCTTCTGCACAGCTCACCGTGACGATTTGACCTTCAACAAGTTCAGCTGTCGCATCACCACAGCCAACCACCGCCGGTACGCCAAGTTCACGAGCAATAATTGCCGCATGGCAAGTGCGTCCACCACGATTAGTCACAATCGCAGCTGCACGCTTCATAATCGGCTCCCAATCTGGGTCTGTCATATCCGTCACTAGAATATCGCCAGCTTGAAAGTTCTTCATATCCTGCAAGCCTTTTAATAAACGCACACGACCGGAAGCAATTTTTTTACCCACACTGCGCCCAGAAGATAATACTGCACCCTGCTCTTTTAGCTGATAGCGCTCAATCACTTGCGCCTGGCTTTGCACCGTTTCAGGACGCGCTTGCAAAATATATAACCTGCCATCGTTTTGGTCTTTACCCCATTCGATATCCATCGGGCAACCATAATGCTTTTCTATGCATAGAGCAAAACGCGCGAGCTCTTCAGCTTCTTGATCTGTTAAGCAAAATACTTGGCTTTTTGCCAACTCAACCTCAGATTCAATGATGCCACCACCGTCTTTATAGGTCAGCTGCAATGCTTTACTGCCTAAGGTCCGGCGCAATACCGCTGGGCGGCCTTCTTGAATATTTTTCTTATAAACATAAAATTCATCAGGGCTGACGCTGCCCTGTACCACACTTTCACCCAGACCATAGGCACCATTGATCAAGACCACGTCATCAAAACCCGTTTCCGTATCCAGCGTAAACATCACGCCGCTGACTTCACTTTCCACCATCCGTTGAATACCGACAGAAATAGAAACCTCTTCATGGGCAAAACCCTGATGCACGCGATAAGCGATCGCCCGGTCATTATATAAAGAGGCATAGACTTCTTTAGTTTTCGCGAGAATCTCTTGATAACCCCGCACATTTAAAAATGTCTCCTGCTGACCGGCAAACGATGCTGTTGGTAGATCTTCTGCCGTCGCTGAAGAACGCACAGCGACCGGCATCGCTTCATTATCAATAAATACTTTGAGCGACGATAATATTTCTTGTTCTAAAGCCACTGGAAATGGCGCAGCTAAAATCAGCTCACGAATCTGCTTGCCGACACGCGTTAATTCATCGACATCATCAACATTTAAGCCCATGAGCGCTTCACTAATTTTCTCAGCTAAATTATTTTCAGCGAGAAAGTATTGAAACGCAGCGGCAGTCGTTGCCACTCCTGAAGGCACCTCTACACCCAACCCGGTGAGATGTTGGAGCATTTCTCCAAGTGAGGCATTTTTACCGCCAACGTGGGCCACATCTTCACGGTTAACCTTAGAAAGTGGAACAACGAAATTGCACTGCATCATTTTAAGGGGTCTCCTTGCTTTTGTGCGTGGAAATTGGTTACATAGGGAAAACTACCCGAAATTGGTGTAAAAATGAAGTACCCTGTCTTTTTTATTTCAGATTCTACCGCAATCACGACAGAAACCGTGGGCTTAAGCTTACTCGCCCAGTTCCCCGGCTTAGAATTTAATAAGTATACCCTACCCTTTATTGATACACCTTTAAAAGCTCAACAAACTTATGAGCTGATCAATCAAAAATCAGAGCAATATGGCCAGAAAGCACTGATTTTCTCCAGCATGGTTCAACCTGAACTGTGCCAAATTATTCGGCAAGCTGACGCCTTAGTTCTTGATTTATTTGAACATTATTTGACTGAACTTGAGCAATTTTTTCACCAAACATCGACCCATGCCATCGGCTTGGCACGTAAGCCTATGGCTGAAGAGAGCTATAATCAACGGATTGCAGCTGTTGACTTTTCTATGCTCAGTGATGATGGCACGAACCTTAAGCATTATAAAAAAGCCGATGTCATCCTCGTCGGTGTCTCACGCTCAGGCAAAACGCCAACCTGCCTATATCTTGCTCTGCAATATGGTATCCGTGCAGCCAACTACCCCCTGGTTGCCGAAGATTTTCTTGATACATCATTGCCTCATGCATTAAAAGATTATCAAGACAAATTAATCGGTTTAACCATTGACCCCGGCCGTTTACACGCTATCCGCAAAGAGCGTCGTTCCACTCGTGCTTATGCCGATCCTGCTTTATGCCGCCAAGAGGTGCGCTATGCCAATCAGCTCTTTCAGCGCTATAATATCCCATCCCTAGACACCACTCATCGCTCCATAGAAGAACTATCAGCACGCATTATTGCCCTGAAAGGCTTTAAGCAAAATAATGATTAAAAACTGGAGCGTTACACTGTAGATTGCAAGCGCGAAAATTAAGCCCGATTAATCGCCTTGTTTTTTGCAAGGGGTTAATTTGCAATCTGAGCTACTGATGCAATTCCGCTCGCAACTGGCAACAGACGAAAACGAAACCTCAGAAGCAGCGGCCTGCCTGCTTTTTGATAAGCGTGCGACTGCCTTAGCTCAAGTTCAATCACAGAATCTTCAAGAGGCAGCCCCACAAGTTCAATAATAAAATATACGCAAATGATTAACTTGCACATGACTTGACTGTGCTGGCTAAAATCGTGTGTTATTCAGTTAATTGCATTTATAATCGTAAGCG
>LVCQ01000100.1 GCA_001644975.1 Piscirickettsiaceae bacterium NZ-RLO1
TCTTCCGCAACTCCGCTCTGCTAAAAATCCTCACCTACCTCGGCCTACTCACCCCGTGCTTTGCACTCCTTGGCTCGCAGCGCAAGACAATGGCCATAAAGTCAAGTTATTAACGAGTAATACTTATTCGTTTGACCAAATAAAGGAGATATTTTCGCAAGCTGAGGTTGCCATCACTCCTGATGATTACTTTAATCAAGATGATATTAAAAAACATGGCTCAAAAAGAAATTTTGTTGATGAAATATTTGATAATAAATCTGCCATGCTATTTAGTCATTGCCCTAGAAATGAGCCAAGAGAAAATGTCCTTTTTACGCAAACATTTTCACATCATGATTTCCCACAACTAATTCATCTTGACAAAAATATACTTTTTTTAATACAAGAAGCCGGAATAAGCTATGAAGATGCTTGGCTATCAATTGAAGAAAGTCTTAACATTCGAGAAAGCCTTCCCACTATGTTCTTTCATACCTGGAACAATGACGCTCCCGAGCATGCAGCAAAAGAGAAAAAAGAACCAGACTGCAATTAGCTTCAGCAGCTCAAAGTCGATTTTTCCACACAATTGAATGATAAATACCCAAATCAAAGGTTATAAAAAATTTTGCATGGCCGTTTATCATTAATAATCCTCTAATTAGGACTAAGATGCGTCAATTATAAAAAAACCATAGTTGAAACTGTTCTTAGTGCAGAGCCAGATAAAGGCGAAAATAGCATCACTACATAGTCAATTTTATTCTATAAACTCTATGGGGGCTATAAACGATGAGAAAGGTCCCGTGTTGCAAAACCTTTTACCTGCCCAGTATAGTTTTTTGCCAAGCCCATCACTTTAAACACCTCCCCCATTTCTGTTGGTAATGTTAACTGCTTAACTTGCTGAGTTAGTTTTAATTGTTTTAATGAATCTTGCTCTTTTTGTAGCTTTTCTTCAATGCAACGTAATAAGCCTGCATTTAATAAAAAGTTAGCCTGAGTATTAAAGCCAACAAGACTAAACCCTGCTTGACCAGCGGCATTAGCCACTTCAGTAAAATTAACATGGCTGGTAATATCTTGCAGCCCAGGATAAGCAAATACCTCTTCATGGACACGATGACGATAAAAAGCACGTAAAGTACCCTCCATACGCTCAGGATGAAAAACTTCACAAGCATTACCGCCATAGTCAATTAATAGCACCACCCCCGCTTTCATCGCATGATATAGCCCAGAAAGCCAGGGCTTCAATGCCACATTTAACTCAGCCTTTGTACCATTAACTAACTTATAATTCATAATACATTGATCAAGCTCAGCTTGAGCAACAGATTGTTCACGCCCCATTGCTTGCCAACAAAATTGGTTCTTATCTAAGCCAACCCCTAACTCAACCGCCTGCTGATTAATTACTTCAAACACATGGACCGGCATTGCATCCAGCACCTCATTGGCGATCACAACACCATTAAAATGCTCTGGCCAGGTACTTAACCATTCAACTCGCGATACAATAGTTTCACCTAATTGAGCAATCCATTCACGCTGGCGTTCTATTAAGTCAGGACTGAGCTCTAAAATAAAGTATTTTTCAGGCAACTGATTAAGCTCTGCAAGCTTACTTAACAGTCCACAAGCAAGTGCACCACTGCCAGCACCAATTTCTAATAAGGTACGCTCTTTTTGCTCAAATACACTTAAAATTTCCAACGCTTGCAAGGCCAAGGTCTCGGCAAATAAAGAAGATAGTTCAGGTGCGGTAATAAAATCCCCCTCAGCACCAAACTTACGGCTTCCTGCCATGTAATAGCCCAAATTAGGCGCATATAAAGCATGCTCCATAAAACACTTAAACGACAGAATGTGATCAGGCTGGAGATCAATCTCATGCTGCAATAATTGTACAAGTTTTTGGCTATGAGCCACCTGTTCTGCACTTGGCTTGGGTAATTCAGCCAATTCTTTTACTAGTTTTTCACCTGATTGCATATGTACCGCCTCTCACGTTCATTCAATAATTACCCTAAACAACAATATCATTCACTGTAACGATATCATTTACTACCTATAATCCAGCTTAATTCTGTAAATATCAAAACTTAAACCACCCGAATTCAAACTAGTAGGCCGCCAAAAATAACTTAAACTCTAATAAATTCCAGCGATTATTTTTCTTTATCTCTCACTCAATAAATGCCAGCACAGCCATCAATAATATAAATCTTGAATAAAAACACCATCCACGCTAAGCTCCTAAATTATTCAGATCAAACCCGACACTTAAAACAATACATTCAAATTTATTACAGGAATAATTAGTCACTATGTTTATTGGTATCGCCCTTGTTATTTTTGCCTACCTGCTCGGCTCAATTTCAACCGGCATTGTAACCTGCAAACTAATGGGGTTGCCAGACCCAAGAACCGATGGCTCAGGCAACCCCGGAGCAACCAATGTACTGCGTGTTGGCGGTAAAAAGGCCGCGATAATTACATTAGTTGGCGATGCACTCAAAGGTATTATCCCTGTTGCACTCGCTCATGCTTTAAACCAACACACCCTACTGGGACATACCCTCCAACTCACAGAAGCGGGCCTCGGTATCATTGCTTTTGCTGCTTTTTTTGGTCATCTCTACCCCATCTTCTTCAAGTTTCAGGGCGGCAAAGGGGTGGCAACGGGCTTTGGCGCAGTCATCGCCTTAAGCTGGCCTCTGGGCCTAACTCTGTTAATCACCTGGTTAATCATGGCCTTTTTGTTTAGGATTTCCTCTCTCGCCGCCTTAACTGCTAGCGTTCTTGCACCTTTATACAGCTATTGGCTCGGCACTGAAGGCTATATTATGCCACTGATTATCATGGCCATATTTACCCTCTATCGCCATAAAGCCAACATTATACGTTTAATTCACGGTGCTGAGCCGAAAATCGGCCAAAAAAAAAGCGCCCCCTAATCTAACCTGCCCTGCAATAGCTTATTTTAAAGTCAGCATTGTAAATAGATTATACCGCAACCAGCTCTGTTAGCGGCCAACGTGGAATAACTTTTAAAGTACTTTCACCCAACTGGCCTGCTTTTAAGCGCTGCCACCCTGCATAAGCAATCATCGCACCATTATCTGTACATAGTTCATGGCGTGGATAATAAACGTCAAAATTACTTTTCTCACTAGCTTTTTTAAGAGCATCTCGCAGCTGCTTATTAGCACTCACCCCACCGGCCATCACCAAACGTTGTAAGCCTGTTTGCCTTAACGCACGCTGACACTTAAATAACATCACATCAACAACCGCCTCTTGAAAGGCATGTGCCACATCAGCCTTTACCTGAGGGTCGTTATGACCATGCTTTTTCAGGGTATTCAAAGCAAAGGTTTTTAAACCGCTGAAACTAAAATTCTAAGCCAGGTCGATCACACATCGGCCGTGGAAAGATAAAGCGTCCTGGCGTGCCTTGCTCTGCCAATTGCGATAAAGCCGCTCCCCCTGGATAGCCTAATCCAAGTAGCTTCGCCGTTTTATCAAACGCTTCACCTACCGCATCATCGATAGACTCTCCCAATAATTCATACTGGCCTATTGCCGTCACTTGCACCAAAAGACTATGTCCACCTGACACTAGTAAAGCTAAAAATGGAAACTCGGGTTGCTTTTCTTCTAACATCGGTGCAAGTAAGTGCCCTTCCATATGATGAACTGCAATGGCCGGCTTGTCCCAAGCCAATGCCAACGCTTGTGCTACAGAGGCACCGACCAATAATGCACCCACCAAACCCGGCCCAGCAGTATAAGCAATACCATCAATATTTTCCTGATGATTATTAGACTCTATCAGCAACTGCTGAATCATTGGCGCCAGCTTACGTACATGATCCCGTGATGCGATTTCAGGTACGACGCCACCATACTCAGCATGTAACGCCACTTGACTGTAGAGCTCATGGGCAATTAAGCCCTGATCACTATCATAAATAGCAATCCCAGTCTCATCACACGAGCTTTCGATTCCTAGTACACGCATAAAAATAACACTCTCGTTAATATTAATTTCATTTTTCTTCTACTAGTGCTTATATTATTTCTTTAAATGCAGCTATAATACCCAATACTCACCAGAGTACTAGATTAAAGTTGTATTTTAGTTGCATTTTTTCCCAACTTGGGTAAAATGTCGCATCTGAATATTAATGATATTAATGTATCTACTATATGTAGCTATATAGTCTGATATAGATATTTATTGTGTAAGGGCTGAGGAATTTAATTTATGCCAAGCATTCGTGTTAAAGAAAACGAACCATTTGATGTTGCACTACGCCGTTTTAAACGTTCTTGTGAAAAAGCAGGTGTTTTGACTGAATTACGTCGTCGTGAGCACTATGAGAAGCCGACCACTGTACGTCGTCGTAAAGCCGCTGCTGCGGTTAAACGCCACATGAAAAAGGTGTCACGCGAAACTCAATTCCGTACACGTCTCTACTAAAATTTTTAATTTTAAGAGCAGATAGAACGACAACAAAAAAGGACAAGAGAGCATGTCAGAATTAAAGCTGCGCTTACAAGATGACATGAAAACGGCAATGCGCGCCAAACAAAAGGCACGACTGACCACCATTCGCCTAATTCTTGCTGCAATCAAGCAAGTCGAAATTGATGGTCAGACTGCTTTGAGTGACGAGAAAGTCACTGCCATTTTGAATAAACTAGTGAAGCAGCGCAAAGATGCCATCACTCAATACCAAAATGCAGAGCGCTCAGAGCTTGCCGAAAAAGAGCAAGCTGAGCTTATGGTCATTCAAGAGTACCTGCCTGAAATGCTCAGCGACTTAGACGTTGACCAAGCCATCGAGCGTGTAATTAGTACAAGCGGTGCCACAGAGCCCAAAGATATGGGCAAAGTGATGGGAGCGTTAAAGACCGAGCTTGGCAGTCGTGCGGACTTTACCAAGGTCAGCGCTAAAGTCAAAGCGCGTCTCTGTACCTAGTTGAAGCTAAAGTCGTCAAAGCTGATATAACCTCTCTTTATTTATTAAAGTGAGGTTATTGTCATTTATAGAGAGCACCATGGCCAAGCGAATTCCCAATGAATTTATCGAGGATGTGCTTACTCGAACTGATATTGTCGACATTGTCAGCCAACGTGTCCAACTTAAAAAAACCGGCAGCAACCACAGCGGCCTATGCCCCTTTCACAACGAAAAGTCACCCTCTTTTACCGTCAGCTTGACCAAGCAGTTTTATTATTGTTTTGGCTGCGGTGCCAGCGGCAATGCCATTAACTTTATTATCGAATATGAGGGCTTAGGGTTTCGTGAGGCACTCAAAGAACTTGCCAACCCATTAGGCTTAACCCTGCCAGTTAGCGAACAAGATCAGCGCCATGATCACTTAAAGCCATTACTTACACTCATGGCTGAGATTAATACACTGTATAAACACCAATTACGCCACGCACCCAAGGCTATCGATTATTTAAAATCACGCGGACTGTCTGGCGAGATCGCTCGCGATTACCAAATTGGCTATATTGCAAAACGCTGGGATACCCTGACTCAACGCTTTAAATCACATAGAAAAGACCTGATTACAACCGGCATGTTAATTGAGAATAAAGACCGGCTGTATGATCGCTTTCGTGGCCGCATTATGTTCCCGATTCGCAATACCCAAGGACACATTATTGGCTTTGGTGGGCGCAGCCTTGGCGATGACAAGCCGAAATATTTAAACTCCCCAGAAACCCCACTTTACCATAAAGGTCGCGAGCTATATGGCCTCTATGAAGCCTTACACTATCAGAAAAAATTAGATGAAATTATTGTAGTCGAAGGCTATATGGACGTTATTGCTCTCGCCCAATTTGGTATTCGCAATGCCGTCGCCACCTTAGGTACCGCCATCGGTGCTTCACACTTACAGCTGTTATTTCGCCACACCCATACCGTCACCTTCTGCTTTGATGGTGACCGTGCAGGCTTAACAGCGGCTTGGCGTGCACTTGAACACACTCTCAGCTTTGTCCGCGATAGTCGCACTGTACGCTTTTTACTCCTACCCAAGGGCGAAGACCCTGACAGTTTAATTCGTCAACAAGGAACTTCTAGCTTTCACCAAGCTCTAACCCAGGCACTGCCATTATCAGTATTTATGATTCAAGAGCTTAAAAAAAATTTAAATTTAGGCACTTTAGAAGGACGAGCCAAATTGGTTGAAAAAGCAAAGCCATTATTAGCACAACTGCCTGAAAGTGCATTTGCAACAATTTTACTAACAACACTTGCTGAAGAGGCTGGCATGCATGTGGAGCAGCTCAATCAATTGCTCTATCAGACCAAAACACAGCCCTCAGCACCCACGCCAGCCATTAAACACAGTACACCGGCAGAACCGTGTGAGGTCGACAGTGCCATTGCTCGCATGCTGACTTTATTAATGCACTTTCCAAGCTTAAGCCAAAAAATTGAGACCCGTCAGCAGGTCATACTACATACTCGCCATATGGCAGGCGGTGATCTTTTACAAGCAGTCCTTGAATTTTGTCAGTCACGCCCCTATGTAAACATGGGCATGGTCTTATCACAATGGTCCCACTGCCAAGAAGGTAGTTTGCTCGCACAATTAGCAGCCACTGACCCATTGATTGACAATGAATTACATGCACAAAATGAATTGCTTGATATAATACAACGTTTATCAAATAAGTCGCAGGACCGACTTGCAGAGCAGTTGCTGATCAAAGCACAGCAACAAACGCTTTCAGCGCTGGAAAAAGAGGAACTCAAGCAATTGCTTGCAGGAAGCAAAGAATAAAAAATAAGGTTAAGCGGTGAAATACTCACCATGGTGTTAATAAAACATTTGACTCGCCAAAATGCAGTCAAACTAGTGTGTAGGGGTCAGTATGGATCAACAAGAAAAAAGGTCGCAGTTTAAAGAACTCATTGTTCGAGGTAAACAGCAAGGCTTTTTAACGTTTACAGAGGTAAACGATCATCTTCCGGATGATATGAGCAGCCCGGAAGAAGTTGAAGAGATCGTTGCAATGATTAGCGACATGGGCATTCCCGTCTATGAAACTGCACCCGATCCTGACAGCTTACTCATGAATGAACATGCAAGCTCTGCCGAAGATGATGCTGACGATGCCGTTGCAGCGCTCGGCTCAGATGCTGAGTTTGGGCGGACAACCGACCCAGTACGCATGTATATGCGCGAGATGGGCAGCGTTGAGCTATTAACGCGCCAAGGTGAAATTGAGCTGGCTAAGCGCATCGAGGAAGGCGTCAAACAAGCCTTTGAGGCGATCGCCCATTACCCACAAAGCACAGCGATTATTCTTGAAGAATATGCGAGATTTGAAGCCGAAGAAATCCGTTTAGATGATATTATCAGTGGCTATATCACCGAAGAAAATGAAGCCCCCACAAGCAACATCGGCTCCATGCTTGATGATGCTAATAAAGCCGATGATAATTTTGAGGCCGCTTTGACAGAAGACGACAGTACTGATGACGCTGAGGATGAGGATGACAATGGAGAAATCCCAGTCGATAACACACTGGATGTTGAGGAAGCGGCAGAGCGCTTTGCCGAACTAAAAGCTGCCTATGATGCGGTTATACCGGTTCAGGAAAAACATGGAATTCATCATAAAAAAACACAACAACGTTGTGAAGAGCTGTCTAAAGTATTGATGACATTTCGCCTCAAGCCCAATATGATCGATAAAATCACCAACTACTTGCATGGCTTACTCAGCCAAGTCCGCAAACATGAGCGCCACATCATGGCTTTGTGTATTAATCAAGCGAAAATGCCCCGCAAGCTATTTATTGATATTTTCCCAGGCAATGAAACCAACCTAGACTGGATAGAGTATCAAATTAAAGCCGAACAATCTTATTCTGAAGCATTACAGTCCCTTGCCTCAGAAGTCACTCGTGCACAAAAAAAGCTTATCTCTCTTGAGCAAGAATCAAACTTTGATGTCACGGCAATTAAAGAAGTCAATCGTAATATTTCTATCGGTGAGGCCAAGGCCCATCGAGCTAAAAAAGAAATGGTCGAAGCTAACTTACGCTTGGTCATCTCCATTGCGAAAAAATACACCAATCGAGGCTTACAATTCCTCGACCTCATTCAAGAAGGCAACATTGGTCTAATGAAAGCGGTAGATAAGTTCGAATACCGCCGTGGTTATAAATTCTCAACGTATGCAACATGGTGGATTCGCCAGGCAATTACTCGCTCAATTGCTGATCAAGCGCGAACAATCCGGATTCCTGTACATATGATAGAGACAATTAACAAGCTTAACCGCGTCTCACGTCAAATGATCCAAGAACTCGGCCGTGAAGCGACCCCTGAAGAACTTTCTGAACGCATGGAGATGCCAGAGCATAAAATCCGTAAAATCCTCAAAATCGCCAAAGAACCGATTTCTATGGAAACGCCCATCGGCGATGACGAAGATTCACACTTAGGTGATTTTATTGAAGATACCACCATGCAACTACCCGTTGACTCAACCATGGGTGATGCGTTAAAGCAAGCCACCAGCGATATTCTCGAAAATCTCACGCCACGTGAAGCAAAAGTCCTTAGAATGCGCTTTGGTATCGACATGAATACCGACCATACCCTAGAGGAAGTTGGCAAGCAATTTGACGTAACTCGCGAACGTATCCGTCAAATTGAAGCGAAAGCCTTACGTAAGCTACGCCACCCGACTCGCTCAGAAATTTTGAAGAGTTTTCTTGACTCAGAAGAATAACTTAGCTAGAATTTGAGCTCGCTTGATAAGCTCAAGCTTCCTGGGGGCCTATAGCTCAGCTGGTCAGAGCAGTGGACTCATAATCCATTGGTCGCAGGTTCAAATCCTGCTGGGCCCACCAAATTAACCTGACTTTAATTGATTGAGTCAGGTTTTTTTGTATCTCTTACTTCATATAATAATTTATAGCCTTTTTCTAAAGCATTTTGATCAGGCTGTTTTTCCTCAAGTATTGACATTACCTTTTACAAACTTGTATTTTAATCATGCTTGCTGTCCCCAATAAACCACTATCTATAACCTTAATAAGTTAAGCCGCATCGATAACTCCGAAAATCACCCTCCCTCTCTCCCAACACTCCAAATTAAATCCAGTAATACTTTCTAGAATCTGAACACCCTCAAGAATATAATTGATCTTATCAAAATCAAAAATAATAGAACTATAATTCTATTATTTAAATATTTTTGTAGCTACTTAATATACAGTTAATTTTAAATTTACTAAAAAAATAAATAAATATTTATAACTTTCTATAGCTATATTTAATCATCTCCATTACCACTACATTTAATATAAAAAGTTATTAATTAAGCAAT
>LVCQ01000101.1 GCA_001644975.1 Piscirickettsiaceae bacterium NZ-RLO1
GGGCGAAATCACAGAAACTCTACTTTAGGCTCGGCATAAAAATGGGGGCTTTACAATGTCAATAATTTTTTCTTTTGTCTCCGGCAAGCCATCTGGTCACTTATAGTTCAGCAGGAATATATCTTTATCGCAGCCTGTATTTTGCATTTATAACGCTGATTACCTGAAGCGTTCCTACCAAATTTAATGACATCATTCTCGTTGCATTGTGGGCAATGGACTTCGATATAAGTCATGGATAAATCTCTAAATTATTTTTAACTTGCTTCGAGTTACATCATAACAATCAATAAGATATATCACCATATTATCGTATTGGTGGACTTTCTCTGAGTAAATGAGTAGCTGTATCAGTTTAAAACTCATATTATATTTGGCTAGCTAAATAGTTTTCTTTCAAAATGTTTTGCCAGCCAATGATCCAGTGAAATTTTACCTGAACCATGAAACATCAGCATCATTAATAACAATCCCCAATTAACATGCTGAAGCAACCCTGGCAAGCCTTCTGGTGTATGCAGATAAGGATAAGAAATCACTGCAATAGCGTTGTAGCAGAAAAATACAAAAATCACCACACGGCCACCCAAACCCAAGACCAATAATATAGGTAAAATTAATTCTGCCCCTGTACCCAAATA
Organism: Piscirickettsiaceae bacterium NZ-RLO1; assembly: GCA_001644975.1. GTDB lineage: Bacteria > Pseudomonadota > Gammaproteobacteria > Piscirickettsiales > Piscirickettsiaceae > Piscirickettsia. The sequence continues at coordinate 642 of LVCQ01000101.1, forward strand.
CGCTGCAAATACAGGAGATAAAAATGGTACTTGATATTCATGAGTAAACAATAAAATCGTACTATCCCAGCTTTGAATCTTTGTCAGTGCGGCTTTAAAAAAAATATGCGCAACCCAAAGCCTGACTGCCAAATCACCCACTGGCATGAGAAAATCAAATGTCCTCAATAAAGGGCGAAAAAGTGTATAAACCTTAGCAAACATAGCATTTATTCCTTTGCTTTAATCACAAACTGCTCAACTCGATGCAATCTCACCCTTGGTAAGCATTATTCTTCATCGAAGACGACATACATTCTGTTAATCATTTCCTGAATACTGTTTTGTCACCCATCATTAATAAGCAACTTAAGTATATTCTCTAAAATCAGCACAATCTCCTGCCCTTTAGCCCATTGAAACAACCTTAAAAAACAACGATCAACTTATGCCGTATGCAACTCATAAGCTGATGCTAATAACAAACACTTGTTGTATTCAAGCGCTGAAATTTATCATTTAACATAGAAGTTAACGCCTATTAACTCAATGTCAGTCCAGCTCTGCCAAGCAAGTCAGTATGAGTTAATTACTAACTTCTACATAATCAAGTAAGTAGCCTCTACGTTATTTAAGATTCACTCCCTGATAAATTCAGTAAAGCATTGTGGTCAGATGATCGCAAGCTAAAGCATGAGCTTTTTGGCACTTTGATCCACTCATGATTAACTTTTTTGTACTTTTAATTTGGCGATTTTAGCCTTTAACTCGTTGCACTTCTCTTGTGGCATATATTTCCACTCAGTGGGATCATAGTCTCTTGTTGCCTGCCCAGCACAGGAATGCAACTTGGTGCCACAATCATTTTGTCCTGCCTTTACAACACCATAGCACTTCACTGCTTTTGCTTGTACCACAGTCACTCCTGATGCCAATGTTGTAGCAAGGGCAAGCGCAAGGGCAATATTCTTTTTGGACATCCCGAATCTCCTTATTGGGCTTTTACGAGTATAGAAAGTTTCTTTTCATCATAGACTAAGGCCAATGGATCTAGCTAGAGATTTCAATAAAATTTATTTTCAAACCCAAGAGTATAACGCCCTAACATGAAAAACTTTGTGCCACACTGCCATAATTCCATATATATTTTAAGTGCAGCACATCGATTAGATTAAAGCGGTTATTTCATTGAATGAAAGTGCTGTAACTCTGCCATAGAAACTGCCGGCAAAAAATACTGAAGCACACGCCTATAAACACGCTTTTTAAATGAAACAACCTCTTGCAAGGGGTGCCAATAGCTTACCCACTTCCAGCCATCAAACTCAGGCTGCCCTGAATGAGCTAAATCAATACACTCATCCTCCACCAGTAATCGCAGTAAATACCACCGCTGTTTCTGACCTATACATATAGGCTCCACGCCACGCCGAACCATTTGAGGAGGCAATCTATAGCGCAACCAACCACGTGTTGCAGCTAGAATCTTCACATCTTTTACAGTTAAACCGACCTCTTCTTCCAATTCACGGAATAAGGCTTCTTCAACTGTCTCGCCCGCAGCAATTCCGCCCTGAGGGAACTGCCAAGAACTTTGCCCAATGCGTCGCCCCCAAAAAAGTTGACCATGTGCATTGCATAACACAATGCCTACATTGGCGCGGAAACCTTCTTCATCTATCACGTTTCCACCCCCAACTTTATTGAACTTTCTAAAGATTCTATTACACCAGCTACTTAGCACAACCGGAAAAATAAACCTTATAATTTGCGCTCTACGCACCCTGTTTTCTTAGAGTGTAGCAATTTTCACCCATAAGCTCCATTGCTTCACCGGAGTCTAGCCGCCTCACTCCCAAGATAAAACTTAGGATAACTATTTAAAAAAACTAATTTTTTTGCATTTTAACCAAGATCAGTATAAAGTGCAGACGTCAAGAATACTCAAGATTGCAAATAGCCAGGACAATTCATGCCCCGTGTGCAGGCCACTTTACAACCACAGGTTACCTCTTCTCACACAGTGTTACCCGGCTATTGCTTGCCGAATATTTACTTAAAAGCAAACGGTAATAATACAGTTAATTTAAAACACTATACAAAGGATCAGCACTTAATACTGTTTTTTATAGAGACACTGTGCTCAACTCAACTATTAAAAAAACTCCACCAGCTCCATAGCAAATATTCAGCAACCCTGCATGCTCTCAATACTCGTTTAATGGTGTGTCTTTCTACAACCGCAATTAACTGCATCAATACCCAAAATAATAATAACAGCATTATCATTGATGAACACAACCAACTTCTTTATGCGCTAAAACAAACAACCACACCTTCGCTTAGCACAAAAGAACCTGCTCATGGAAGCATTATTGTTATTCAAAAGCATAGCCTGATTTATAACTCTTTTTTATTACAAAATACGGGCAATATACATATTGGTAGCAATATTGATATTGAACTGCGCAAGCTTATTGAGATATTAAAGCTATTTAACTAAAAACTTTTCTTAACCATTAATAGGCTATTAAACTCAACCATTTATAGAATATTTTTACATTAAGCATATAGTAATTAAAGAAAAACCTGATACAATATCCAAATCTAACTTACTTTTAGATGAAAATCATATTTCCGAATATAAATATTTAGATTTTAAATGGTAATAAAAATGAGTGACGGAATCACATTTAAACAAGCAACAGGAACTCTCGCCAATCGACTCAGCAGCCTTATGCATGAAAAACGAGTCACAACGGCCCAATTATCTGAAAATACCGGGGTTGCTGTTGGTACAATCAATCGTCTTGCTAATGATAAACACAGTAATCCAACGCTGTCTTCTTTACGGCCTATCTGTGATTTTTTTGATTTAACAGTCAGCCAATTAATTGGTGAAGATGATATGCCAGATAGTCCAAAAGACTTCAGTAACCCACGTAGCTGGCCTGAGCTTCCTATCCTTGAATGGCATAACATCACTATCACTGTCAGTTCAAGCATTGCTGAGCAAGCGGATACCTCAATTAAAGCAGATGTAAACGTTGGCGAACGTGCCTTTATCACCCATATGCCCGACCAGTCAATGGCCCCATTATTCCCACATGGCTCAACACTTATTTTTGATCCTGATTGTGATGCCTGTGACCGCCACTATGTTCTGGCTTATCTAAAAGAGCACGATACTATCGTATTTAAACAGCTAATCATCGATTCACCTTTCCAGTATCTAAAATCTCTCAATCAAACTTCTCCAGAACAAGATAATCAACTCATTAAAATGAGTGCTGGTGATACAATCATCGCAACACTTGTTCAATCACAGACTAAATTTTCCCTATAAAAACAAACTATTAATTCAATAATACTAAAAAGGGCGGCCTTCATCGCCCTTTTTATTTACTCCCTCTGTATTTTTTTACCTTTGCACAACTAACGCTGTAATTAAACCTTCATTTACCCAGTACTGCACTAAACCAGCAATATATTCAGCAACGTTCTCTTCGGCCATTTTATCACCAAGCCACGCACAAACTTCGGCAAAGCACTGACCTTGGTCAAACTGCTGCCATACTTCGCCACTTAGTACCTCCATAGCGACAAAATGACTTTGTAATTGATAACGCCAAACAAAACATGCTTGTGTCTCGCTCTCTACTGGCTCAACCGTATCTGGATCTTGCTCAATACGTTGCCATAGCTCAGTCATCCCGTGTTCAGTCACTAATTGCTGCACACTTGGATGAAACTTAATAACCACATCCGCCCAATCCTCCGCAGCAATCAAAGCTAGATCATCAAGCGTCAGCACAGGCGCATCAGGTGCATCAACACTTAAATTCAATGCCCATTCAAACTTCGCCATTTCAGCGAGTAATCCGACCTCACAATAAGGCGAATGCTCATGTAAAAACTCACTTAACTTTTCACCATAATAACGCACTGAAAAATGCGCTGAGGCTGTCGCTCGCACATAGGCTGCAATACACTCAGCCATCACCTCATCGCCAAGTAGCACCCGCAACTTGGGATAATCATCAATAACAATTTCAATTAAGCGTGCATAATACGCATTGTGATAAATCATCAAGCGCTCATGGGCACTTCCCGCAGGTGGCACTAATACTTCTTGTAGAAACTCCCCTGTTCCTGCATAAACCCAGCACTGAAAATCATCCTGTAATTTAGCTAACGGCATCGTAATATTTCCCTTCTACAAGTGCTTGATTACCCAATGTTCTCGCTACCATCAGCTCTTTTAGTAATTCAGCTAAAGGAGGAATCTGATCATCACGCTCAATCATCGTTGACACAGGGCCAAGTTTTTTTAAGGCATATTGATATAAATCCCATACCGCTTTAATCACAGGGTGGTCATGAGTATCAATAATATAATTATCATAGCGACTATGACCGGCTAAATGAAACTGCTGCACTGCCTGTTTAGGCATCGCATCAATATAAACACAAGGGTCAAAACCATGATTAAATGCACTGACATAAATATTATTAATATCCAATAAAATTAAACAATCGGCCTGACGAGCCAATTCTGCCATAAACTCCCACTCACTCATCGTCGATGCACTAAATTCAATATAACTGGAGGGGTTTTCAATTAAAATACGCTGACCTAAAAAATCCTGGACTATTTTAATGCGATTAACCACATGCATTAACACCTCTTCCGTATAAGGCAATGGCATCAGGTCATGTAAATTTTTATGCTGAATACCTGTCCAACACAAATGATCAGAGATCCACTTAGCACCAACACGGCAAGCTAAGGCTTTTAACTGTTTTAAATAGTCCAAGTTAATCGGGTCACAACTACCGATAGACAATGAAACACCATGCATCACAATAGGGTATTGCTCACAAATTTTATCTAAAAAATAAAATGGTTTACCTCCCGGTACTAAATAATTTTCAGTGATGATTTCAAACCACTCAACCTCTTTAGGAAAATCCGCTAAAATATCATGATAATGCTCTGTACGTAGCCCCAGACCATAGCCCAAATAAGATAAAGCGCCTGCCGACATACAATATTCCCTCACCTACTCAATTAAATTAAAATATTTAACGTATTAGAATTTTTTTATTATGATATGATTGGTTAATCTTTAAAGGGGCAATATGCCCCTGAAAATTGTTATAATTAACGACGATAGGCTTTATTATCATCAAGTGAAGCCAAATTCTCTGAAGCATCCACTGCCGCTAACGAGCTATTTGAGGCCCCAGCACTAAGTACAACGCCACCTTTCTTTTTACAAAGGTCAGCACTTTTAGCAAATACCCAGCCGGTGCCTTTACATTTATTTTGCCCTTTACATGCGCTTTTCGCCGTCGCACACTCAGATGTTCCCTTACAACTATTAATGCCTGAACATTTCACAGGCCCTGACTGACTCATCGGTTTCGTTCCTGGCCCTGCGCAACCTGCCAACATTAAAGCCGCTGCAGCACCAGCGATAATTGCACCTGTTTTTAATTTCTTAGTTTTACTATTACTCATATCCATTGATCCCTTTTAAAAATCCATAAACAAAAACCTGTCTGTCCAGGTTACTTTAAATATAACATCAATGAATTTAATCGCGATAATCTACTAGATTTTTTTAGAACATCACTATCATTATATCAAGAGCAGTTATCACTAAACACACGTTAATTCGGTATAACAAAACATCATTAAATAGTCTTTACTTCAACTCTAGTTTCTACTTTTACTCTAGCGTGATACGATACACAAGGTTGTTATAGCAAAAATAAAATAATAACTCTATTCAGGAGTGAAATTACTTTTGTATGATCCAATGATTATTCACTTCAAAAAAATTATTAACACAAATTATTATAGATAAAACAATATAAAAATAAAAAAGCAGCTAAATGAATGCTGCCTTAAAATTATAAAAATAACTGAAAAATTTACTAAAATTTACGATGCTTTCTTTTTAGAAATCTTTTCTTCCCGGCCCTTAACTTGATAAAACGGATTCTTAGCAGCAAAAGTACTAACCATCGCCACTGAGTCTAACATGGCTTTTGACGAACGTTGCGTCAACTCTGAAATTGAGCTTAAATTTAGATCAACCCACTCTTCTACTGTTGTTACAGAAGATGAGCGCACTGAACTTACACGCGTCCATTCTGCCCAGTCAGCCATCATCGTCTGTTGCAATGAAAATACTTCTTTTGTCGCTTCTGTCAACCAATTTTGTGCTTCTTTGCTCTCTGCGAGCGTTTTTTCAAATACATCTGTAAACATTAATTAACCCTCCTAGTCTCGATATTCAACCGCTCCATTCTATGATGCATTACACAAGAGTCAACACTCAAAAAATTATTTTGTTATTTAGCCAACTTAAAATGGTCAGCTCTAGTACTTATCATTGTGATCAATATTCGCTATTTACCTATGAATATTAAAATTAAATATATAATATAATCAGCAAAATTCAATATTTCTCGCCTCATACATTATAAATTGTGATTTAAATATTATTAAATCAGTAAAACTCTTTCAATCAACTCATCTTTGCAATAGAGTAATTATATTAAATCTCTATAATTTTACAACTCATTCAATCAAATTTTTCAAATCAGATACCGCATTACTAAGTAATTTTACTTCATTTTTTGTACTTTCAAATAACTCAGTTGCTTTACGTACAGACAGCAGTGTTGAAGAAACCTGTTCTTCAATTCTTTTTGTCATGTTATTTTGCTCAGCTGTCGTTGTCGCCACATGTGAATTCATGTTTTTAATATTATTCATAGCAACAACAAGCTCTGAAATTGAGTCACTCGTTAATAACGACTGATCAACAGCTGAGCATGCACCTTCTGCACTTTGCCTCATAGAGTTTACGACATTACTCACATTCTCTCTGAGCTCCTCTATCATTTTAAATATTTCAACAGTGGATTCATCTGTTCGATACGCCAGTGCTCTCACTTCATCTGCAACAACAGCAAAACCACGCCCCTGCTCCCCTGCTCGCGCGGCTTCAATTGCAGCATTGAGCGCCAATAAATTCGTCTGTTCAGCAATCGTTCTAACAGAATCAACAACTTGCTCAATCTCATTGCTTTTTTCTTCCAATTCCTCAATTAAGCGCACAGATGTCGCCACATCCATTGACAGATCCTCCACGATGAATATCGTATTTTCAACAACTTGATTGCCATGATCTGCTTGATGAGCGGCGATGCTTGTTGTATTCGAAGTATTCTTCGTTGACGCGACTATTTTAGCTGACTTTACTGCAATAGAACTAATTGCCGCGGAGACAACCTCTAAGTATTCTTCTTGCTTTTTTGCCTCAGAATTACTATCCAGAGCACTTTGTGTGGTTCTCTCCCCTATCGCATTAATTTCATGAATTGCTAATTTAAGCCGCTCACGTAATGTTCTAATTTTGCAATCAGAAAAAATATTCGCCAATTCAATCGCGCCTCGATCGCCAACAGACCCGGTATAGATATACTGCATAAGAGGATTATTGACGATCTGCTTGGCTTCTTTTACCGATTTATTGTAATCCCTCATTAATAAACTAATCACAACATTAATAAAAATAACAAGTATGGACGCAGCGATTACTCCACCGCTGATAGCTAACATATTGAAAAAATAAAGCGCTGCAAAAAGTGCCAAAATAACAGCAACTATCAACCCCTGAAGCTTAGCAGTCAAGCTAATCATACTAAACCGATTAAAGGGCATTTTCCCCTTATTAAGTAATTTATATGCCTGTTTAGCTCGCTGTAAACTTTTTTCAGTCGGTTTCACGCGATTGGATTCATAACCAATAATTTCACCATCCCTTTTTAAAGGCGTGATAAATGCACTCACCCAGTAATAATCACCCCCTTTACAACGATTTTTAACCAATCCCATCCATGAAGAGCCTTGCTTAATATTACTCCATAAATCTGCAAATACCGCTTGTGGCATATCAGGATGACGCACAATATTATGAGGTTGCCCTACTAATTCGCTTTCGGAAAATTGAGCAACCTTACAAAATGCATCATTTGCAGACACAATCACCCCTCTAGGCGTTGTTCTACTGATTAATGGCAGGTCCTCTGAAAAAGTAATCTCACTATCTGTCACGGGTAGATTCTTACGCATAACAGCAACTTCCCCATTCAAGTCAACTAGAATAAACATACAAAATGCTATGGCTCACTAGGCACTTTGCACATCTAGTTATCAGAGTATAGAAGACCTTTTTAAAATCGATGGATTTTTAGCAAAATAAGCTTCAACTGCAAACAATCGACAGCTAACTTTCATTATTTAATTTTTTTTAATCAAAAAAGTAAGCTCAGCCGACTAATTCACCTAACTAAGCTCTGGAACTTTTATAAACCTTAAGAACATAACCCCATTGCAGTGACTAATTAGTGACTATTTATGGACCGCAACCTCATCAGTTTCTTCCAGATTACCGATGATTTTTATCAGGTTTCCTTGCCTCATGAGAAAACCTCATAACTTGAGCACTAAAACGGATATCAACCAATGCAATAATCAGGATCATAATTTATTTTCATCAATCGCAGAGCCATAACTTTAAATACGCCCTCCG
>LVCQ01000102.1 GCA_001644975.1 Piscirickettsiaceae bacterium NZ-RLO1
CTATAACCCTAAATATTATTCTTCAGTACGCCCAATTTTGACTTTAATTGGGCGTGTCTTCTTATTTAAGTGCCTATTGGGATACTTAGTGCAGTAAATATTGCGTAATCGTCCCTTTGATTTTATTTCCTGCTGTTTTATTCATACATACGCACTAAAAACTGTATGCCTCGGTATGGTGTTAGGCGCTACTCGCTATTAATAATACTATGCCGTAAAATGCAGTGATATTAAGTTATTTTAACGATTATTATTAACTTGCCATGAATCTATATTCTTTGAGTCAGCAATATCTGGTTCATATGTTGGGTGTGTAGTGAGTGTAGCTAGGTTGTTACTGGAGGAAAGAATGCTGAAAGGTCGTGTGATTATTTTATTAATGGATTCATTTGGTGTGGGTGCTAGTGAAGATGCTGAGCAATTTGGTGATGCCGGCGCTGATACCTTTGGGCATATTGTTGAGCACGCCGCACACGGTTTAGCTGATTCTCCAGAGCGTCAGGGTGCTTTAAAGTTGCCTTATCTTGCAAGTTTGGGTCTAGAGCAAGCGGCTAAACAGAGTCGAGGGCGGCCGATTGCTAAGACGATTGCTGGCGCTTTAGAGTTGCCTATACAAGGCATTTATGGTTATGCCATTGAGCAAAGTTGTGCAAAAGATACGACCAGTGGGCATTGGGAGATCACCGGGGTGCCTGTTGAGTTTGAATGGGATTATTTCCATAAGACAACTGAATGTAAAATGCCAGGCCAGGATTCATCTTGTTTTCCTGCTGATTTTATGCAGCGATTTCTAGCTGAAACGGCCTTAACTCAGGGGGTATTGGATGCTGGGCATGCATCGGGAACTGAGGTGATTAACCGCTTAGGTGATGAGCATTGTTTAACGGGAAAACCCATTGTTTATACTTCTGCCGATAGTGTCTTTCAGATCGCGTGTCATGAAAAGAGTTTTGGGCTTGAACGCTTATATGGATTATGTCAGACGGCTAGGGAGTTATTTGATGAGATGGGGTTTAATATTGGCCGTGTTATTGCTCGGCCCTTTGTTGGTAATAAAGCGGGTGAATACCAACGGACAGGCAATCGTCATGACTATTCTGTGCCGCCACCACAGCCAACGTTATTAGAATATGTGGTTAAAAGCGGGGGTGAAGTGACTTCTGTTGGTAAAATTGCTGATATTTTTGCTGATCGAGGTATTAGTCACAAGGTAAAGGCGACGGGTATCACTGAATTGTTTGATCAATCATTGGCGGCTTTTAAACGATCCAAAGCCGGGTCATTAGTATTTACTAATTTTGTTGATTTTGACTCTCAATATGGTCATCGTCGTGATGTGGCAGGATACGCGAAGGCACTAGAGTATTTTGACTCACGTTTGCCTGAACTGATGGATAGCCTGGAGCCTGGAGACTTGATGATTTTAACTGCTGACCATGGCTGTGATCCAACGTGGCCAGGGTCCGATCATACACGCGAACATATTCCGATTCTTGCTTGGGGGCCGGGCTTGCAGAGTAAAAATATTGGTCAGCGTCACAGTTTTGCTGATATTGGTCAAAGTATTGCTGATTTTATGGGATTAGCAGCGTTGGCACATGGGCAGAGTTTTTTAAGTTAATTGCATTAATTGAAGGTATATCATGGACACAACTAAAAAAACAGTGATGGCGCTTATTGATTTAACTTCGCTTAACTTAAATGACAATGATCAAACGATTATGGACTTGTGTGCTAAGGCAAGTAATCGTCTAGGCAAGGTGGCTGCTGTTTGTATTGATCCAAAGTTTGTCAGCCTAGCAAAAAAATTATTAAAAAATCAGCATATAGCGGTTGCAAGCGTTGTTAACTTTCCTTTAGGTAATGAGCCGGTAGAGACTGTTTTAGCAGATATTAACCAGGTATTAATTGACGGTGCAGATGAAGTTGATCTAGTGATGCCTTATCAAGATTATTTGCAAAAGGGCGGTTCTGAGCGGGCGCTACATTTAGTTAAAGCCAGTAAGGCATTATGTAACGATAAACTGTTAAAGGTTATTCTAGAAACAGGGGAGCTAAAATCTCACGCTTTAATTTTTAAGGCCGCTTGTGATGCGATTAATGCAGGTGCTGACTTTATTAAAACTTCCACTGGAAAAACAGCAGTTGGTGCGACGGTGAGCGCGGTTAAGGCAATACTTGATGCGATTCAAATCAATCTGCGCTATCACCCTCATGTTGGCCTAAAAGTATCTGGTGGGGTAAAAACATTGGCTGAGGCGTTACAATATCTTCATTTAGCGAAAGAGGTTTATGGGAAAGAGAATATTCAGGTGAGTTCAATGAATTTGCGTTTTGGTGCAAGTCGTTTGGTTGATGACTTATATACGTGATGATCTACATATAGGAGAGAGGGGGAGTAACAACTTAGTTTATGCGTTTAAAACAAACAAGTTGTTACTGGATTCGATACACACTAACTTATCTAGTTGCTCTCACTTTTACCTTGATCTTCAAAGTCCTCAAGGTGGTGACGGTCGTGATGAAGAACAATCAGCCCAGTGAGAAACGTAGTTGCCAAGGTAAACAAAAACCAGCCTATATACATCATATTCAGTGGTCTCCTTAATTTTAAAGTAGTATAGAAAATATAATTTAATAAAAAATATGCTGATTTTTTTCAATGTCTTTTTCATGAATGGGGCCATCGCGCCACATTTTGATATAAACAAATGAGGTATAACAAAAAATAACCGGTACCATGATTATGGCAACGATCGTAATAATCGTTAGGGTATGTTGACTGGTTGATGCATTCCAAACCGTTAGGCTGTGTGCCGGGTCGCTACTCGATGGCATGATAAATGGGAATAAACTGAAAGCTGCGGTTAACAGGGTGCCTATTTGGATAAAGCTTGTACCAATAAATGACCAAATGGCTCGATTAGCATGTGTGCTAATAATCGCTAAGAATGCACCAAGAAAGCCGATGACTGGAGCGAGTGCCATCCAAGGATACGTGTGATAATTATTTAGCCAAGCACCGACTTGACGGTGGACATGGTTAATGAGTGGATTGTAAATACTGGCTGCTTGGCTGCCAAGAAGATAACCTGGAATTTTGTAAGTGATTAATAAACCAGCCAGCGCAAAAGCAATGAGATAACACCATGCAAATAAGCGTAATGCTTTTTGTGCGCGTGTCTTAATAATGCCTTTGGTGCGTAAATTTAAATAGGCAGCGCCGTGGCAGATGACCATAAAAATAGCGATAACACCAGATAATAGCGCAAAAGGAGAAAGTAAATCGATAAATGACCCGCTGTATTGCATTCTTAAAAAAACCGGATCATAACTAAAAGGTGAGCCTAATAACAGGTTACCAAAGGCGATGCCCATGATTAAAATGGGAATGAAGCTCGCAATAAAAATACCAATATCCCAATTATTACGCCATGTTTGATTTGGTAGTTTAGAACGGTACTCAAAGCCGACGGGGCGTAAAAATAATGACCAGAGAATTAATAGCATTGCAACATAATAGCCAGAAAAAGCCGTACTGTAGACCAATGGCCAAATAGCAAATACGGCACCACCTGCGGCAATTAACCAGACTTGGTTACCATCCCAGGTTGGTCCAATAACATTGAGGGCGAGGCGACGTTCGGTGTCATTGCGGCCAATAAACGGCAATAAAATACCAATGCCTGAGTCAAATCCGCTAGTAAGAGCAAAGGAGAGGAGGGTTGCACCTACGATCACCCAACCGATCACTTGCAATGTAGGAAGGTCAATCATGTTTCTTTACTCCTCGTTATCATTTATTCGCATGAGCGGATTGTTCAAAGTGGTAACGGCCGGTATGCAACGCACTTGGGCCTAAGCGAGCATATTTAAACATGAGGTAGATCTCAATAAGAAAGAGCAAGGTATAAAATAGGGCGAAGCCGGTTAAACTGAAAGTGAGTTGCCCTGTTGATACCGAAGATGCGCCCATAGCAGTGGGCAAGGTGTTTTGAACTACCCAGGGTTGACGGCCATGCTCGGCAACGAACCAGCCAAATAAGCAGGCTAAGAAGGGTAGTGGGATGGCATAGAGGGCAGTTCTAAAAAGCCAGCGTTGCTCCCAGAGTTTACCGCGAAGATTAAAAAAGCCAGCGGCGAGGACGATGAGTAGCATGATGCCAAAGCAGCCAATCATCAGTCGGAATGAGTAGAACACTGCCCATACTTCGGGAATGGCTTGTTTAGCGACTTGTTGGATCTGGGCCTGGGAGGCATGTTGGATATCGCTAATATAGGATTTGAGTAATAAACCATAGCCGAGGTCATCTTTATAGCGTTCGAGTGTGTGTTTGGCTGTAGCTAATTGTTCTGCCGATAAGGTTTTGCCATCGATATTTTTTTCGGTTCTAAGTTCGATTAATGCGAGATAGGCTTTGCGACCTTGAGTCATACGTACGACATTATCTGCAATGATGTCTTGCATGCCTTTGACTGTGCCATCGAGTGAGTGAGTGGCAATAATACTTAAAGCGTATGGGATTTTGATGGCTGCTAGATTTTTTAGCTCATTATTGCTAGGAAGTGCGAGGATGGTCCAGGGTGCTGGCGCTTCGGGGGTTTCCCATAAACCTTCAATGGCGGCCATTTTCATTGGCTGTGTTTCATCGACATCAAGACCGGCGTGATCGCCAAAAAAAGCAACCCCTAACAAGACAATCAAGCCAAAAAATGACCCATAAATAAAAGAGCGCTTAGCAAAGACGATATCGCGGCCTTTAAGTAAATAGTAGGAACTGATGCCGGTGACAAACATCGCTGCGGTGACGAGCCCTGCGGTAATCGTATGAGCGAATTCGGCTTGAGCGGTTGGATTTAATAATACATCGTAAAAGCTGGTTAATTCCATACGCATTGAGTCAATGTTAAACTGAGAGCCGACCGGGTGTTGCATCCAGCCATTGGCAATTAAAATAAACAAGGCGGAGAACATCGAGCCGATGGCCAAGCAGAATGTGGCAAAGAGGTGTTGCTTTTTCGAAAGTTTATCCCAGCCGAAAAAGAAAATACCAAAAAAGGTCGATTCAAGCATAAATGCCACTAAGCCTTCAATTGCTAGGGGAGCACCGAAGATATCACCGACATATTGCGAGTAATACGCCCAATTGACACCAAATTCAAATTCCATAGTGATTCCGGTGACAACGCCCATGGCAAAGTTGATGCCGAAGAGTTTCCCCCAAAATCGCACCATGTCTTTATAAACTTGCTTGCCGGTTTTTACATATAAACATTCCATACCAAATAGAATCCAGGTCATCCCTAAAGTCAGAGGTACGAAAATAAAGTGGTAAAGGGCAGTGATGCCAAATTGCCATCGTGATAGCTCAACGACATGTTCGATAGGAAGCATTATCCTCTCCGCTAATTGATTACTAAGTGTTTATCTTGTGCCATAGTTAATTTTAATGGGGATATAAATAATAAGAGTGTTTGCCATAGTGCTTGATGAAGTTGCGTTGTGAAAAGCTCTTTATGGTAGCGTTGAAATCGAGACAGTTTCTTGTCATAGTTAATGGTTTTCTCATAATTTTTTATTACATTAGGCTGTAACCGGTAATTTATGCAAGCTTAATTATAAGGCAAATAGAGTATGAAGTCTTTAAATTAAGTAATCGTAAGTCGCTTTAAGTTGGATTACTTATTTATTACTCGTTATTAACTTATTTTTTAATATTTATGCTGTTTTTGTCGGGGGGTTCTGATAACGGTGAAGATATATTATGTTTTAAGCTATATTTGGAAATCCTCTAGAAATTATCATTGTGCTAGAATAGAGAGCTTTATAATTAAGATTTAAAACTTAAGGTCTATATCGAAAGATGATGATAAATTCGATAGATTATGCAGAGTTGGCCTGGCAACAGGGTGATCCTGTGTCTAAGCAATTTGATGATGTGTATTATTCATTACTATCCGGGCTTGCAGAAAGCCGTGTTGTTTTTATAGAGCAAAATGATTTAGTGGCGCGCTGGGCCGCTTGTGCTGACGCGTTTACTATTGCGGAAACTGGCTTTGGTACAGGGTTGAATTTTTTATTAACTTGGCAGCTTTGGCGTGAGTGTTATGCATGGCAGAATATTGAGAAGAATATTAGTAAAAACAATGTATTAACGTTTATCTCTGTTGATAAATATCCACTTCATTTTAATGACCTGCGATATGCTTTGAATCAATGGCCAACGCTAACACGTTATGCTGAAGAATTATTTGTTAAATATCCATCTTTAACAGTGGGTGAGAACTATTTTGAATTTGATCAGGGGCAGGTGCGTTTATTATTGTATATTGGTGATATCAATATATGGCTGTCATTATTGAATCATCGAATAAATGCTTGGTTTTTAGATGGCTTTGCTCCAAGTAAAAACCCTGAGATGTGGTCAATGCCCTTGTTTACCGCGATGGCACAGTTAACACATAAAAATGGTAGTTTTGCAACATTTACATCTGCTGGTTTTGTGCGCAGGGCGCTAATTCAAGCAGGGTTTGTTGTAAAAAAGACTCCCGGCTTTGCTGGAAAAAGAGAGATGATGCGAGGCTGGAAAAAAATATGACGATGCGGGTAGAAGATAATTATGCACCATGGAATAGACTTGCAGCGCCGGCGACTTCGCCTAACGTGATTGTAGTGGGTGCAGGAATTGCAGGAGCGAGTACAAGTTGGGCCTTAAGTAAGCAAGGCTTTAACGTTACTTTGGTTGAAAAAGCAGCAGAAGCCGCTCAGGAAGCCTCTGGTAATTTGGCTGGCTTAATGATGCCTGCGTTAGCAACAGACCAAAGCTCGTTTGCTGAGTATTTTATTCAAGCTTACCTTTATAGTATTCAGCATGCAAAAACACTGGCAAAGTCTCATCAGTTTAACTTTTCACAAACAGGCATTATTCAGCTGGCCTTTAATGACCGTCAGCAAAAGCGTCAAAAAAACTGGTTGCAGCTTGAGCATGCTGCAGGTTTGTTGGAGTGGGTGAGTCAAGAGCAGGTGAGGGCGCTTTCTGGATTAGACTTTTCTTGTTCTGGTGTTTATTTTAAGGGTGCGGCTTGGTTATCTCCCTATTTATATGTAAAGTCGCATATTCACGCCCGCAGAGCATCGATTAATTGCTTATTTAACTGTTATGTCAACCAGTTGCATTATGAACAGGGACTATGGAAACTGTATGATCAGCATCAGCACTTAATCGCTGAGGCCCCAACGTTAGTACTTGCCAATGCGAGTGATGCTACACGGTTGCTTGGTCAGTTTTCCAGTGCGTTACCCTTATCATTGCGGACAGTACGTGGTCAGGTATCTGCTTTGGAAAGTCATGCAAGGGTTTCGCAGTTAAAGTTGCCTGTATGTTATGATGGTTATGTTACACCTGTAATTAATGGCAAAAACTATTTAGGCGCAACCTTTATTGATGATTATCAGGTAAAATGCTGTCACCAAGACCGAGTACAGAATATTCATCAACTCAAACAGGTGTTGCCAGGGCTTAATATCGATGAGCGTGAATATAAGGATATTTCTCAAGATCGAGCGGCTTTGCGTTGTATTACAACTGATTATTTGCCAGTGATTGGTCCGGTACCGGATGCTGGATTTTATCGACAGCATTACTCTCGGCTCATTCAAGACCGGCGTGAATTACGTTATCCAAGTGCCCAATATTTGCCGGGGTTATTTATGAATATAGGCCATGGCTCACGAGGGATGGTTTCAGCGCCTTTTGCCGCTAAGTTGCTTGTGAATGAACTGATGGGGAAAGATCTGAAGTTGTCAAAGCGCTTGCGTGAGCACTTGCACCCTGGACGGTTTTTAATTCGGCAACTTAAAAAAGGTCAATAATTAGCCTAATTATAGTATCTTATCTGTGTTGATTGGGTGGTCTATCTAGTCAATTGTTTTGATATAAGCCATGAATATGAATCTAGTTTGGAATCTATCGCTTGCTATTGTATCAATCTAATGAGTCGGATGCACTAATAAATAAATAATTTTTCTAAAAGTAAATGTTTTTTATTAAATAATATATACACGATTAATTAGAGTGCTATTATTTAAATATAAATTAATGAAAAGTTTATAAAATATTAACTGTGCGGATCAATTAAGTGATAACTAAACAGAGGTGTGTCATGAGTTAATTGATTTGGTTTTAACTTTTTTTCTGTTTTCCAGCCAAGGGGAAAGTTATGCCTACGCTGCGAGCCAAGGAGTGCAAAGCACGAGGTGAGTAGGCCGAGGTAGGTGAGGATTTTTAGCAGAGCGGAGTTGCGGAAGACCGTAAGGTCTGTAGCAAGCGTAACGAGTGTCTAAAAATCTTTACGAGCCGTAGCGCCATTTGAGAGCAGGGTATGTAGTGGCCGATTCAAGGCACGTAATGCCCTGTGACGAGGGCAGCCGAGGGTTTATAGTCGTCGCGTTTTGCTCGGCGATTTTGCATCATTGGAGGTGCAAAATACCTACCGAGGTAGCGACGCTTACGAAAATAATAAACAAGGTTTAAAACAATCTCAAGACCAAACTGCGTCCCAGGCTTCTGATTCCTTTTTAAAGAAGGGTTTGCCTGAAGGTGGAAACCAAGTAGACTTCATTAAAGCAGTTGAGAGTAAAATAGACATTACAGTTGGTCAGTTGAAATTAATTGCAGAAAATTACCAATTTTCCACAAATTATTACAGAGAGCAGTATAGTATACTCGAGTTACTAGAACTCAAATTTCTTCTAGGTCAGCTGGTTACCGAGCCTGAAAAAATGGCAAGCGAAGAGTTTCTTGCGCTTATAGCTTCAATTATTTATCAATATAGGGAAACGAAAATATATGCTCTAGCACAGGAATCAAAGAGATTGGTGAGTGCTTTTCTTGAGAAAGAAAAAACGGAGATAGGAGTAATATTATTTAATGCTTTATTTAAAACATTAGAGGAGGACTTTGTTAGTCTTGAAATTGCTTCTGATCCAGGTATTCCGTGCTGCTTTCTTAGTTGGGTTTGCCAAGGTGAGATTGCAGAGAGTGTAGAGAGTCCCGGTTGGTATGTTGTTAGAAAGAATCCTGGTGAGCCTGAGTCTAATGAGTTTATATTTGTTGCCACTGCTACTAATTCGTCAGGTCAGGAGGACTATGGTTTACTTCACTCTAATAGGAACCCTAAGCAAGAGAATAACTTTAGCTACGGCGAACTATATAG
>LVCQ01000103.1 GCA_001644975.1 Piscirickettsiaceae bacterium NZ-RLO1
CGGAGGGCGCATTCCTTGTTTAATTCTACAATTATTCAATAAGTTATTATGCCATACATTTAGGATTTAGCTATACAGTGGGTGGACTTTCTGCATAAGAGATGCATGTCGCTAATACGAAGATTGCACTGGTGAGTACTGTTGCTGTGGTATTTTTTTTCATATTATCATCCTTAATTCTTTTGGCTAGGTCGTTATTATCTAAAGTGCTGATCATAATGGCATATTTGATAATGATTATCAATATTATTTTTGTATTTATTAAATGCTGTTGATTTATTTTTTATTTGTTTATTTATTTAATTTAATAGTTAAGTGAATTTATAAAAAATATAGTTTTTAATTGTTTTTGTTTTTTTAAATTTTGTAATTATCTTTTATGTCCTGGTGGCTGGCTATACGGTAAATTAGACTTATTATTCACTGATCTTTTTACCTTGAATTCTATTTATAGTCTTAAATTAAAATTTACTAAAAGCTTAACTGTTATATCAATCTATGGATGTTTATGCCATTAAGAAGTTATTTTTTTTCCATATAATTCGGATCTTTGATTTAACGCTAAATTAAGGAAATTAAATGCCAAAATTAACAGATCCTGGCCTTACAAATCCGCTTCAACATGCTGCTGGTAACTTTCTAACCCCTCAAGGTCAGCGCCAGTTATTAAGAGTGAATTCTAGTATGAGAGAAGTAATGAATTCTCGTGTGCGTCGGCAAGCGGTAGAAAATTTAGAAAGTAGTTTTTCAGGTGAGATTGACAAATTAATGGGTGCAATCGAACAGTTAGGTTTAGTTGAGGTGGAATTGGTTGATTCTAACCTCAGAAAATATATAGAATCTTTGACAGCGTTTGCGAGTAAATTAGATCAAGATCGGCATAACGGTGATGATGTTTTTCAAAAGTCGATAAAACTAGAGAAGCTTAGGAAGTTGGTAAATCTCGTTCAAGTATTGGGAGAAGGAGATAAGGCGAAAGCAAAACAGGCGATTGCTCAATATGCAAATGAGACAAGAGCCGAAGCAGCTATGGAGACAGATAGTCCTATAAAGGCATTGACTCTTGGTTTGCAGAATTTGACCCATCCGGTAACTAAGCTGGCGATTACTTTACTAGGTCTTGCGCAGGCTATATTTATAGGTGGTGAATATCTTACTTGCGAAGACTCCTCTGCTTTAGCTGATTGCTTTGAAGAATCTCAAAATTTTGCAAAATATGCTGTAGTAGGTGCAGGAGCGGCTTATGCCGGCATGATGATTTTTGCTAATCAATTTTCCCGCAGTGGACAATATACTAAGCCAGCAGAAGATCTTACTGCTGATGAACAATTATCGAGAAGTGCTGGTAGATTTGCATCTAGTTTAGGTTAATCTTTATGTGTCTACTTGGTTGTTATTGTGAAATTAATTTTTATTAAAAAAATAAAAACACCTAAAAATATAGGTGTTTAAATGTATTATTATTAGTAAATATTATTTTTATTAATTAATTTTTTTAAAGCTGTTATAGGCTGCGTCAATGGTTTTTTCTATATCTTCTTTGTTATGGGCAAAAGACATAAAGCCTGCTTCAAAGGCAGAAGGCGCAAGGTAAATACCTTCTTTAAGCATAAGGTGAAAGAACTTTTTAAATTGCTCAGTATTACAGGCAGAGGTTTCTTTAAAGTTGCTAATGTCTTGTTGATCAGTAAAAAAGAGGCCAAACATGCTGCCACACTGCTTTGTGGTAAAGTTAATTTGGGCTTTTTGAGCTGCTTCTTCTAGACCTTGGCAAAGTAGTGCGGTGTTATTTTCTAGTTGTTGATAAAAACCAGGCTGTTCAATAAGTTGGAGTGTGGCAAGCCCTGCGGTCATGGCAATTGGGTTACCGGATAGCGTACCTGCTTGGTAAACATCACCTTCAGGGGCTAGGTGTCTCATGATTTCACGTTTACCACCAAAGGCACCGACGGGCATGCCGCCACCGATGATCTTGCCTAACGTGACAAGGTCTGGTGTGATATTAAAGCGCTGGCAAGCGCCGCCGCGGCCAACGCGAAAACCGGTCATGACTTCATCGAAGATTAATAATGCACCATGAGTATCACAGAGTTCACGTAACGTAGTTAAAAATTCAGGTTTGGGCAAGATCAGGTTCATATTACCGGCAACAGGTTCTAGAATCACCCCGGCAATGTCAGCGCCTTGTGTTTGAAATACCTGTTTTAAAGTCTGAATACAGTTATAGGGTAAATTAAGGGTGTGTTGAGTAATTTCCTCAGGTACACCGGCTGAATTAGGTGAACCACAAGTTAAGGCACCGGAGCCTGCTTGCACGAGTAAGCTATCGGAGTGGCCATGGTAGCAGCCTTCAAATTTGATAATTTTTTTACGCCCTGTGGCACCGCGAGCCAGGCGGATGGCGCTCATGGTCGCCTCAGTGCCGGAGCTGACCATACGGACTTGTTCAATGGCAGGGATCAGCTGACAGATTTTTTCAGCCATTTGGGTTTCGATCAGGGTGGGAGCACCAAAGCTTAAGCCATGATCGAGTGCATTTTTAATTGCTAGGATAACGTCGGGGTGAGCATGACCAAGAATCATCGGCCCCCAGGAGCCAACATAGTCTATGTAGGTTTTATCGTGAATATCTGTTAAATAAGCGCCTTGCGCCTGTTTAAAAAAGATAGGTTCGCCGCCGACCCCTTTAAAGGCGCGCACCGGTGAGTTAACGCCACCAGGAATCACTTGTAGGGCGTTGCTAAAGGCGTTTTTTTGGCTTGTTTCTAGGGTCATTCGAGAATCTCCATGCTTAAATCCTTAAAATCACGATGGCTTATTGTAACCTGTTCATAAAGAAAAGAAACCAATATGTTTATGATGTGTCAAATGAGGTAGAGAAAAATCAATGATGAGGTTTAGTTATGGGGTTTATATAAAGCGATGAATTATATAGAGCAATGGGAGTGTTAACGATGGCTGTAGACAGTGTGGGAGCAGGCAGTAGCTTACTCGCTCAACGATTGCAGGCACAGCTAAAGCAAGATCGCCAAGAGCACAGTGAGCTGAATAGAGCATTGGAGGTGGGCTTAAATACTGGATCGGTTAGTGGTGATCGAGCTGCACGTGGTGTTGAACGCGTTGAGGGTGTTGAGCAAGGCGCTAAAGCCCGTTTGGAGCGCAGAGACGAGCAATCAATTAAAGAAAATGCTGCTGATCGTTCTGCTCTTGATGAACAGCGTGCAAGTGTGACGACGACTGGAGTGACTGCAGAGGGTGAAATTGGCTCAGGTGTTGATCATCGGCGTTTAGAAGAGCAAAGAGTCTTGCAGAGTGAGGTGCAGGCAGAGCGGACACCAAACGAAGTGCAGCAGACTGTGCAGTTAGAGCGTCGGGCCGTAGAGCGTGCGCAGCAAGCTCAAATTGCAGAGGTTAGGCGCAGTGAAACACAAGACCAGCAACAGCAGGTCGTTAGTCGGCGGAAAGCGGCAGACGCAGGCAAGGTGGCAGAGAGTCAAGCGCTTCGTGAACAGCAAGGCTTTATTGATAATATTCGTGCACAACGTCGTGAAGCAAATAGCTTAGGCGATGAGACGTTACAAGCACGCCGTGTTGAAGCTGGTGCGCAAGAGCATGCGGCTGAATTGCGGGTTGCTAGTCGTCAGCAGAGCGCTGAGATCGACCAGTTAGCGACAGTCAGGCAGCGTAATGCTCAAGTGGCAGATCAGCAGACTCAAGAGCAGGAGCAGGAGGTTAATGCTGAGAGCAGTCGCCGTGAACAGCAGTCTTCGGCGGTTAGCTCGGATCATGATCGTAAGCAAGGCCAAGATGGCAGTAGTCATGCCATCGTTGAGCAGCGTCGCCAGGAGAGCCCAGATGCACTGACACGCCGGGCGAATGCTACGACCTTTGGGCGGGAGCAAGCGACCCAGACCTTAGAAAATTTAACCAACTCAAATGGTTAATCAGTTAAGTGCTAAGCTTGAAAGGCTGCGTTAGTGGCCTTATCTTTATAGCGAGCCTTCTATAGGATTCTAAAACATGGTTTAATACGCTCGTTATTATAAGGGGATGTGGTTTTATGCAAGAAGAATTTAAAAGCTATATGTGTATCGTCTGTGGCTTGATTTACAATGAAGAAGAAGGTTGGCCGGATGATGATATTGCGCCGGGCACGCGTTGGCAAGATGTACCTGAAACCTGGATGTGCCCTGATTGTGGGGTGACGAAATGTGACTTTGAAATGGTTGAGATTGCTTAAAAAACGGCGAGTTAAAGTGACAGTTTGGGCTGAACGACGACCATAATCACGACAATAACCAAAATAATCGATGGGATTTCGTTAAAGACTCTAAAGAATCTATGGCTTTTTTGGTTTATATCGTTTTTAAAGCAGTTTAAGTAATACCAACAGCTAAAATGATAGATAAACAGTAGTCCGACACAAAAGAGTTTGATATGCATCCAGTTATTATGGCTATAATCGACACCGGCAAAGTGTAATAAAGTGATACCTGTTACTGCGGTCAGTAGAGCGCTTGGCATCATAATATAAAAATAAAGCTTGTGTTCCATGATGTTGAAGCGTTCGAGGCTGAGTTTATCTTGAGTTTCAGCGTGATAGACAAAAAGACGTGGCAAGTAAAATAAGCCGGCGAACCAACAGATAACTGAAATGACATGTAAGGCAAGGACCCAAGCCATAAGGTGCCTCTTTAGTTGATAATGCAAGAAGCCAAGCTTAAAGGTTTGCGAATTGAGGGTCAAATTTTATTAATTTAAAGACAGAATTTTAAAGATAGTAGTCGCTTAAGCAGCGGGTTAGGTCGGCTTAGAGATAGTTTGATAAGCTTGCGTTGTGATAATGATTATTAAATAATGACGAGGATAAAGTGAGGAGTCGTTAGAATGGGTACAGGTGTTGTTGTTGAGTATGATGCGAGTGTTCCTTTAGTGTTCACTGATAATGCAGCGAATAAAGTCAAATTGTTAATTGAAGAAGAAGAAAATGAGCGTTTGAAGCTACGTGTATTTATTACTGGCGGTGGTTGTTCTGGTTTTCAGTATGGCTTTAGTTTTGATGAAGAGGCTGCTGAGGATGATACTCAAGTTGAAAAAAATGGCGTGATCTTATTGGTTGACCCGATGAGTTTTCAGTACTTAATGGGTGCTGAAATCGATTATCGTGAGGATCTATCGGGTTCACAGTTTGTTATTCGTAACCCGAATGCAAAAACTACCTGTGGTTGTGGTTCGTCGTTTGCGGTGTGATATTTTTCAGTTTTTTAGCTGGATTCATGGTGATATGTGTGGACGTTGTGATTTGCAGTAGAGTGCGTTCATAAACAACACGCTAAATTTTTATTATTACTAAGTTTTTTAATTGGTCATTATTGATTGCTTATTTTTAATAAGCATCCTTGCTTAGAAATACAGAGCTTATTGAGTTGAGAATCAATGCATGCTTTATTTGATTGACTAATCTTTTATAAACCGGGGTCTATATCTTCCCGTAATGGATTTGGAGCGCTTCGTAGAGGAGGAGCAGCGTAAGGGGAGCTAGCAGCGATGGGGGCAGCTGTTTTATAGGGGTTGCCTGTTGCCGTGTATGGATTATCTTTACTTGTTAAGGCTCTGATCATCTGTGGTCTGGGAATGCCTAAAAGTTTTTGGGCTGCTTCAAAAGGGATCCTTGCGCCTCTATAATAGGCATTTGGTAGATTGCTGCCATCTTCGTTTGGTGCTTTTCTTCTTTTAAAGTGTCTAGGTTCAGTCATAGCATGCGTTGCTTCAAGAAGTAATTGAGCAGGTGGATTTGAGTGATGTTGAGTCTTTTCTATCAGTACATTGGCTAAATTGCGCTTAGCTTTGCTACCCGTTGCTGCTTTTGCGTTTTCAAGACCCCATATAATTATTAGCCTTGCTGCAGCATCAATAGGATCATCGCTTGTGCTTAGGTTTTGTATTTGGTCATGAGAAAGCCTTATACAGGAATCCCAAAGAGCGGCACTTGCCTGTAAAAACGCTCTATTAGCTTGCACTTTTGCTATATTAGGGAAGTGAAACTCTGCTTGAGTAAACAATGCAAGCGTTTTTTGAAATTCGTCATCATCTTTGACTGCATTCCAAATTTTAGGAGAGAATTGACGATAGTGGTAAAGGTTTGTGATAGCTATTTTGAGCAACTCATTTTTAGTTTTAGCTAAGGTGTCTTGTGATAAGAGACCATAACGATCAAGAATGTAAATTGCAGCTTGAAATGCTTCGTTTGCTTTTACTTGTTGCCAAGATTCCATCGTTAATAGGTGACCTTCAGCATTGTGAGCTTGGGTTCTCTGCAAAATACAGATGACTTTGCGACGTTTTTTGGTTATATGATCGTTTCCGCAAATGCTTGGCCAATCGTCTTCTTGAGGGTTACGGGAAGATTCAGCATATAGCTTACCAAGAGCGCTTACTGCATTGAAAAAAACGTCATCTCTGTCTTTTCGAGTGGCTTTTATTGCGTCTAGAGAGAGTGCTCCCATTTTATGAAGTGTGATTACTAGGTGGCAGTTTTGTGGATCATGAATGTATTGTACTGTAGAACGGTTAAGTAAGCCTTGATCATTCAGCGCATAAAGTGCTGTGATAAAATCTTGGTTTCCTGGGGCTAGAAAATTCCAAAAAGTCGTAAAAGAAAAGCATCTGTTGCAGAGAAGAGTATCGTATGCCTGTTTTAGCTCCGGACTGTTAGCGATTATATGTAAAGGGGAGCCGTGTTCTGGACGATAATAGACCCTTGCTTCTACTAATGTGTCTATGTCTGTAAAGGTTATTATGCCGTGAGGCAGTGGCCTTGAATCTTGGCCAATTACTCTAAGAATATCACGCTGAAAATCGTCTTTGAGTTTGATACCTAGCCAAGAGTCTTGATTCAAGCAGCCCACTTTTTCAAGGGCGAGGATCACGTCAATTAGGGTAGAGTTTCTTCTAAGTGCTGCGAAAGCGTTGGGAAAACCAAACTCGCGCTCTATGATTGGTGCAGAAAGGTCAATGCCTGCATTGCTCAGAGCAATAATTGCCTTTTGTAAATTTTCATTGCCTCTAATTAAATCTAAGTCACTTTTAAAATCAATCCCTGCACTTTGAAGTGCAGCGATAGCTAACTCGTAGCTCATAAAGTTCACCCTTATATTTCTAATTTTTAAGTTAATTTAATAAAAATATTGAGGTCTTGTGTTAAGCAATTATTACTAACTTTTTTCATTCTAATTAGATAGTCGTGTAAAAATGATAACTATCATAAAATTTAATTGAGTTAAAATAGCTAGTTATCTTGAACAGGCTATGCTTGGTTAGTATGTATTTTGCTTGCAAAGACATAAAAATATTTATGTCTATTTATAGATTAAAAAATTTAATTATATAATTATAAAAATAATAATAATTATAAAATTTTAGTAAATTTAAGTTTATTTAAAATAACTTTGCATTAAATATATTTATTTATGTTTTTTTGAGGTGGTTGGTTTTTACAGGTGTGTTATTGATGTTTTTTAAATAAGCTGGATTTATCTATCGCAAATTAGAATGTATCCGTAGACGAAATAAGTAGCGCTATCACTGATAAGCGCTCTCTGTGTGCTCAGATAGTAAGCCTTGCTAAATATGCAAGGCTCTATTTCAGATAGTAAATTTTACAGCTGTTTTATGTTATTTTACCTGTTGGAATAAGGACATGAGTGTTGAGTAATTATAACTGGTGGTCGCCTATAGGACTGGCTACATCATCATTATCTTCCGTGCTGTGTGGAACAAGTTGTGGTGATTTTTTGGCTTTTTCCATTGTGTCTTGTATATTGCTATGAGTATTATATGCACAGCTGACTTTACCTCTGATAATTTGATAAAGTATCCTGTTACCAACACCGATAAGCTCCTGAGTAGCTTTTAAAAATGGCTCTGCTGCTTTATAGGGTTTTGGCATATTGCTGCCATCTGTCTTTAGATCTGAGCGTGTTTGCCAAAACTTTTTACGGCGAGATACTTCATAGGCTGTTTTTAAAAAAAGCTGAGTCAGAGGGCCTTGCCAAGAGTGAGCTGTGTCTATAAAGCTACGTAGGGCTGTTGCATTATCATGTCTTTTTGATCGATCGAGGCTGTTTGCTGCTTGTATGAGAGCTTCACAAATTAGCATTTTCACAGCAGTGTTTATGGGGTTCTCGCTATCTTGGACTTGCTTAAAGGTTTCTTGAGAGAGCATATTTACCTTATAAAGGGCAAGAATTGCTTGGTATTTTTTATACTCTTCAAGAGAAAGGATATGGTTTTCATGGAGATAACCTGCACTTTCTAGCAGTGCTTCATGATCTTGAAAAGGGCTTGGCTTTTCTTCAGGGAGAGGGAGAAGCCCCGCTTGGTTAAGAGTTGTGATTGCTCGTACTGTTTCTCCATCTGTTTGCATGGTTTTTAAAACATTTGGAGATAAACTCCCAACCTTGTCAATAGTTAGGACTGTATCGCGGAATCTCTCATCATCTTGAATGCGCTCCCAAGCTCTGGCAGTCCGGTCGGCAATTAATCCGGTGCTGAAGTATTGATGGAAGTTATCGATTACCATGTTCGCAATGATCGATGATGCTTTTTGATATTTTGGATCTACGGGAGTTGGCTGTGGTTCTCCTGTAACTCCAACTCTAAGCACTGCATGTTTAATCATAGTCGTGATAGGCTCTTGGATATCAGGATTGGATTGAACTTTTTGCCAAATATTAGTATTTAGAGCGCCTATCTGTGCAAGAGCAATGACAGCTTCTTGTAATTCTTCACTTTCTTCAAGTTCTTTTTCTTTGCCCTGAAAATTAATACCTGCTTGTTGCAGGGCAGTGCGTGCTTGTTCAAAACTCATAAAATTTAACCTCTAATGTTTGATTATCTATGAAAAGCTTTTATAAAAGATGCTTGCAAATAGTTTGTTTATTTTGCGATGGTAAATATGAATTAATAAAAGTAACTGATTTTTTTAATGTTATTGTATCTCTATTTAAAAATACTCTGCTAAGGCTGTTTAGTTTATTTATACTTTAAAAATATAAACGGTGTAATCGTCAGAACAGTAATAATTATAAGTTTTTAGTTAAATCAAATTTACATTATTTTTATATGATTTATTTATATTTTTTGACATATAAAAATGTTAATAATGAAATTATTTTTTATTTAAATTTAGTAAACTTGTTTTTTAGTAGAGAAAACTA
>LVCQ01000104.1 GCA_001644975.1 Piscirickettsiaceae bacterium NZ-RLO1
CCTAACTTAGCTTTATTTTTCTTTTATAGCCCGGCTTCGCTGCGCAGTAACTCGGCTTTATCTGTACGCTCCCAGGTAAAGCTATCGCCACTGCGGCCAAAGTGGCCGTAGCTTGCTGTGGGCAAGTAAGGTTGGGCGAGTAAGTCGAGCATTTGGATGATGCCACGTGGACGTAGGTCAAAGTGTTGGCGTACGAGCTGACTGATTTTCTCACCACTGATTTTTCCCGTGCCAAAGGTATTGATATAAATAGAGGTAGGTTCTGCAATACCAATAGCATAAGAGACTTGAATCTCGCATTGATCGGCAATGCCAGCAGCGACGATATTTTTGGCGACATAGCGCGCAGCATAAGCAGCAGAACGGTCTACTTTGGATGGGTCCTTGCCTGAGAAGGCACCGCCGCCATGGCGAGCGGCACCACCATACGTGTCCACAATGATTTTACGCCCGGTTAAACCACAATCGCCCATTGGGCCTCCGATAACAAAACGTCCGGTGGGGTTGACGAAATAGCGGGTTTTTTGATTGATCCAGTGCTCAGGTAAGGTGGGCTTGATGATTTCTTCAATGACTGCCTCGTGTAGGTCCGCATTGGAAATATCAGCAGCATGTTGCGTAGATAATACGACAGTATCAATGCCAACAGGTTTGCCATCTTCATAAATAAAACTAAGCTGGGCTTTTGCATCAGGGCGTAACCACGGTAGGCGGCCACTTTTGCGCAGTTTGGCCTGGCGCTGCATTAAGCGGTGAGAGTAAGTGATGGGTGCGGGCATTAAAACATCGGTTTCATTCGAGGCATAACCGAACATAAGACCTTGATCGCCCGCGCCTTGTTCATGGTCTGTTGTTTCATCAACGCCCATGGCAATTTCAGGGGATTGTTGGCCGATGGCATTGATGACTGCGCATGAGTTGCCATCAAAGCCCATCGATGAATCATTGTAGCCTATATCAGTGACGACATTACGGACGATATTTTCAACATCAACCCACGCATTGGTTGAGATCTCACCGGCGACGATGACCATGCCGGTTTTAACAAGCGTTTCACAGGCCACGCGTCCATTAGCATCTTGTTGTAAAATGGCATCTAAAATGGCATCAGAAATTTGGTCGGCAATTTTATCTGGGTGTCCTTCAGACACAGATTCAGAGGTAAAGGTATAGTGACGACTCATGGCATTATCCTATTATTCATCCTGTTTATGCTAAATTTGGCGGCTTTTAGCTGATTGCTTTGATTTAGTGAGCTTGAGCTTAGGCACGCTTACTATTTAATGCCAGAGGAAATGGAGAGCATGATCCTCGTGGCCCCCAAAAATAAGTTAGGCTAAACCAGTGACTTAGTGCAAAAATAGCGACTGAATAGTTTAACAACGGTTCGGGTGCCTTAACTTATATATTACATGTTATTACAGCCTGATAATGAAGCTGCAAGCTGTATTAGAGCCTTATCCTTATGATATGTCAACTGAGTGAATGAGCCAGGCTTGTTGCGCTGGATTGATATCTGCCATTTTTGCTTGTTATCTCTTGTATTGTTGCACTAATCCTTGCGTAATGCCGAGAGCTAAGGGAGAATAGCCCTGACTTTTCTTGTCCAACCCCGTAGTTGTCAGGAGTTTAGCATGCTCTCACGTTCTTATCTTGCCGCTGCAATTCGCGCCTTAAGTATGGATGCGGTCCAACAAGCGAATTCAGGGCACCCTGGAATGCCAATGGGAATGGCTGATATTGCCGAAGTGTTGTGGAATAGTTTTTTAAAGCATAATCCACAAAATCCTACTTGGCCGAACCGTGACCGCTTTATTTTATCTAATGGTCATGGTTCGATGCTGCATTATGCCTTATTGCATTTAGCTGGCTATGACTTACCTATTGAAAATATTAAAAACTTTCGCCAGTTGCACTCAAAAACGGCTGGCCATCCAGAGTATGGCCATACCCCGGGTGTGGAAACGACCACCGGGCCATTAGGCCAAGGGATTGCTAATGCTGTGGGCATGGCCCTGGCTGAAAAAATGCTTGCGGCCCAGTTTAATCGCTCAAGTTTTTCTATTATTGATCACTATACCTATGCTTTTTTGGGTGATGGTTGTTTAATGGAAGGGATTTCTCATGAGGTTTGCTCATTTGCGGGTACGCAAAAGCTTGGCAAATTAATTGCGTTTTGGGATGACAATGGCATTTCTATTGATGGGGAAGTGGCTAACTGGTTCTCTGATGATACAGTTGCGCGCTTTCAGGCGTATGGCTGGCAGGTAATTGCAACTGTTGATGGCCATGATCCTGCAGCAATAGAAGCGGCAATTAATCAAGCGCAAGCTGATGAACGACCGAGCTTAATTTGTTGTAAAACGGTGATTGGTTTTGGTTCGCCGAATAAAGCGGGTTCAGCAAGTTCACATGGCGCGGCTTTAGGCGCAGAAGAAGTGCAGAAAACTCGTCAGGCCATTGGTTGGGAACATGCGGCCTTTGATATTCCTAAGGATGTCTATGCCGCATTTGATGCTAAAGCACAAGGTGCTGAACAAGAGCAAGCGTGGCAGCAATTATTTGATGATTATAAACAGATGTTTCCTGAGCTTGCGACTGACCTTGAACGTCGTTTATCAGGTCAGCTGCCAAGTGATTGGCAGGCGATCGCTGAGCGCTTGGTGAATGAGACAGTCGCTGAGGCAAAAACAGTCGCAACACGCAAGGCGTCGTTGAGCGTACTTGAAAAAATCAGTTTAGAGTTACCTGAGCTATTGGGTGGATCGGCTGATTTAAGTGGTTCGAATTGTACCCAGATTAAAAATGCACAAGTGATTCGCCCAGATGATGCCAGTGGTAATTATTTACAATATGGCGTGCGTGAGTTTGGCATGTCGGCCGTTATGAATGGTATGGCCTTGTATGGTGGTTTTATTCCGTTTGGTGGGACGTTCTTAACGTTTATGGACTATGCCCGCAATGCTGTAAGAATGGCAGCATTGATGAAGCAGCGAGTGATTTTTGTCTATAGCCATGACTCGATTGGTTTAGGTGAAGATGGCCCAACCCATCAGCCAGTAGAGCATCTTGTCAGCTTACGCTCGATGCCGAATATTCATACCTGGCGTCCGGCAGATACGGTTGAAACCGCCGTTGCTTGGGCGACAGCGGTTGCCTCGTCTACGACACCGTCGGCATTGATCTTATCTCGTCAAGATTTGCCTTTCTTAGAGCGCGATAGCCACACCGTTGCGAACGTTGCGCGAGGGGGGTATATTCTTCATGACTGTACGCAAACACCGCAATTGATTTTAATTGCAACAGGATCTGAGGTGCAGCTGGCCTTAAATGCAGCGAAGACACTGGATCTTCAAGGTGTTGCGGTGAGGGTGGTCTCAATGCCGTCAACAGAAGTGTTTGATGCACAAGATGCAGCCTATAAAGAACAGGTGCTACCGTCTAATGTCCGTGCACGTCTTGCTATAGAAGCCGCATCACCAGAGAGCTGGTATAAATATGTGGGTTTGGATGGTCAAGTCATTGGGATGGAGTCTTATGGTGACTCAGCACCTGCAGAGGTTTTATTTGAGCACTTTGGCTTTACTGAAGCGAATGTTGTTGCAACCGCAACAGGGCTATTAAAGCGCGTTGGCTAAGTTGACCAGAATTAAACAAAGTTGTTCAAAAGCAAAAGTAATGATTAAGTAATTAAGGAGAAGAGAGTATGACGATTCGTGTTGCAATTAACGGTTATGGTCGTATTGGACGTAACGTATTGCGTGCGCTATATGAAAGCAATCGTCGCGATGATATTCAAATTGTTGCGATCAATGATTTAGGTGATGCCAGCATCAATGCGCACCTGACTCAATACGATACTGCTCATGGTCGGTTTAATGCGGATGTGACTGTTGATGGCACTCATATGATCGTTAATGGTGACAGCATTCAGATTTTGTCTGAGCGTAACCCAGAAAGCTTGCCTTGGGACACGATGAATATTGATGTGGTCTATGAGTGCACAGGGTTATTCACCAAGCGCGAAAAAGCAGCCATGCACATCACTGCCGGTGCTAAAAAAGTGATTATTTCAGCGCCTGGAACTGATGTCGATGCCACCATTGTTTATGGTGTGAATGATAAAACGCTTAAAGCGTCTGATCAGATTATTTCTAATGCATCTTGCACAACCAATTGCTTGGCGCCATTGGTGAAGCCTTTATATGAAACAGTGGGTATAGAGCAAGGCTTGATGACGACCATTCATGCGTATACGAATGATCAAAAGTTAACGGATGTCTATCACTCTGATGTACGCCGTGCGCGTTCTGCGACACAATCGATGATCCCAACCAGCACAGGGGCAGCGAAAGCGGTCGGTCTGGTCTTGCCTGAACTTGCTGGCCGTTTAGATGGTTTTGCCATGCGGGTGCCGACGATTAATGTGTCTGTGGTTGATTTAACGTTTACTGCATCGCGTGATACGACAGTGGATGAAGTGAATCAGATTTTAAAATCGGCTGCTGAGGGCGAGTTAAACGGTATTTTAGATTATAACAGCGCACCGTTAGTGTCAGTAGACTTTAACCATTGCCCCGCCTCATCGACCTTTGATGCGACACAAACACGAGTATCAGGTCGTTTGGTGAAGGTGCTTTCTTGGTATGATAATGAGTGGGGCTTCTCCAATCGTATGCTGGATACCACGATGGCATTGATGGATGCCAAATAATTGAAACATTGAGAAAAAGCGTGGAATTCCACGCTTTTTACTTTTTGAACTAACTAAAACTTGGAGTGTTGTCGTGAATATTTTAGAAATGGAGCAATTAAATTTAGATGGCAAGCGTGTACTGATTCGTGAAGATTTAAATGTGCCGCTAAAAAATGGTCAGGTGACTAGTGATGCACGTTTACTGGCGGCGTTGCCGACGATTCAACAAGCCTTAGCAAAAGGGGCGGCAG
Organism: Piscirickettsiaceae bacterium NZ-RLO1; assembly: GCA_001644975.1. Taxonomy (GTDB): domain Bacteria; phylum Pseudomonadota; class Gammaproteobacteria; order Piscirickettsiales; family Piscirickettsiaceae; genus Piscirickettsia. Next base: position 4,948 of record LVCQ01000104.1, read on the forward strand.
TCATTGTCATGTCACATCTAGGGCGGCCAACAGAAGGTGAATATGATGCAGCGTTTTCATTGGCCCCTGTTGCTGAGCGCTTGACAGAGCTGCTTGGGCAAACCGTACGCTTTGAAAAAGAGTGGCTTGATGGCATAACGATTGAGTCTGGTGAAATTGTGTTATGTGAGAATGTCCGTTTTAATCTTGGTGAGAAGAAAAATGACCCGAAATTAGCCCAAAAAATGGCTGATTTATGTGATGTCTTTGTGATGGATGCTTTTGCGACATCGCATCGTGCGCAAGCGTCAACAGTGGGCGTGGGAGGGTATGCCAAAGAAGCCTGTGCGGGGCCGTTGTTGATGCGTGAATTAAACTCATTAGGTAAAGCCTTGATGGCGCCTGAGCGTCCCTTACTGGCTGTTGTGGGTGGCTCAAAAGTATCAACTAAATTGACAGTATTAAAATCATTAGCAGAAAAAGTGGATCAGTTGATTGTTGGTGGTGGTATTGCCAATACGTTTTTAGCTGCTCAGGGCATCAATGTCGGTAGCTCATTGTATGAAGCTGAGTTGCTTGATGAAGCACGGGCGATTATGAGTATGATGGCAGCGAAGGGAGGTCTTGTTGCCTTGCCTGAGGATGTGCGTGTTGCCACTGAATTTAGTGAGCAGGCACATGCGCTGGTTAAACATGTTGCCGATGTTGCTGATGATGAAATGATTTTGGATATTGGACCAAAAGCACAGCAGCAATTAGCGGTATTATTGACCAATGCCAAGACCATTGTCTGGAATGGGCCTTTAGGTGTATTTGAGTTTGATGCCTTTGGTGAAGGAACGAAAGCTTTATCTGTTGCTATTGCAGAAAGTTCAGCCTTTTCATTGGCAGGAGGTGGCGATACGATTGCCGCCATTGAAAAATATCAGATTGAAGAAAAAATCTCATATATATCGACCGCAGGGGGTGCCTTTTTAGAGTTTTTAGAAGGGAAGACTTTGCCCGCAGTTGAAATGTTAAGCACGCGTGCGCGCAGTGGAGTTTAGGATATACATATGAAGCAAATTAGACGCACAAAAATTGTGACAACGTTGGGGCCGGCGACAGAAACACCTGAGGTATTAGAGCGTGTTTTAAAGGCAGGTGCTAATGTTGTTCGTTTAAATTTTTCTCATGGTGAAGCGGAAGATCATATGCACCGTGCGGAGTTGGTCCGTAGTATTGCGAAAAAGCTGGATTTAAATGTTGCAATTTTGGGTGACTTACAAGGACCTAAAATTCGTATTGCTCGCTTTAAAGCAGGAAAAGTGGTTTTAGAAAAAGGGGCTGATTTTATTTTGGATGCCGCTTTGGATAGCCATGTGGGTGATGAAAGCCAAGTGGGCATTGATTATAAAGAATTACCAAATGATGTTGGCCCCAGTGATATTTTATTGCTTGATGATGGCCGATTAGTGCTTAAAGTCAAAGATGTCACAGGAACCCGGGTATTATGCGAAGTGGTTGTCGGTGGTGAGCTTTCGAACAATAAAGGCATCAATCGCCAAGGCGGTGGCATGAGTGCGGCGGCACTGACTGATAAGGATCGTGCTGATATTATTACTGCGGCTAAAATTGGCGTGGACTTTGTCGCCGTATCTTTTCCGCGTTCAGCAGAAGATATGCAAGAAGCTCGGCGTTTACTTGATGCGCAACGTTGTGGCGCAGCGCTGGTTGCCAAGATTGAACGGGCTGAAGCGGTCAGTGATCAAGCTGTCCTTGATGAGATTATTAGTGCCTCAGATGCAGTAATGGTCGCACGGGGTGATTTAGGCGTAGAAATTGGTGATGCTGAACTGATCGGCGTGCAAAAGAAAATTATTCAACGAGCGCGCACTTTAGACCGTGTAGTGATTACGGCAACACAGATGATGGAGTCGATGATTTATAATGCGATGCCAACGCGTGCTGAAGTGTTTGATGTAGCGAATGCGGTACTAGATGGTACTGATGCGGTGATGCTTTCAGCAGAAACGGCAACTGGCGACTATCCAGAAGAAGTTGTGGCAGCGATGTCCCGAGTTTGCTTAGGTGCTGAGCGTGAGCGTAAGGCTCAAGTCTCACGCCATCGTGTTGAGTGTGAATTTTTACGCATTGATGAAGCCGTTGCTATGGCAACGATGTATGCGGCGAATCACCTAAAAGGAGTGAAAGCGATTATTTGCCTCACTGAATCAGGAGCAACACCGTTATGGATGTCGCGGATTCATTCAGGGTTGCCAATTTTTGCTTTGAGTCGTAATGGTGAGACGCGTCGGCGCTTAGCTTTAGTGCGTGGGGTTGAAGCATTGGAGTTTGATCCAACGTATATTGAGCCAAAGCATGAAGTGAATCAGATTGCAGTGAATGAGCTGCAAAAACGAGGCTTATTAGCAGAGGGTGATATCGTTATTTTGACCAAAGGGGATCATCAAGGTATTCATGGTGGCACGAATGCGATTAAATTTTTACGTGTAGGACAAATTGCTTAAACTGAAACTTAAATTTTAGGGGAAAAGATCATGGCTTTAGTTTCATTACGTCAATTACTGGATCATGCAGCAGAACATAATTACGGTGTGCCAGCTTTTAATGTTAATAACCTTGAGCAGATGCGCGCGGTGATGGAAGCTGCCGATCGGACGAATAGTCCGGTGATTATTCAAGCCTCAGCTGGTGCACGTAAGTATGCTAAATCTGAATTTTTGCGTCATTTAGTCTTAGCGGCAATAGAAGAATATGCACATATTCCAGTGGTGATGCATCAAGATCATGGCACGTCACCGGCAGTGTGCTTACGCTCGATTCAGCTCGGTTTTTCATCGGTGATGATGGATGGTTCTTTGCAAGAGGATGGCAAAACGCCGGCAAGTTATGACTATAATGTTGACGTTACACGTAAAACCGTTGAAATGGCCCATGCTTGTGGTGTGTCTGTTGAGGGTGAGCTCGGTTGCTTAGGATCATTGGAAACAGGGCAAGCGGGTGAAGAAGATGGCATTGGTGCAGAAGGGACCTTAAGTCATGAGCAAATGCTAACTGATCCTGATGAAGCGGCTGATTTTGTTGCTAAAACCGGAGTGGATGCGTTGGCGATTGCTATCGGTACCAGCCATGGCGCATATAAGTTCTCTAAGCCGCCTAAAGGTGACGTCTTAGTGATTGATCGCATTCGGGCGATTCATGAGCGCATTCCTAATACTCATTTAGTCATGCACGGCTCATCCTCTGTTCCACAAGAGTGGCTTGCAGTGATTAATGAGTTTGGTGGGCAAATTCCTGAAACCTATGGTGTTCCGGTTGAAGAAATTCAAGAAGGGATTCGTAATGGTGTACGTAAGGTGAATATTGATACGGATTTGCGTTTAGCTGCTACGGGGGCCATCCGTCGCTTCTTTGCTGAGCATCCGGCTGAATTTGATCCTCGCAAATATTTAAAGCCGGCGATGGATGCGATGAGTGAAATTTGTGCTGCACGTTATGAGCAATTCGGTGCGGCAGGTCAGGCAGATAAAATTAAACCAATGAATCTTGAAAGTATGGTAGATTTTTATCGTTAAGTTTAGATTAATATAATTAAACGTACTGTTAAAAAGGCTCGCAATGGGCCTTTTTATTAATTCGCCCTCCGTCATCTGAAGTGCAACACTACTCTATACTAAGCCGCCATCAAATACTCTAAAAAAACATGATTAGGTGAGCGATAATTCAAACTCGCTCTTCTTCCGCTGCGAGCCAAGGAGTGCAAAGCACGGGGTGAGTAGGCCGAGGTAGGTGAGGATTTTTAGCAGAGCGGAGTTGCGGAAGAGCGTAAGGTCTGTAGCAAGCGTAACGAGTGTCTAAAAATCTTTACGAGCCGTAGCGCCATTTGAGAGCAGGGTATGTAGTGGCCGATTCAAGGCACGTAATGCCCTGTGACGAGGGCAGCCGAGGGTTTATAGTCGTCGCGTTTTGCTCGGCGATTTTGCATCATTGGATGTGCAAAATACCTACCGAGGTAGCGACGCTTACGTGGTGTTCAATGTATGCTCTATTTTTGCTATTTCTTTGTCACTAATTTCATTAAAATCCGTCCCTTTAGGTAGAAAACGCCTTATCAAACCATTTGCGTGTTCATTTAGACCTCTATCACAAGAACGATAAGGTCTAGCAAAGTAAAAGTTTGCTTCAGTGATCTTTGAAATGGCCTCATGACCCGCAAACTCTGTTCCGTTGTCAGAAGTGATGGTTTT
>LVCQ01000105.1 GCA_001644975.1 Piscirickettsiaceae bacterium NZ-RLO1
GGGCGATATATTACCAATATTTTTATATTAAAAGTGATTTTTCTTTAAACCAACCTCTATCCAAGAAAATCATAAAATAAACAAAGAGACTATTTTTATTCCTACTATTTATCTAAACTCACTCAATGTTTAGTCCCAACCTGTACTGGTAAGCAATATTTTTAAAACGCTGAGCTAACATCTCCACTCCTAACTGTGACGTTGCTCGCGTTGTTCCAGCCAGCCCTCTCTAGTCAATCAAGCAACTTTTGCACGCATAAGCTTTTTAATTAGCTCATGCACATCATAAGGCTCAAGGTCATACTCCGTTGCATAATCAATTGCCAAAGCCTGAATCGCATCATGTGCCCCAGCCCAAATCGCATCAACAGCAATCAGCAAACCTTTCTCATGCTCCACACCTTGTTCTCGAGCACTGTCAATAAAAGCCAATCCTTTTTCACGCTCATTTGTACAGATATCATCAATCCAACCTGAGATTTCCCACTCACCAATCATTTGCTGCGCATCAATTAAAGCGTGGTCATCATGCTGAATTGAGACAATTGAATCAATAACATCTTTTAATTTATCTATTTCACTCATACAAAGTTCACCTCATACAGATAAATATATTATTTTAAATTTTTGGTACTATTTTTTTCCCAGCGATACATAAAATTTTCTGCCCTGTAATCACTTGCTCTTCAAAAAACATATCTTTGGCAATATCGGCCATATTATATTTTTCACCTGAGAATACATTATTAATTTTATTAAGCAAATTATGGCGATACATATAAACTGTATTCATCTTTAATTTCAATGCGCTAGAAATATCACTAGGTTTTATCCCTTCAAATTGTGCCAACATGCATAACAGCTTCATATCCGATACCCCAAACACTTCTCCACGGTAATGCATAGGTTTCAGGTTTAAAAAACAACGGTTTTGCACAAGCTGCTCTATTCCGGTATCCGTTTCATTAATCACACCAATGATATTACCTGAATCTATCAGCGGTAGTTTATCATTAGTTACTATTGCAAATCGTTTTTCAGATGCAATAATCGCCTCTCTGCGAATTAACTCTTTTTTACCATTAATAATATCTCGTCGATCTTTCGATGCTTGAGCCACCGCAAAAAGTTTCGGTGTAATCGAAAGCAGGTCCATCGCCTTTCTGCCAATCACTTGACTCCTATCAAAATTTGCAAATGCAATATAAGCATCATTTAAAAATAGAATTTCACCACTAATATTTACAATAGAGTAAATTTTAGCCACTGTAGATTTAATCATTGTGTTTATTCTAAATTCCTCTTTAAATTTTATAGCACGCGAATTATAGCACTCGAATAAATACCAAGCTTGGCCCATTATTTTGAAGATAAATCGTCACCGGTTGACTCATATCCAGAGGAGAAACACTGGTAAAAATACGGCCAACACCGCCTCCCCTACCAACCGCTGAAAGCATCACAACTTGATCTGCATCAACTTCTGCACTATTCACCACCTTCGTAAAGACCACAGCATCGGTTCCTTGGCTAGAAAGCTGCAGTTCAATATTTGCTACATTATAGGGCACACCAAAATTGTAGCTTCTAACACGCATGTACTGATGGGGCTTTAACCACAGTTTACACTCCCCCCATACATTATAATTTTTTACACTACAGCTTGCAGCCATCGTCTGATGATGGTCTATACTAAGCGATGGAGTCACTGGTGAGTCAGACACTTTCTTTAGTACTGAAGTTGAAGATAATGCTGCCGCTGTATTATCTTCACTATTATCTTTATTTTTTGCTTGCGACTGCAATGGAATAGAAAGTTTAACCAATTGATCTGAAAAACTATTTTTTGAAGATACGATGAGTAAGAGGCCCAACAGAAAAACAATAATTTTTTCTTTTTTTTCAAGCACAACAACTTGACCAACATGTTTGACTTTGCACCCATTTGCAGGTAAATTAACTCCAATTTGCGTGGAGATTGTTAAGACAGGCGACAACCTACCCTATGCCTTAAGATAAGCATGTCAAATAGCAAAGAATGAATGCTAACAAGAGTTTATTAAGTTGTCAACCACTGTCAGTTCAGATATAAAGCTCAACTTCTGCATGCATACATACAACAAGCACTACTAATTAAAGTTTAAAGGTGTATACCATGGTCCCTGCTAAACTTGTCCTCGAAACTGGTGAAATTTTCCACGGCATCTCGCCAAGCTGGCAACAAGAAATCACCTTTGGTGAAGTCGTCTTCAATACAGGCATGGTAGGTTACCCTGAAACCATGACCGACCCCTCCTATAATGGCCAACTCATCACCTTTACCTACCCACTGCTGGGTAACTACGGTGTCGGCAACTGTGAAAGCTGGGAGTCAGCAAAAATTCATGCCAAAGGTATTATCGTCTCTGAACTTTCGCCCCACTATGCCCGTTCTAATGCAGAACAGTCCCTGCTTAGCTGGTGTGAAGCTGAGAATGTTCCTATTATTACTAATATTGACACACGCGCTCTAACCAAATGCTTGCGTGAAAAAGGCGTCGTTGCCGGCGCTATCACCACAGCAGATGAGCTTCCTAAAGCCTTTCCAGACAATAATGCGCGCAATCTTGTTGCTGAAGTATCAATTAAAGAGCCAGAGATCTTCGGCTCTGGTGATAAGTTAATCATCGCTGTCGACTGTGGCATGAAAGAAAACATCATTCGGGAACTTAGAAGCCTACCGGTTCGTATTAAGCGTGTTCCTTACAACTATGATTACACTAATGAGCATTTCGATGGTGTTTTTATTTCTAATGGCCCAGGTAACCCTGCGCGCTGTTATGAAACAACGAATATTCTACGCAAAGCCATGGATCAAGAAAAACCGATCTTCGGTATTTGCCTGGGCTCACAGCTTATGGGGCTAGCCATTAATGCGACGACATATAAGCTGCGTTTTGGTCATCGCTCACAAAACCAACCCTGCTTACAAGAAGGTACTGATCGTTGCTTTTTAACCTCACAAAATCACGGCTATGCAATCAATGAAGACTCACTGCCAGAAGGTTGGCGAGTTTCTTTTAGAAATTTAAATGATAATACTGTCCAAGGGATCGAACATAAAACTAAGCCGTTTTTCTCCGTACAGTTCCACCCTGAAGCTGCTCCTGGCCCCGTCGATACCCACTGGCTTTTCAACAAATTCTATCAGCTCATTCGTGAAGGTAACTAAAGCATGCAATCTGTAAAAAAAGTACTTTTATTAGGCTCTGGCGGCCTGCGTATCAGCCAAGCTGGTGAATTTGATTACTCTGGCTCTCAAGCGATCAAAGCACTTAAAGAAGAAAATATTGAAGTTATTCTAGTCAATCCAAATATTGCTACAGTGCAAACTGATCAGCATATGGCTGATCGTGTTTACTTGCAGCCATTAAATGAAGCAACGGTTACTAAAATTATTGAAAAAGAAAAACCAGATGCAATTTTACTTGGCTTTGGTGGACAAACAGCACTAAACCTCGGACTCCGCCTTGAGGAGAGCGGTGTGCTCACTGAGCATAATGTCACAGTGCTTGGCTCATCTGTAGACACTATTCGCAATGCTGAAGATCGTGATCTATTTAAAAATAAGCTTAACGAAATCGGTGTTAAAACCGCAAGAAGCATTGCCGTAACCAATGCCGAAGATGCTTTAAATGCTGCTGAGTCGATTGGCTACCCAATCATGATGCGGGCAGGTTTTTCTTTAGGCGGACTCGGCTCAGGCGTCGTCCATAGTAAAGAAGAGCTAGAAAAGCGCGTCAGTGAGGTGTTTAGTGTCGCTCATCAAATTTTAATCGAAGAAAATTTAATTGGCTGGAGCGAATTTGAATACGAGATTGTACGTGATTCTGCTGCAAATGCTTTAACTATTTGTAATATGGAAAACTTCGACCCCATGGGTATCCACACCGGTGAAAGTATCGTTGTTTCTCCATCACAGTCACTCAACAACCAGGAGTATCATTTCTTACGTGAAATTGCCATTAAAGTTGCTCATCACTTTAATATCATCGGTGAATGTAATATTCAATATGCATTTAACCTAGAAACTGGTGAATATCGCGTTATTGAGATCAATCCACGCCTGTCACGCTCTAGCGCCCTTGCATCAAAAGCCACAGGCTATCCGCTGGCTTTTATCGCGACCAAGCTGGCATTAGGCTACAAACTCTATGAGCTTAAAAATAGCATTACTAAAAAAACCTGCGCATTTTTTGAGCCAGCACTGGATTATATCGTTGTAAAAATCCCACGCTGGGATACCCATAAGCTGAAAAAAGCTGAGCGCCGCATTGGTACTGAAATGAAAAGCGTCGGCGAAGTTATGGCGATTGGCCGCTCTTTTCCGGAAGCCTTACAAAAAGCCATCGGCATGCTCAATATTGGCGCTTCTTGCTTAAGTGATTACCCACACCCCATTGATCAGTTAGAAAGCGAAATTGAACATGCTACAGATCGTCGCATATTCGCCTTGTATCGCTATTTATTGCAAGGTGGTACAGTAGAAAAAGCCAATACATTATCGAATATCGATCCTTGGTTTTTACAGCATTTACATGCCATGGCACAAACAGAGCTTACGATAAAGAACCAACAACTCACGTCTGAACTATTACTTAAAGCTAAACGTCAAGGCTTTTCAGATAAAGCCATTGCAAACTTGACCAATCACGACGAAACAACCATCAGACAACAGAGAATCAGCTTAAATATCACCCCAGTCGTTAAACAAATCGATACTCTGGCAGGTGAATTTAATGCTAAAACGAATTACCTATATTTAACCTACCATGGTGATCGCCATGACATTCGCCCATCACAAACCCCCGCAACTCTGATCTTAGGCTCAGGCCCATATAGCATTGGCTCCTCAGTAGAGTTTGACTGGTGCGGTGTCACAACGGCCAGAACCTTAAAACAACTTGACGAACGCCCAATTATTATTAACTCAAATCCAGAAACCGTCTCAACTGACTATGACGAGTCAGATCGTCTGTACTTTGAACAACTGACCTTTGAGCGCGTGCAAGATATTGCTGATTTTGAAAATCACCGCGGTATCATTGTCGCTATGGGAGGACAAGTAGCAAATAACCTGGTTAATCCTTTAGACAAAGCAGGCTATCCACTATTAGGCACACCCGCACAATCAATTAATCAGGCAGAAAACCGCGAGTTATTCTCCTCTTTATTAAACGAGTTAGCTATTGATCAGCCCGCTTGGCATGCAGCAACTAGCCTTGGCGGTGCAAAAGCCTTTGCTGAAGATGTCGGCTACCCCGTACTCATTCGCCCATCGTTTGTACTATCCGGTGCAGCAATGAATGTCGTATTTTCTGAAGATGAAATGGAGAAATACCTCAAAGAAGCATCCACCGTTTCGCCTGATCATCCAGTGGTTCTTTCCCAGTTTATTCAAGAAGGTAAAGAACTAGAGATGGATGGTGTCGCGATGAATGGCGAGATTATTATCGAAGCGATTTCTGAACATATTGAAAATGCCGGTGTGCACTCAGGCGATGCAACTATAGTACTCCCCCCGCAAAAACTCTATTTAGAAACCATCCGCCGTACCAAAAAGATTACCCGAAAAATTGTTAAAGCACTGAACATTACCGGGCCTTTTAACATCCAGTTCATCGCTAAGAATAATCAAATCCAAGTCATTGAGTGTAACTTACGTGCCTCACGTTCATTCCCTTTTGTCTCTAAAGTGACTAACCATAACTTTATCGAGATCGCCACCAAAGCGATTATGGGAATTCGTGAAAGTGGCCCCTTTAACACCTTAGATCTTGATTATGTCGGCGTCAAAAGCCCACAATTTTCCTATAGCCGCTTAAAAGGTGCTAATCCAGTTCCTCATGTCGAGATGGCGTCAACAGGTGAAGTTGCCTGCCTTGGTGAAGACTTAAACGATGCATTTTTCCAATCTTGGCAAGCGACAGAAATGTCAGTTCCTGAAAAGAAAATTTTCTTAAGTATTGGCGGTAGTCGCAAACCACGTTTACTTGAAGAAATTACTGAGCTGCATAAGCTAGGCTGGGAACTTTATACCACAGCAGGTACCCATGAGTTTCTTTTGCAAAATAATATTCCATCACACTGTGTCAATAAAGTCAGTGAGGGTGGTGAGCCAAATGCAACTACACTTATCAAAGAGCGCAAAATAAGCTTGATTATTAACCTACCTCAAGGCACACGCAGCAGCACGTCCAGTCAAGTCACCGACGGTTTTCGCTTACGCCGCTTAGCCATTGACCATAATATACCTTTAGTCACTAATTTACAGGGAGCACAGCTGATTTTGCAGTGCTTAGCAGAGCTTCATGATAAAGAAGTTTATGCAAAATCCTGGCAAGAGTTTATGAATAATTAGAGAGAATAAAAGAGAGGGCTTAACCTCTCTTTTTAGTTTTATATTTATTTTACACGTTTTAAATTATAGAGTGCATTTACACAATGACATCATCACTTTACCAACAACACCTTTTAAGCATTCAAAACTTAGATCGTACTAAAGTTGACCTTATTATAACAACAGCCCTAAACTTTAAAAAAAATAAAACACATAATAATTTAAGCCAGCTGTTAGAAAATAAAATTATTGCATCTTGCTTTTATGAAGCATCTACGCGCACACGTCTTTCCTTTGAAGCAGCCGCCCTAAAGCTTGGTGCTAAAATCATTGGTTTTGCCGATGCGAGTAACACCTCAACCAGCAAGGGCGAAACACTGGAAGATAGCATGCGAATCATTGCATTATATGCCGATGCAATTATCTTACGCCACCCTCAAGAAGGTGCAGCAGAGCGTACTGCAAATATCAGTCATATTCCCATTTTAAATGCCGGTGATGGTAGCAATCAGCATCCAACTCAAGCATTGCTTGATTTGGTCACGATCATGGAAAAGCACAATACACTAGATGACTTACATATTGGTTTCAGTGGTGATTTAAAGCATGGCCGCACAGTACACTCACTGGTCGAAGCGCTCATACATTACCAACCTGCCTGCCTTTACTTTATTAGTGATGACAGCTTACAAATCCCCGAGCATCTAATACAAAAACTTGATAAAAACAATATTAATTATACAAAATCTCATATTTTATCAGATTACTTAGATCAACTGGATGTTATTTATATGACCCGCTTACAAAAAGAACGTTTTGATAACACACCAGATGATTACAGTCACAATCTATGCTTAACCGTCGACAAACTAAAAAATGTGAAACAGCAACTACAAATCCTCCATCCATTACCTCGAGGCAATGAAATTAACCCTACTGTTGACTATACTCCGCATGCATACTACTTTAACCAAGCTGAAAATGGCCTGTATACTCGCCAAGCCTTACTAGCCCTCACTTTAGCTGATAATATTCCTACATTTAATAATCGATAAGTTAAATTAATTCAAAAAGGAGAGAATGATATGATAAATAAGCCACAACTGATTACTGAGCTAAAAAATATAGACGCGGTCCAATACGGTGAATTTACTTTAAAAAGTGGCGAAAAATCCAATCTCTATGCAGACCTGCGCCGTATTATTTCCTTCCCTAAAACACTAAAATTAATCAGTACCGCCTTTGCCCAAATGGTCAAAGAAATCAATCCTGACCTTATTTGCGGTGTACCTTATGCAGCGCTACCATTAGCAAGCGCCCTATCACTTGATACGGATATTCCCATGGTCATGTACCGTAAAGAAACGAAAACACACGGTACTAAAAAGAAAATCGAAGGTGTTTTCTCAGCAGGTCAGAGCTGTGTCATTATTGAGGATGTTGTCACCTCCGGCGGCAGTATTTTAACAACAGCAAACTGCTTAAAAGAACATGGCTTACATATCGAGCATGTTTTCACCATCGTTGACCGCAAACAAGGCGGTAGCGAAAAATTACAGGAACAAGGTTATCAATTGCATAGTTTACTTACACTTGCTGACCTAACTAAAGGTGAAAATGCATGAATTATTTAGAACGCGCCAAACACACAGAAAATAAAGTCGCTAAAAAGCTACTTACATTAATGGCCGAGAAACAAACGAACCTATCGCTCTCTGCCGATGTGACATCTGCGGCTAAACTAATCGAGTTAGCAAATACTATTGGCCCAGAAATTTGCCTATTAAAAACGCATATTGATATTATTGAAGACTTCACTCCCGAACTAACAAAGACCCTGAAAGAGCTTGCAAATCAACATCAGTTTTTAATTTTTGAAGACCGTAAATTTGCTGATATTGGCAATACTGTTCACAAGCAATTTACCTCAGGGATTTATAAAATTTCCTCTTGGGCAAATATAATCAACGCACATATGTTACCAGGCCCGGGTATTATCGATGGTCTTAAAAAAGACATTAACCTTGAAGAAACCGGCCTATTGTTACTAGCGCAAATGAGTTCTGCCGGTAATTTACTACACTCTGATTATACCCAAGCGACAGTCAACATAGCCAAAACTCATAATAATTTTGTTATGGGCTTCATTTCCCGTGAGAAACTCAGTGATGACCCAGGTATGATACATATGACACCCGGTGTACAATTACAAGAAAGCCAAGATGCTCTAGGTCAGTGCTATCTAACTCCTGAGCATGTCATCAATCACTTAGGCAATGATATTATCATCGTCGGCCGTGGTATTTACAACGATAGTCAACCATTAAAAACGGCCCAAAGCTACCGCCAAGCTGGCTGGCAAGCCTATCTTAAACGGCTATAAATGATAAAACGTTTCCCTACCTACTTGATCTAATAAAAAAAC
>LVCQ01000106.1 GCA_001644975.1 Piscirickettsiaceae bacterium NZ-RLO1
CCATACATTTAGGATTTATCTATATCTTAAATTACAAACAATACGCATGGGCAAATAAATTAAATCAAGCAAATTAAACTAGGCTCCGTTGACATTTCCATATAACTCATAAGAATAAGTAGTATTTTGCTTGGAAGCAATGATGCCAAAATTATTAGAACAAAAGCAGTGGGACGAAATTTATTTATTCTTAAAAGACTTCCCAGGCATTTACTGTGGCTCAGAAAGAAAGTGTCGTTTATTTATCGAAGCCGTTATATGGATTCTCCGTACGGGCTCTCAATGGCGTTACCTACCGGAACATTATGGATATTGGAATAGTGTTTATAAACGGTTTAGCCGTTGGAGTAGCAGAGGCGTTTGGGATGCTCTTTTTATATCTGTGCAAACACCTGAACTAGATTCAGGCATGATTGATTCAACAGTGGTTCGAGCTCATGCTTGTTCTGCAGGATATAAAAAAAGGTAAAGGGATTAACCAAGCTTTAGATCGTAGTTGTGGAGGCTTCAGTACAAAAGTCCATGTTTTAACTGAGGGATTGGGTTATCCTGTAGATTTTGTACTGACACGAGGGCAAGCACATGATGCTCCTCAGGCATTGGGATTACTCACTTCAATAAGGTTTGATCAAATTATTGCTGATAAAGCTTATGATGACATAAAAATAAGAGAGCTGATTACTAATAAGGGCTCTAAATGTGTTATTCCTTCTAAATCAAATAGGGCTAATAAATTTTACCATGATCAGCATGTTTACAAAGAAAGGCACTTGGTAGAGTGTTGCATTGGCAAGTTAAAGCAATTTAGAAGGGTTTTTTCACGTTTTGAAAAAAGAGCTTGCAGATATTTATCCTTTTTGAAAATTGCAAGCACCATCTTATGGCTAAGGTGAAATGTCAACGGGGCCTAGATAAAACCTTTATTTTTAGTTCTAAAAATCTATTTAATATCAATTTCACTCTAACTCAGTTTATCCAGCTCAGCTTTTTGTGCTTGAATCACTTTTGTTTGTTTTTGTAACAAATGCTGGATCAGGGTTTCTTGATCTTCATCCAAAATAACGTCGAAGTTGACAGCAACATGATAGTGACCATCACTCACCTTCTCACATGAAACAACCGTCCCAAATGTACGTATATAGACATAACGGGGCAATAAGAAAAAGTTAATCTCTAACTGACGTGTTGCAGGCGGATTAAAGGTATCAAATGCAATCCCTGTCGCACTTAAGCTAACCTTTTCAGGCTCCTGCTGCCGCCGATTATCACCATACAGTTTATAATATGCCTGGAATTTATGCATAAACAAGTCAATACGCTCATTCATTAAATCAAGACATACCGCAATATCGGGTGCATGACTTTTTAAATGAGAAATAGCAGCCTGTAACTTTTGCTCAATACGATAGAGCTCTCCCCCTTGTCCATAGTCCTTTTCCTGACTCAGCTGTTCAATACCAGCAACAAGCTCTTCTGCAGATACAGCTTGCCACTCTAAAATCACTTGATCATCAAGACGAAAATAACGTCGCCGGGGATCATCTTCCGCCATGGGTTGCCCTCCTTGTCCTTGAATCTTTTTTTCATCCTTAAACCTAAAAATACTTAAAACAGGCTAAAAGTCATCCGGTAAGCCTATTTCTTCATCATCAATTGAAAATTCTCCGCCTTCTTCATCTTTACCAAACACAACAGTAATCTCAACACGGCGATTTTTTGAGCGATTTTCTGGAGTTTTATTGTCTTCCAAAGGCTGGGTATCTGCATAGCCAACCACCATAAAGCGCTTTTTCTCTAAACCTTTATCACGAAACAAGGCTAAAGCAACAGACACCGCTCGTGCAGCAGATAAATCCCAATTAGAACGAAAACGTGCATTTGAAATGCGTAAATTATCTGTATGTCCTGCAACAATAATATTGCCTTTGGTCTTTTTTAACACATTCGCAATTTTGGCAATCACCGGTAAAAACGTTGGCCTGACCCATTCAGAGCCTGACTGGAAGCTCTCACCTTCTTTTAAGCGAATAATTACTTTTTTATCTTCAAGCTTGACAGAAATTTTATCCTCCTGAACTTCAGCTGCAAGCTGCCGCTTGGCGACTGTCTCAAATTCTTTGGCTTTTTTTTGCGCTGTTTTATCCTGAACTTGATCCGTCGGATTAAGCTCAGGGCGCTTTTCTTTAGCCACTTGCTGGATGGTCTTCACCGGTGTTGGTACCGGTTTACCCGGGCTAAACTCTTGCTTAATGACACTGGTGCCTTTTGGAATATCTTCCACGCGAATTTGCCGCTGCACGCCAAAAGCAAATTTCATGCTGCCTGCCACCCGCTTATACTTTTGTACATCCATTTCTGAAAACGAGAGTAATAGCACAAAAAAGCACATCAACAGCGACATTAAATCGGCAAAAGTTGCCAGCCAAGGTGGCAGGCCCTCGGGGCACTCTTCTTCAGGCTCGTCGTCATCAGTACTGCTCATGCCTTAGCCCTCTTCTTCAACCGGTCGCTTCGCTGCTGGCAGATAATTCATCAATACATCACTTAAAACACGTGGGTTTTGCCCCGCTTGAATCCCTAATACCGCATCAATCACTAAGCCTTTGGCCAGGTACTCTTCGTCACTGCGTAACTTTAACTTGCCACCAATCGGTGCACAGAACATATTAGCAATCATCGCCCCATACAAGGTCGTTAATAATGCAACTGCCATTGCCGGGCCGATAGACTTAGGGTCGTCCATATTCGATAACATCTGCACAAGGCCAATCAAAGTTCCGATCATTCCCATCGCAGGGGCAATAACCTCCATGGTTTTAAAAATACTTTGTGCAGTTTTATGACGCTCTAAGGTTAAGCCCATATCCTTTTTCATCGTCGCGCGTACAACATCCGCCTCTTGGCCATCAACCAGCATCTGGATACCTTTTTGCATAAACGGATCTGGAATCTCTGCTCCCTCTAGAGAAAGCAATCCGCCTTTACGCGCTGCATCTGCCAGCTCAACTGACTTTTCAATCAAATCACCCACTTTAGGCAACTTAGTAAAAAAAGCTTTCATCGCCACTTTTACCGCACTAAAAAATTGGCCCATGCCATAAAACATCATAACAACAAAAATACTGCCTCCCAG
Source organism: Piscirickettsiaceae bacterium NZ-RLO1 (assembly GCA_001644975.1). Lineage (GTDB taxonomy): Bacteria > Pseudomonadota > Gammaproteobacteria > Piscirickettsiales > Piscirickettsiaceae > Piscirickettsia. The sequence continues at coordinate 3,134 of LVCQ01000106.1, forward strand.
CACAATCAACAGCGATGGGACATTGATAAAAATACCAATGTCCCCTCCCAGTATCATTGCCATCATGATGATGCCAATAGCACCTAACATGCCGAGCAGGGTCGCTAAATCCAAGCGCTATACCTCTAATGATCGCTTTCCCCTTTTAACCCTTAATTGTAGTTCATTTCGTTCTCCAGCTTCATTCTCTTTGAAAATCACGCTACAATACTTCACAAATTTTACAAATAATAAACTAGCTAGATATAGCCAGTTAATAATGGCCACCTGATAAACATGAATTCTAAATTACACTCTTGGCGACAACAATTTAATACACAATTGTCTCAATGTATTAAACAATACCCTATTCAAGATGACCTGCTTAACAAGGCCATGCACTACAGCCTTGAAGGCGGCAAACGAATTCGCCCCCTACTTGTTTATGGAACAGGCCAAGCATTAAATATACCGATCGACCAACTACATCCTTGCGCTATCGCTGTAGAGATGATCCATGTCTACTCGCTGATTCATGACGATTTACCTGCCATGGACAATGATGACCTACGCCGTGGACTACCCACCTGCCACAAAGCCTTTGATGAGGCAACAGCTATCCTGGCAGGGAATGCCTTACAAATGCTGGCAATAGAGCAGCTTTGCCAAGACCACAGCAGCAATACAATCACCTCAGACATTTCAAGTGATCAACGCATCCAGCGCATCCAGACCCTCTGCCAAGCCAGCGGTGGACTCGGCATTGCCGCAGGGCAGTCACTGGACCTACAAGCAGAAAATAACAGCCAGCTCTCTTTACTCGAGTTAGAGCGCCTACACCGTTTAAAAACAGCCGCACTCATACAAGCAAGCGTACGTATCGCAGCACTAAGCGCTAAACATATTACGCCACAACAGCTAGAAAACTTAGACCAGTACGCCGCAAAAATAGGCCTCGCCTTTCAAGTACAAGACGATATTCTCGATCTTGAAAGCTCAACGGCACTCCTCGGTAAACCCGCAAAAAGTGATTTGAAAAATAACAAATCCACCTACCCGCGTTTACTTGGCCTAAAACAAGCAAAAACCAAGCTGGAAGAGCTATATCAAGAAGCCCTAGAAGCATTGTCCTCAATCAATCACGGGAATAACACCGATGCATTGATTGAAATCGCCGACCTGATTATTAAACGTAACCATTAGCAATATTAGTGGTTGATTTTAGAGGAAATGATTATCAATCTGCTAAAACAAACCTAGAAAATCAAATAAATGCATTATTAATCAGGATATTACACATTTAAATGGCTCCAATTTAGTAAGTCTGTGCTTGATTATTAATAAGAATTGCACTACATTGTCTACTTTATAAATTTTAGCAAAGTAGATCTAAAGCTCGATTATTGAAGACGACATGAGGAATAATATGCCTACATCCAGTATTGCGGATATCCAAAATTTAGAAGATCCTCGCAATATTCCAATTAACCACGTCGGCATTCGCCAAGTGCGCCACCCTATTCAAATATCAGATCGTTCACATGCTGTGCTTGGTACTGTGGGTACCTTTAAAATGTACGTCGATCTGCCCGCGCATGTCAAAGGCACTCACATGTCACGCTTTATTGCTTTATTACACGAGCATGAACAAACAGCTTACTCTGTACAAAACTTTAATCAGTTAACATTAGCAATGACTGAGCGACTGCAAGCTCAAAAGGGCTTGATCGAGATGCAATTTACCTATTTTCGCAAGAAAACAGCGCCTATCTCTCAACAGCAAAGCTATTTAGATTATGAAGTGACCTTTTTAGGCAAAGCAGATGGCAATAGTGCACAAACCAACCTAAGAGTGGTCATTCCTGTCACCAGTTTATGCCCTTGCTCTAAAGCAATTTCAAAGTATGGTGCACATAATCAGCGTTCACATATTACCATTGAAATTGAAACCTGTGACCTGGTCTGGGTTGATGATCTTATAGAACTTGCCGAAGCCCAAGCCTCAAGCGAGCTCTATGGCTTAATTAAGCGTGCTGACGAAAAATATGTCACAGAAACTGCCTATGAAAACCCAAAGTTTGTTGAAGACCTGGTACGTGATGTTGCAGAGCAACTCAATCATGATCAGCGTATCAGCGCATATAAAGTAGAATCAGAAAACTTCGAGTCCATTCATAATCATTCGGCCTATGCAGTGATAGAGCAACGCAAAAAACCAAACACAGACAGTCACCTGTTCTAAAATAGAAACGGCATAAAACAACTACACTCAACAGTATGACTGAATGTATACCTACTATCTAAACGGTTTACTTTACTCTGTTTCTTAATTGCTATAGTTTTAGTTGTCATAAGAAAGCAATAGCTTATCAAACTATAAAACTTAAGGTTAAGAAAATAGTAAATTTAAGTAGATGAGACAGATTATGAAGATTTTTGTTGTACTCTTCACATTGATACTCTTAAGCGGCTGTGCAACCACAGCAAAGTATCGTACTCACGTCGAACGCTGGAAAGGCCATGATGTTAATGACTTAATCCAAGCCTGGGGCCCACCTGATACGACATTCAAAATGCCAAACGGTAACCTGTATTACAGTTACCGTGTTCATAACAAGAACCGCCTACCCAACTATTATGTTCCGGGCAGCACCACCGTATCAGACCGTGATGGCAAAACCTATATTACAACCTCAGGAGGCTATCAAACAGGCGGCGGCACCATAGAGTCCAACTGCACAACCTCCTTTCAAGTTAACAAAAAAGGCATCATTATTGATACTCACTTTCGTGGTAATGCCTGTGTCTCAAATTAAAAATTCATCTAATTTCTTTTTTCCTCTGCTGACTCTCTCTAACTTTAACTACACTAGGAGTTAGGGGTGAGTAGACAGGAAGTCACTAAATCTTTAACAGCAAGGCTATAGCATATAAAGGTCTAGAGCAAACAGATGAGGATCAAGACACTAGCAAACAGCCTACAATTTAAAATCTATACTCTGCTTGCAGTGACCATTACGATGACCCTAACAATTACTGGCATCATTGAATACCTAGGTGACAAAAACTCTCTACAACAGCAATTAAAGCAAGACGCTCTCATCTCTAGCAAGCGCATCGCCTCAAGTCTTGCTGAGCCCTTATGGAACCTAAGCCATACACAGGTGCAAGCTATTTTAAAATCCAACTTAAAATCTCGTGAAATTCAGGCTTTACAAATCAAATTGCAACCAGGTAATAAAACCATCACCGCTTATAAAGATAGCAATAACAAAATCATTCACACCTCAAAACCAATAGTTAATAGCAATTATGATGACAGCATTACTCTTCCCATCAAATACCGCAATGAAACCGTTGGTAAACTCACTTATTTTATTGACTCATCGAGTATTAATGAGACTTTAACAAAAATTATTTATAAGCAAGGCTTACAAACCTTTATTCTCAACCTGTTAATTATTGCTGCAACTTACATTTTGATTTCAAAAATTATCATCAAACCATTACAAGAAATTTCAACGGCAATTAATACCATTGCTGAAGGAGAAGAAGATTTAAGCCAACGTGTTGATGTTGCAAAATTCAGTAACGAAATTGCATTTTTAGGCAATGGTTTTAACCGCTTTGCTTATAAAGTCAGTCAGATGATTAAACGTGTCGCCGATGATGCGAACAATATCACAAAAGAAGCCCAGCATATCGCGAAAGCAAACCGAGGCATTGATTTGCATATGAACAATCAAAGGTCTTCACTGCGCTCTGTCGGCTATTCAATGATTGATATAGAACAGTCTAACACTGAAATTGAACGCTTGGTCTACCATGCAGCACAAAAAGCTACTGACTCAGCAGATGCTGCTGATCATGGAGGCAGAATCGTTCGACGCAACATCGAAAACATGGAGGAGATCAGTCAGTCCGTACATACGTCTGCAGCGAGTCTATCGCGCTTAGTCGAGCTGGGTGAAGCCATCAATAGCATTGTCGACACCATTGAGATTATCGCCAAACAAACTGATTTGCTGGCATTAAACGCAGCTGTTGAAGCTGCTCGTGCCGGAGAGAAGGGCCGCGGCTTTGCCGTTGTTGCCGATGAAGTAAGAAAATTGGCCATTCGTACTGCCGATGCAACACGTGAAGTTGCTCCCGCAATTGATGCAATTAATCTTGAAGTTCACCACACCGTCAATGCCATGCACCAGGGCGTCAATCAGGTATTGCTCGGTGTTGAAGAAGTCTCAGAAGCCGGTGAGATTCTCAAGCTTATCATTCAAAGTGCAGCTGAAGTTAATGCCGTAACTCAACAAATCGCCACAGCCATTGCCATTCAGAATGAAGAGACTGTCTCAGTCTCTAGCTATATGTATGACAGTTTAGAGGATATTGAAATTCTCAAAGATGATACGAATCAAGCATCTCACTCAGCAACCAGCTTAAAACAGCGCGCCACTGAATTAATGAAAACCATTTCAGCCTTTCGTCTCTCTAATAATCACACAGAAGACCACTCGAATCAGAAATAAATTCGCACCACTTGCTCGTTGATATAGTAAAGTATTGGTTTTTTCTTAGCAAAACATGAATCCACTATAAATCCCCATTGAAAAATCAGCGAAGGCATCAGCATGAGTGTTTTAAATAGTACCACCGGTCTTTGATCTTAATGCAGGTTTCATCCAGACGCCAACGGGTGCTAAGTTGGCGCTTATAATGCTTGTTGAAGTGCTCTTCTAATTGAGGCGCATATTTAACAACCCAGCCGTAAGCGTCGCTACCTCGGTAGGTATTTTGCACATCCAATGATGCAAAATCGCCGAGCAAAACGCGACGACTATAAACCCTCGGCTGCCCTCGTCACAGGGCATTACGTGCCTTGAATCGGCCACTACATACCCTGCTCTCAAATGGCGCTACGGCTCGTAAAGATTTTTAGACACTCGTTACGCTTGCTACAGACCTTACGCTCTTCCGCAACTCCGCTCTGCTAAAAATCCTCACCTACCTCGGCCTACTCACCCCGTGCTTTGCACTCCTTGGCTCGCAGCGATTGAGCTTTTTCAAATTCTTTCAATTGACGACCGCCATCTTTGCATAGTAAGTCAGACACTATGTAATCTACTCCCTTTTCTTTAAGCGGTGGCTCTACAAATAAACTTAAAGCTCTTGCATAATTTTTAACATCTTCTTTATTTTCGTCCTCTTGTTCTCTGAGTCTTGCTACTAGTGATCTGGTTAAATGTAAACCGGTTAAATCCGCCCCTATTAAATTTGCACCATCTACATCCGCACCCTGTAAATCTGCATTGGTTAAACGTGCGCCGGCTAAATCTGCCCCGGTTAAATTAGCCCAGGTTAAATCCATCTCGGATAAATCCATCCCGGATAAATTCACTCCGGTTAAATTAGTCCCGGTTAAGTTAGCCCCGGTTAAATTAGCCC
>LVCQ01000107.1 GCA_001644975.1 Piscirickettsiaceae bacterium NZ-RLO1
CCTTGGCTCGCAGCGTTTGAATTATCGCTCACCTAATCATGTTTTTTTAGAGTATTTGATGGCGGCTTAGTATAGAGTAGTGTTGCACTTCAGATGACGGAGGGCGAATTCAAGAAAAAGTAAAATTTACTCAGGTACAAATATAACGTTGCTTTATCTGCAACATGCAGTTATCACATACAATCTCACCGCACTCTCACACCCACACTCTTGCAAACAATCAATATTATCTTTGCAGAGTTTGACTACTGTTTAGCTATAGAAAACACTTTATTAAATGTAGTATGCGTAATTTTAAGCACGCAACAATCAAGAATATAGTAAGGAAAATAATGCCATCGTTACTTCTTGTCGATGATGAACCTCACATTATCGATGCGCTCAAGCGTTTATTTCGGCGTGAAAAATATACCTTGCATTATGCCTATAGTGCTAAAGAAGGGCTTGATATTTTAGAACAAGAGCATATTGATATTATTTTATCCGACCAACGCATGCCCAGCATGCTAGGCAGCGAGTTTTTAGCCAAAGCTCAAGCACAATACCCACAGACCCTACGTATTATCTTAAGCGGTTATGCAGATACGAAAGAAATTATCAATGGCGTTCTCAATAATCATATTCATCAGTTCCTAGAAAAACCCTGGCGCGCCAATGAATTACGAGAACATCTACGCCATTTAATCAATATCATGCACAAAAACCAACACACTCAAAAAAATCAATCAGATCATCACTATACACGCACTGCCGCACTCTCTTTCAGCAAAAATGGCACCATAAAATCAATCAATCTTTATTTTTGTGCGTTATTAGGTCAAAAACCAGAACATATTTTATCAGCACCACTGACCTCGGTGATTAATTACAATCAAGAACAGTTTGAAGAAATCCTCAGCCATGTTAATAACCATGGCCATTGGCAAGGCAAAGTCACTCTCGCTAACTCAACTCAAGATCACTTTATGATGACCCTTGCTATACTTAAAAAGGCTGAAGATCAGGAAAAACACGATGGATTTATTTATGGCAGCCTCCTCACTGCACTTAGCCATAATCCATAACAATAGAAATTAACCGAATGAAAAATAATATCTACTTAAATAAATTGCCTTCTTTTTTAACCCTCATCATCGGCACCACCATCAGCTTATTTTTATTTTATAGCCTTAACAAATCCCATAATTTAGAAGCATCTAGCCACTTTGAAGAACTTGCGGCTGACACTCAGCAAGCCATTCAAAATAATATTAATAAAAACATTGCAGCACTGAACATATTAAAATCTTTCTATGAATCTTCAGACTTTATTAACTTTAATGAATTTACTACATTTACCAATAGCTTATTAGAACGTGATTTAGCCATTCAAGCCTTAGAGTGGATTCCAAACATCCCCCATAGCAAACGCCATGATTATGTCAAAAAAGCTAATCAATTTTTTAAAAATTTCAACATTAAGGAAAAAACAGCACAAGGAAAAATGCTGACAGCAAAAGTAAAAACCAACTACTTTCCTGTTTATTATGTCAACCCAGTCAAGGGCAATGAGAAAGCCATTGGCTTTGACATATCCTCCAGCCCAGTACGCAATAAAAGTTTAGAAAAAGCGGCACTAACAGAAAGAAATGTCGCCACCCACAAAATTACACTCATCCAAGAAGAAAAAGGTAACAATTACGGCTTTCTACTGTTTAATCCGGTATATCATTCATCCTCTCCTCAAGATATTTCCCCTAAAAAGCTCAAAGGCTTTGTATTAGGAGTGTACAGAATTAATGATATACTCGGCCACGCACTTAACTTTGCAGCTAAAAACAACCTCATTATCTTTGTTACAGAAAGAATCAATAACAACACGCTATCTCCCATTTTTCAAAATAATGGCAAACAGAAAATAAACAGTCATTTAAGCTATCAATCTACCTTCACTGTGGCAGATAAAAAATGGCCAATTACTATCTATCCTTCGCATGATTTTATCAAAGAACATAAAAACCACCTTCCTATGATTATACTGCTCGCTGGTGTCATTATTTCACTGATACTAGCTGCCTACCTGTGGCTTTTGGTTAACCGCGAAGTCCGTGTTAAAAACTTAGTTGAAGAACGCACCGAGCAGCTCAATGAGCTCAATAGCAAGCTGACTGTACTTAATGAAGCACTCGACCAAAAAGTCATGGAGCGCACTCAAAAACTCAAAGAAAACCAAGAACAGTTAATTCAATCAGAAAAGCTCGCCTCTATCGGTCAACTGGCAGCCGGCGTTGCTCACGAAATTAATAACCCCATCGGTTACATTATGAACAATATTGAAATAATGGGCGAGTACCTAGACTCGATTAAAGCAATCACTCAGCAAGCTGAAGCCTGTAGCAAAACGCTGACCTCAAATGACATCCAGATAAAAAATGACCAACTACAACAATTAAAAAATACACTCGAGCAAGAAGATATCAACTATGTCATCGACGATAGTGAAAAAATCATTGAACAATCACTCGAGGGCGCTGAAAAAGTCAAGAATATCGTACTCAGCCTCAAATCATTTGCGCATTCAGATACTGATAATAAAGAAGAGTTTGACCTTAATCATTGCATCGAACAAGCATTAACCATCACCCAAAATGAGCTAAAGTATAAATGCAAAATCATTAAAAATTTGAGCCCTCTCAATCCGCTCTTAGGCTACTCTTCACAAATTGGTCAAGTAATCATGAACTTACTCATAAATGCCGCACATGCCATCAAAGAGTCAGGCACCATCACCATCACTACCCAACAAATAGCAGGCTTTAATACGCTCACCATTGAAGATGATGGCCATGGCATTCACAAAGAACATTTAGCAAAATTATTCGACCCATTTTTCACCACTAAATCTGTCGGTGAAGGTACAGGGCTTGGTCTCTCAATTAGCTATGGCATTATCAAAAAACACCAAGGCTCCATCAATGTCGAGAGCACCGTCGGCCAAGGTACGGCCTTTACTATTCAGCTACCCAACCACTCTCATTAACTTCAACTCAAAATACAGCTAAAAATTAACACAATCTTAATAGACTTGATCTATCAAATTTATAGCAAATAACAATTGCACATATAACTGTTTTTGATGCATACTCAAAATATAAGATAAAAATAAAAAAATTAAAATTCAATAGGTTAAAAATAGTTACTAAATTGTTCCTAACAAATTTTAAATAACAAGTTTTATAAAGTTAAAGAAAAGTTATCTCCGAGGAGCAGGTTATGCCTAGAATTAAACCAATTACAAAAGACAGTGGAGCAATTGCTCACTCGTATCAAAGTCACCTACTCACTACTGGCGGCAATTATGGAGACCCGCTGCTTGGTAATGTCGCTATTATTGCTGAATCAAAAAAAGGCTATGGCTTATTCCATGCTACAGGCATGTTTGCCTCATCTGAAAATTTCACCCAATGGCTTAAAGACCTAAAAGAAATTTTAGGGAATAGAATAAGATTTCGCGTAATCGACCCTAAAGACAATCAGGCACGCCTTTATTTTGACGATTTAGAGAAAGAGTGCTTAAAACAAGGCATCCAGCCAACCACTGTAACAAGCACAGAATTAGAGACACACCAACCCATCGCGGTTAGTCGTGAGGGTGTCATTTTAGGTCAAGAATCTCTGCTTGAAAATAGTCAGAAACCATCCGTATCAGAACCAACACTACAACTATATGAAAAAACAGACCTTCGCGACCTTATCACTTCAATAAATCGCAAACTAGAGCTTGCAGTTGAAGGCCTACAAGAAAAAGTAGAAAAAAGTGGCTTTTTTTCTAAAAAGAAAGAAAAAATAGACAGCAGAAAAGAATTACTAAGCCTTCAAAAAATATTAGATTTATTAGCCCCAAGCTCTTACCAAAATTTAACCCAAAAATCTCTTAAAACTGTAGAAATGCAAGTCAATGCATTGAAGGAGAAACTCAAAGATAGTAAATTGGATACCATTCAAAAGCTATTAGAAGAGTTACGCAAAGACTTCGAACAATATAATTCTGCAGAAATTTGGAATCGAGGAATCTCACCTGCAGCAGATAGTAACGACCAGGCTTCAGCTCAAGAAACCTCTATTTACTCTGATATAAAACTTAGCGGCCCTACGCCCCCACCCTATTCAAGGCAGCACTCTGATGGCCCAGAAGTTCACTACAGCGCAATCGACTTTAAGAACAAACCAGGCTTTACGCACACCAGCCAAGAAGAAGAAATTTTTGGCACTATAGGTGCTTTCCAACCCCGACCTCAAGGAGCTTCAGGACACTCTAGCCAATCAGCAGCTGATGAAACTAGCTTCCAACAACAGAGCTCTACATCTAAAGCATTACCTAAAGACCCCATTGATCCAAGCGCTATTTATGCCACTATAGATCTAACAAAAAAACATGCTGATAGAGCACAAAAGCAACAACAAGACCTTCAACCTTCTACACTATTCCAACAACGTCAAAATGATCAAGCTAACCAGTCTGCTGATCAAGGCTTAAACTATGGACTCAAGAAGTAAATAGTTAAAATAATAAACTGGCATTTAAAGTAGCTAATTTTTTAGATGCCAGCTTCAATATTTATTTTCAGCCCATATGCCCGCCTCAATTTAAAAGTTATAGTCAGCTCAACAGACTAAAACTATCGAAAAATAGTTCATATTTTAACTCCATTAAATTCATACCGGCTCTCTCAAAAATAAAAGATCAACATCTGAATTGTTAATTTTATAAAAAGACAATTGCATGTATTAATTATATTTAGTAATACTAATATTTGTCGATTTAATTTTGATAAACACCAGTAAAAATAAATAGAATATGAGGAAAAAATAAAAATTTTTAAGTTTATATTTTGAAAGCAATCCCTAAAAAATTATAGAAACTAAAATAATTATAATTATTTTATATAATCTATTTTTTAAAAATATATATAAAAAAACCAATTTAAATTTATAATTTAAGGAAAAAGCATGCCTATTACTAAGCACACTAAAGCCAATACAGTTCAAATATCTATACGTGCATTCTTAAGCAGCACAATGGAGCTTTGTGGCCAGACCATTATTTCAAACATAGACTCAAGTCACCAAGAAATTATCCGCTGGCTTGAATATATAAAAGAGCTACCCCAAGTCAAGGAATCCGAAAGAGGTGTCAGCTTCATTTTAGAATCTAACACCCCCCTACCTGAAGGGTTTCAACAAGATTTAAAAGATCAATGTGAAAGACTAATTGCTAATTCAAAAATTTTTTTCAATATTTCTTCTATTACATCTGAAAAAAACAATATAGAAATTTCAGAAGAGATTTATGAAGAAGCCGGGTCTCAAAGCTATTTTGCTAGCAGCCCTAGACAGTCAGTAACTAAACATCCACTTTCTATTCATACTGATGACGATAAGGCCCCTTTACCACATTCTCACCCTGTCCCTAATGTTGAACAACAAGATAACAACTTTCCTTCTCCTCCTAGCGCTGTAGATTTAGCAAATTTAAACGCTACTGCAAGCAATCTACCTCTTGAACAAATTCAAGTGGAACCCGCTTCAGAAACAGTTAAAAACTTAGGAGACTCAATAACACACGAGCAACTTCTGAATTTACTTAAACAAGAAACACAAAAAGCTATTTTTGTAATAGACAAGAAAATAAAAAATGCAAAACTTCCGTTTTCTATTTCTACCGCCTTTGAAGACACAAAAGGAAGAAAAATTAGCCTCATCGCTTTAAAAAAGCTTATAGAAATTATTTTAGACTGCAGCAACCAAGATGACCCTGATCAACCTTTGACCCAAGAGCTTGGTGAGCTCATTCAACAAAAGATCCATGACTTCTGCGAAACAGACGATCAGATGAAAGCTCGCAAAAAAACAAGAACAATAACAAAGTTATTTGTAGAGTTTGAACTAATGTTCCAAAATGTAACATACGTAAATGCTGCTGTGAATGATGATAATGGCAGTCCATTCCCGCCGCCACCACCACCGTTACTAGAGCAAGGCTTGCTCAGTCTTGAGCTAACACAGTTTAGCGGCAGCGAGCTACCACTTCCGCCGCCACCCTCTCCAATGCTGTTAGAAGATCAACAGCAGCTTGAGCTTACAGTAGCCCAACCTCATCTACCAGCTGATTCACCTATGGCGTATATGGCCGCACTTGGGGCAAGACTTCGAGAAAAACGGCGCGCTCTTGGTGATAACAATAACTCACAACCGGCACCACCACTATCGCCGAAATCTGCTTTTTCAGCGGATGATGTAACCTCTCCAAGCCCTGATCATAAAGTAAATGGCACTAATCCATCTCCAACACCACCACCACCATCACTATTACAAGAACAAGAGTTACTCAATGTTGGGCTAATACAGTTTAGCGACAACGAGCTGCCATTTCCGCCTCCACCCTCTCCAACGCTGTTAGAAGATCAACAGCAACTTGAACTTACTGTAGCCCAACCTGATTCACCAGCCGTATTAAGAGCAAAACCTCAAGAAAGTCAACACCCTCTTGCTAATAAAAATAATTCACAACCGCCACCACCACTACCGCCGAAACCTGTTTTTTTAGCAGATGATTTATCTCCTCCGAACTCTGGTAACGCCAAACCGCCATTACCACCAAAACCTCCTTTAACAGCGGATGCAGCGGATGATTTAACTTCCTCAGGGTCCGCCCATGCCCAGTGTGCTAGCGGTCTCACAACAAATAAGGCAATGACTCTCCTAGAGGAAATACAGCAAAAAAAACGGCAGGGACTTCGTAATACAGAGCATAGTCATCCCTGGCAAGAACCTACTTCATTAGATCTAAATGCCCAGATCCTGAAAAGACGACAGGACATGCAGCAAACAGGCTCAAGCGATAGCAAACCTACTAATCTAACCCAAGCATTGTTATTTCAGTGCAGCCAAATGAACATTCAACGCAGTCAAAGTAACAGCAGTAACAGTACAAACGACAATAATGATAATTGGTCTGATGACTGGTCTGATGGTGCAAGCTCACCACCTAACCCTTAAAATAATTTAACGCTAAAACTCAACTCAAAACCTTAAAACAAAAAACAGCCCTTTTGCAAAAGCAGCAGTTTATTAAAAGCTCAGTCAATTGCAAAAGGACGACCCTTGCTAACCTCAACCTCTTTAAATATAACTATTAAAAAATTAATTTTCTCAAGCTCTAGCAATCGCGATTCATTCAGTGAATGATAAACAACCCTACTGTTAATTTATTTCATGGCAACTTTAAAACATATACATGGTTAGCTTCTAGTAAATTTAAGTTATTAATCGTAAGCGTCGCTACCTCGGTAGGTATTTTGCACATCCAATGATGCAAAATCGCCGAGCAAAACGCGACGACTATAAACCCTCGGCTGCCCTCGTCACAGGGCATTACGTGCCTTGAATCGGCCACTACATACCCTGCTCTCAAATGGCGCTACGGCTCGTAAAGATTTTTAGACACTCGTTACGCTTGCTACAGACCTTACGGTCTTCCGCAACTCCGCTCTGCTAAAATCCTCACCTACCTCGGCCTACTCACCCCGTGCTTTGCACTCCTTGGCTCGCAGCGTTTGTAAAAAACAATTGCATACATTACCTATCTTCAGCGATACTACCTCAGGTAATTAGATTGCCGTACTTATAAATTTAAAATATGAGGGTAGATAAAATATATTTTTCTAATTTCAATCTAAAAAAATTTATAAATCTATATTTAAAATAAAAATTAATATTATATTATTTTAGGAGAAAATTGTGCATAACACTATGATTAAAGTTATTAAAGAAGGCAAAGGATCTGTTGTTACTAAAGGTCAAGAGACCACTCTACTTGCAGGTAGCATCTATGGCGGAGGTAATCTAGGTAAGAATCCAGCTATTATTGCTCTTTCAGAACTCGGGTCAGGTCTATTCTGTGCAAAAGCGACACTTCAATCAGAAGGCTCCTGCCTCAGCTGGCTTAAAGACCTACAAAAGACTCTTGGAAACAAAATAACATTTTATTTAACAGGTAAACAATCAAAAGAAGACTTAGTAGAACTACAAATTCTCTGCGAACAAATAGAGATTGAAGCGCTGTTCACTACCTCAAAAGAAACAGTTTCCTTATATTCCTTAGCTACTGGTGTTAATGCTAATGGAGTCATCGAAAAAGAAGACTTAGATGAAAAAACAGGCGGCCTTATTTTTTCTGCAGCACTGATTGCAGAAATAGAAATAGCAATTGGAGTATTAGAAAAAAAAATTAACTCCCCAGAATTTTTTGCTAATACGAAAGGAAGAAAAAATAGTGTAGCGTTATTAAAAGAACTTCAAAGTGATTTAGAAGAACTGGCAAATAACCATATAGGGCCTCTATACTCAGAATCAAATTTAAAATTTCCCGAGAATTTAAAAGAAAAAATCGACCACTATATTGAGAAGGAAAAAGATAATAAGCGTGAGAAAACTGAGACTGTTCATCTATTACTCCAGAAAATTATAG
>LVCQ01000108.1 GCA_001644975.1 Piscirickettsiaceae bacterium NZ-RLO1
CCTTGGCTCGCAGCGAAAGCTAACTTTTATTATGGATAAATTCATGTAAAAATAATAAAACCATTCATATAGACACCATAAATCACTTCAGATAAACATAACCCGCCACAAAATAGCGAAAAAAACTCTTCAATATTACACCAATCTTTTTATCTGGTCTTCTAATAACCTAATATCAACCCAGCTTAGTGGATTATATATTTTTAATTAAATAGAACCTAAAATAAAAAAATAAAATAAACTTAAAAAAACTAATTACTGACCCACTCGATTTAATATCTGCATACGTGCACATTCAATGATTTTTTGAGGATTCACCTTACCAATAAACTCATTACAATCGGTCTGCTGAATATCATTTTCATTAAAGACACCAGTAATCGACGTATTTAAAATAATAAACAAGTTCTTTAATCCTGGGTGCTCGCGACATGCCTTAATAAAAGCATAACCATCAATTTCTGGCATCTCAACATCTGCGATAACCATTAAATATTTTTGAGCAATATCACCTCCTGCTCCAGGCAAAGCATTGATCAAGTGATCTAAAGCTTCTCGACCATTTCGCATGAGAATACTTTTTACTCCTATGGTATCTAAGGCTTTTTTAACCTGCTTACGTGCAATCAGGGAGTCATCTACAACTAGCGCTGTATAGTGAGATGCTTGCTCTATCACAACATCTTCAAGTGTATTAGTACTGATCTTAATATCATATTGAGCAGGATGAATTTCATAAATCACTTTTTCAACATCAATGACTTGTATAAGTGATGTAGATCCTTTTTCATTAATTTTTAAAACACTAGTAATGTATTTATCTTTACCAGTTGCCTCGGGTGCAGTAATTACATTCTCCCATGTTGCATTGATAATGTGATGAACCTCATGAACAAGGAAACCTTGCACAGAATGATTATATTCAGTCACAATCAAAATGCCGCTTAAAGGATCAATCGTTTTCTTAGCAAAAATTGCCTGACACGTATCAATCACCGCCAGAGACTGATCACGAATATGAACAACACCAAGCACAGCCGGATGGCTTTCCGGTAGTACTGTCAACTCTGGCAAATGCAGCACTTCTCTCACTTTAAACACATTAATGGCATATTGGCTCCCATGAATGCTAAATACTAACGCTTCAAAGCGATTCCTGCCCACTAATTTTGTTCGTGAATCAATATTCTCTAATAAATTAGCACGCATCACCACCCCCCTAATAAAATTAAGACAGTTATACACACCTTTATCAGAATTAGACCACTTAATGAATAAAAAATTACATATAAATTTTATTTATAATGCATTCAATATGACTAATCATTAAAATAGTTTGCTGATTATTATAAATAGATAATAGCGTGCTTCATTTTAAGTATTTATTAAGTACTAATTTATCTCAGGCCTTAGTTGTGGCTGAATACTCACAGCCAGTAAGTCTTGCCTCATCATATCTAAAGCTTCAGCCATACAGCGTTCATAACTGCTACTATATATCTGCCAAGCACGGTCTTGATTTGTTTTACTAGCAAGATCATCTGTCACGTGATCAGTTGCCAAAGAATTACACTCTACTCGTATTTTTTTTTCAACCTGCTCACTCACTGTTAAGGCAATCACATCAATCTTAGAATTAGAATTTGCACTCACAACTAAGCAGCTAGATATTATTAACAATAAAAAAAATAAAAATAAACCTCGACTAAGCATAAAGCTAAAGCATTCACTTTTTATCATTGAGTCAACTTTACATCAACAATTTTAAATGATTATAGGTCACTCTTACTAAATTCAACCAGATTTAACAACATAACAAAAAAATTAAACTAAAATTAAGCTCAATATTTGGACTTAGAAGTCACTAATGCTTGGTCTAATGCTTTCAAACCATAATAGGTCATCGTTGATGACCATCCTATAGCACATGGCTGATCTTCTTGATCTTCACTAACACCATAATCTTGCTTCATTGCTACCGCCTCTACAGTATCAATAAGCAAAAGTTGAGCACTATCTCTTACCGCATTTTGCTCTTTGCCCAAACAAACCAATGCCTGTGCAGTACGTATAACTGTCTCTTTAAGCTTTCTTATACATTGTTTAGGTGTAATCCAACCTCGATAAGTAACCAACATCGTACTTGGATGCTCTCTCTCATAATGGTCTGCCAAATTTGATCCAAACTCTAATATGGCAGTTTCCATATGCTGAATAGCCTTTTTCGTCGGTACATAGTGATTTTTCTCAGCAATCAAAGCAGGTTGAGACGCTGTGCTCATCGGCTTGCACTCTTGTACAATGGATTGCGAAATATCATCTTGCATAACACTTCTTGCCACTTCTGTAATAAATTGAGCATGTTGGCTCACCGACGGATCAGACTCTGACTCAGCACTTGTAGAACACAAGAAAGTACACCCGACTAACAAAGGGCAAATTGCAATGACTTTACTCATACTAACCACCTAGCTCCCTGGCAAAGGCTATAATTACCGATATCGCTACATGCTACTCGAGACTATTATACCATTGCAAGCAATAGATGCTGCACTGAAGTAAAATTTTTAAATATCAACAATCATGAATTACAATAAAATATTCAAGAACATACACTCAGCATGCAGACTAACTATTTATCAATCAATCTAGTCATTAACAAGCCCCTTACTATGTAACGCACTATAACAATACCAACTAAATTTAGACCCTGTATCTCTGGCTACTCCTTTAGGTACTTTGAGTTAAATCCAGTTAGCACGCATATCCATACGATTAAATTTCTGGTATAAGAATAAAGAAGTTTTAACAAAGGTTATTTAATTCATGAAAAAGTATCTTTTTGCCAGCTTAAGCTTGGTTACGCCATTTGTACTATCCAACACTTTTGCAGCAAACACAACAACATTTACTGCAGCCCAACAGAAAAAAATCGGTGAAATTGCTGCTCAATACATCATTAATCACCCTGACGTGCTAATTCAAGCAGGGCAAAAACTGCAACAACAGCAAATGAAAGCTCAAGAGAAACAACAAATCACCGCTGCGCTGCATGCTAAGAAACAGCTTTTAAGTGATCCAAAAACTCCTACAGTCGGCCCTAGCAACGCAAAAGTTGCCGTCGTTGAGTTCTTTGACTATCAATGTGTTTTCTGTAGCAAAGTCGCTCCCGCCATTGAGCAAATTATGAAAGACAACCCTAAAATTAAGTTTGTCTTTAAAGACTTCCCCATCTTTGGGCAACGCTGGCCAACGTCCACTTATGCAGCAGAAGTGGGCCTAGTCGCTTACAAACAAGGGGGGGCCAAAAATGTATATGAGCTACCACAACGGCATTTATGCCACAGGTAAAGATGAGGGTAAGCTCACCAATAAAGATGTTGATATGGTTGCTAAAAAAGCAGGTGTTGATTTAGCTAAAGATAAAGCGCTCCTCAGTGCTGGCAAAACATCTCCTCCATCAATTCAAGCTAACTTCCAACTCGCTGGCGAAACACTTGGCCTACGTGGCACACCAGCACTAGTGATTATGCCAACCTCGGGTGCTAATGAAAAAAATGTCACCGTATTTGCAGGTTACCCGGCTAACCCACAAGGAGGCACAGCTGCAGCTGTCACGGCAATTCAACAAGCCATCGATAAAGCAAGCCAATAAATCAATAATGACTTAAAAAAACCCGGCAGTTTCTTGAGTAGTTCAAACCATGCCCATGCTGCCGGGCTCTAAAAAACAACCCACTCACAGTAGTTTAAATCGTTAAAATTTAGCAAAACTAGTTCGGTAAAATTCATGCACACAGAAAGTCCCCATACTCCCCATAAAATAGGCATCATTGGCCTAACTGCCATTGGTGTTGGCACCATGATAGGCTCCGGTTGGCTATTCAGCTCGTATTATGCTGCTAAAATTACTGGCGCTGCCGCTTGTCTATCTTGGATCACAACTAGGCTCCGTTGACATTTCCATATAACTCATGAGAATAAGTAGTATTTTGCTTGGAAGCAATGATGCCAAAATTATTAGAACAAAAGCAGTGGGACGAAATTTATTTATTCTTAAAAGACTTCCCAGGCATTTACTGTGGCTCAGAAAGAAAGTGTCGTTTATTTATCGAAGCCGTTATATGGATTCTCCGTACGGGCTCTCAATGGCGTTACCTACCGGAACATTATGGATATTGGAATAGTGTTTATAAACGGTTTAGCCGTTGGAGTAGCAGAGGCGTTTGGGATGCTCTTTTTATATCTGTGCAAACACCTGAACTAGATTCAGGCATGATTGATTCAACAGTGGTTCGAGCTCATGCTTGTTCTGCAGGATATAAAAAAAGATAAAGGGATTAACCAAGCTTTAGATCGTAGTTGTGGAGGCTTCAGTACAAAAGTCCATGTTTTAACTGAGGGATTGGGTTATCCTATAGATTTTGTACTGACACGAGGGCAAGCACATGATGCTTCTCAGGCATTGGGATTACTCACTTCAATAAGGTTTGATCAAATTATTGCTGATAAAGCTTATGATGACATAAAAATAAGAGAGCTGATTACTAATAAGGGCTCTAAATGTGTTATTCCTTCTAAATCAAATAGGGCTAATAAATTTTACCATGATCAGCATGTTTACAAAGAAAGGCACTTGGTAGAGTGTTGCATTGGCAAGTTAAAGCAATTTAGAAGGGTTTTTTCACGTTTTGAAAAAAGAGCTTGCAGATATTTATCCTTTTTGAAAATTGCAAGCACCATCTTATGGCTAAGGTGAAATGTCAACGGGGCCTAGCATTGTTATTCTATTGCTAGGTCTTTGTCTTGCTGAAATCGCCACTCTTTACCCTAAACGAGGCCTAATGGCACGCTTACTGACCTTAAGTCACAATAAAGAGTTTGCTTTTATTTGTACCATTTCAACCTGGTTAGGACTGACCGCCGTAATCGCAACCGAAGCAGAAGGAAGTGTTCAATACATCTCTTCCCTATCAGACTCATTTGGCCCGATGATCTTTAATAGTCAAGCCCATCAATTAACAGCATTAGGCCTGGTTATTGCCATTGTCATGATTTTAAGCTTCGGGCTCATCAATTTTTGGGGTATTAAAATTTTATCAAAAAGCAATGTTGCTCTGACAACTTGTAAAATCGCAATTCCTCTCGTCACAGGGTTGTCGGTCATGTTTGCAGCTTTTCATCACCAGAACTTTCATAATGACCATACACCTTTGCTTAACTATGGCCCATCTTCTATTTTTGTTGCCATGATTGGTGCTGGTATGATTTACTCATTTAACGGCTTTCAAAATATCGTCTCTTTTTCATCAGAAGCACGTCAACCAACACGAGATATTCCTCTGGCGATTATTTTTTCAATCCTAATTACCTTAGCCATTTATTTAGTGCTGCAAATCGCATTCATTGGTGCACTCTCACCCCATATCCTAGAGCAAGGCTGGCAATCACTTAACTTTACCAGCCCATTTGTTCAGCTCACCGCCTTACTAAACCTTAATTTCATTACTATTATTTTATATGCAGACTCTGTTATTTCTCCCTCCGGCACAGGCCTAATTTACACCGGATCCACCACTCGACTATTAACAGCGATGTCTCAAGATGGCCAGATGCCACGCTTTTTTAATAAAATCGGTGCCTATAATTTTAGCCGCCGCTCTTTAATATTTACCATTGGCTTTTCAATTATCTTTTTGTTACTGTTTCGCTCATGGTCAGCGCTCGTCTCTTTTTTGTCATTATTTTACGTCATCTCTTATATGTCTATTCCTCTAAGCTTAAGTAAACTACACCAGAAAAACTTAGTCGGTAAATTCAGAGCCCCTCTACCTAAATTACTATTGCCAGCTATTTTTGCCTTTTTATCGCTGCTGTTTATCTTTTCAAAGTTTCCTTACACTGGTGATGTTGCCTTATTTACTGCCATCGCTTACGCTGCTTATTTACTTTCTCAATTTAAGCTTACAACTGATCTAAATCACTTTAAAAAAACAGTAAAGCATTCTTCATTAATGGTCATATATATTATTATATTAGCGACATTGTCTAGCATTGGACCTAAAGAATATGGTGGTTATAACCTACTATCAAAACTCCAGTTTTTTCCAAGTGTTATTTTTGTTTCTTTCATTATGTATCGCCTATCTCTAGCCTGGACCAGGGATAAAACCACGCAAACACAAGTAACTAAAATCTCTTCTACCTCCCAACAAAGTTAAAAATTAAGGAGTCAAAAGAGCTTGCTCAAGAGAGTTATTATGCGCGTCCATATATCGTTTATAGTATTTAAAAGTTTGGTAGCCCTCAACTCGGCCTGATGTTGCAGCTCTGTAGCCTTTGCTAAGAATATTCTCCCAGTCTCTGTCATTTATATCCAATAACTTTCGACTTTCTTCAAAGCAAGGCTCAGCTGCTTTATAAGACTTCGCAGCTAATATGCCTAACCTATGGTGAAGTACATGGGCAGCATTTTTAAGAACAATCTGAGGTTCCTCAGTTTCTACTTTTGACTTAAAAAATTTAGCCATTGCTAATTTTTTTTGATTGCCCCTTTGCTGAGCATTACTAATTGCTTGATCTAAACCAGCCTCCAGAAAAACCTTAACTAAATTCCCTTTTCCAGGATTATCAAGCGCTTTTTCAATATAATCTTGACTTAATCCTAGATCTTGCATTTTAATAAACAAAGGGAGATTATCAAGCGCTTTTTCAATACGATTCTGACTTAATCCTAGATCTTGCATTTTAATAAACGAAGGGAGATTATCAAGCGCTTTTTCAATACGATTCTGACTTAATCCTAGATCTTGCATTTTAATAAACAAAGGGAGATTATCAAGCGCTTTTTCAATACGATTCTGACTTAATCCTAGATCTTGCATTTTAATAAACAAAGGGAGATTATCAAGCACTTTTTCAATACGATTCTGACTTAACCTTAGGTCTTGCATTTTAATAAAAAAAGGGAGATTATCAAGTGCTTTTTCAGTATAGATTTTATTTAACCCCACATTTCTCATAAATTGATAAGAATCTAGATTATCAATAGCAAGTTGGGTATAGTATTCTCCTAAAGTAGGACATAAGTTAGCTTTAATCAATAATCTTAATTCTGGTCGTAATACAGGGTCTTCCTCATTAGCACCTATAACAAAGCCATGAAATTTTTCTGGTATCTCTTCTACTCGGTCGTGAGCAATACCTAACATCCAACCAAAAGAATAAATATCTTGACTTGGGTGGGCTTTAATACCTACTTTAGCTCTTTCTGGTGCAAAATATGGGCATTTAATAGCTATAACATTGTCATCACTCGGATACTCATATGCCCAACCAAAATCAATAAACTTCGCATTAAATGTCCCATTTCTTTCTTCGATAATGATATTATCGGATCTAATATCTCCATGTATTACGCCATTTTGATGAATTCTTTGAAGCTCAAGTGCTACAGCAAGAACAATCTCATCAATGCTATCTGAATATTTTATCAGTGCTGCATTAAAACTATCACCTGGAAAAAACGGCATCACTAAGCGACCGTCGATATTAGAAGTTGCTGAAAATAAAACTTCTGCATTTGGATAAGATTTTTTGAATAACCTTTCCTCTAACTTAAGATAATCCAAACTATGACGTTGAACTTGAAGTGGCCGCTTTACTGCATAACTCTCTAAGCCAGTTTTAGATGCAAACAACCTTACGCTTCCATTGCTTCCTTGACCAAGGTCTTTTATTGATTGATATGACTCAACTACTCCACTTTCCAGCCGTCTTTCAATTACTGAACCACTTTTTGGCCTTTGATACTCTAAAATTGGCATACTATCTAATCTCTAATCTTTACATTTTTTCTAAAAGTTAAAAGACGAATAAATTTTATTTTCAAATATATCAAAAACAAAATTTAGATTGTTTTATTTTCATGTAAACTCTTGTAAAGAGTTAAATTTTATAATTAATAAAATTTTTTTTACAAAAATCAAATAAAACGTTCAGCCTAAATCCCACAACCTGTGAGCAGATCATAAATCAATAACAATTGGAAAATATCTTTCAAAAAAGTTATCATTAACTGTTAGTGTTAGCCTAACCTGTTACAAAAATAAAGCGAGAAAAACTATGAACCAAGATGCAGAGCTAAGCCTAAGTGAAGAGAAAGAGCAGAAAAATTTTGAATCACTTTGTGATATGCTTTACGAATCTACTATTAAAACAATCAACCAACATACTGCAAGCTTTAATGAAGATGAACCTATTTTCAAACAACCCATTTTTATGCATATTAATGCAACAGCCCAAGTCCTAAATGCCATGATTCATGATGCGGGTGAAGTCCTTGCAAAACAACATAACGAAGTAACGCCAGAGTTGGCTGTTAATGAGCTAAAAAAACTTACACATAGCATTCTTTTTGGCGATGACCACTCGCATTAATTA
>LVCQ01000109.1 GCA_001644975.1 Piscirickettsiaceae bacterium NZ-RLO1
AAAAATAGAGCATACATTGAACACCAGAAGAAGAGCGAGTTTGAATTATCGCTCACCTAATCATGTTTTTTTAGAGTATTTGATGGCGGCTTAGTATAGAGTAGTGTTGCACTTCAGATGACGGAGGGCGAATTAATTAACTGGAGAAAGCCTGAAGGTGTACGAAAAAATATGCGTTGTGGTGTGAGTTTGCTGTGTTGTAAAAATAGGGCTACGTACTGTTATAAGAAGCGTAAATGGCTGTACGCAGCGCTTTAATATGTTTAATGATTATTTTCTTTAAATTTATTCACTGCAGAGGCGACGCTTTCAGCACCGGTATAAATTTTATTCATGGTGTTTGAAACATCTTCTATTTTTGAATTTGCCTCATGAGCAACTCTGTTGACTTCAGTCATCGCTTGAGTGACTTCTTGTGTCAATGAGATGTTTTTATTAACGACTTGATTGATCTCTTCAGTTGATTCAGATGTTCGTGAGGCCAATTGGCGTACCTCATCGGCGACGACTGCGAAACCTCGGCCTTGTTCACCGGCACGAGCAGCCTCAATGGCAGCATTTAGTGCTAATAAATTAGTTTGATCTGCAATACCGCCGATGGTTTTGACAATTTCTGAAACATCTTTAGAAAGAGAGCTAAGTTCGTCGATTTGGTCGATAGAGACATTGAGATTGGTCATCATTTTTTTAGAAAGATCAACGGTTGTCTCAAGTACATTATTACCTTCTTGAGCGACTTGTGATGTTTCTATAGCTGTGCTGTAGGCCACCTGTGCAGCTTCAGAAATAGCAGCTTCTCGTAGCACATCTTCAGTAATATCAGAGGCAAATTTCACGACTTTGTAAACATGATTTTGATCATCGCGAACCGGGCTATAGGAGGCTTGTATCCACAGTTCCTCGCCTTGGCTGGTTTTACGTAGGAAGCGCCCTGAAAATGCTTTTCCTTGCGCTAAGTCATTCCAAAAATTTGGATTCTTTTGGTAAAAATCATCAAAACAGAACATTTTATGATGCTTGCCTAGGATATCCTCAAGAGTATAGCCCAGCGCACTTAAAAAGTTATTGTTTGCTTTTAAGATGGTGCCGTCTGGATTAAACTCAATGACTGCGAAATTATTGTTCAGGGCACCAAGTAGATCTCCTTGGCTCTGTGCTTTGTTATATTGCTCTGTAATATCACTAGCGATTTTCATTATGCTGATAACTTTGTTATCCTTGTCCAGAATAGGAAAGTAAGTTGCTTCTATGACAATGAGCTTCTGGTCTTTATCATAACGTTTGAACATTCCAGATTTTATTTGGCCGCTTGCAAGCTCTTTCCAGAACGTTTTATATTCTTCGCTTTCAACATAAGCTTTAGAACAGAAGATGTGATGATGTTGCCCTTGTACTTCTTCTAGCTGATAGCCTATTGCATTAAGAAAGTGTGGGTTTGCTGTTTTTATGTTGCCTTGTGTATCAAACTCAATTGTGGCTAAAGATTGATGTAACGAGTGCACGATACAGTCATTGTAGTTTGACTGTTCAACAGAATCTGTTTTAGAGCGTTTAAAAAACATAGCGGCTTACTTCATCTCATAGGGACATAGCCTTAATTATAGTGCGCTTTAGCAATTTTTTTGATAAATGTCATGAACATGAGATTTAATCTTAGCAATATGAAATTTAATCTTAGCTTAGTGGTTGATTATGCTAGAATGGCTGGGTTTAATTTATTTTAGTTAAGTAATTAGCGCTAAAGTGAAAGGTGTTTAAGCTTGAAGCATGTTGTTTCCATTCAGTCCCATGTGTCTTATGGCTATGTAGGCAATCGGGCTGCGGTATTTCCATTACAGCGTTTAGGCCTCGATGTGAGTGCAGTGAATACAGTGCATTTTTCGAACCATACTGGTTATGGCGCCTGGCGTGGTAGCATTCAAACTCAAGCGCATATTCAAGAACTCTTGCAAGGCTTAGATGAGGTTGATGCATTAGCCTCTGTTGATGGTATTCTAAGTGGCTATATGGGGAATGTTGATCTTGGTCAAGTAATCTGTCAATTTGTGAGAGATCAAAAGCAGCGTCATCCCGATTTATACTATTGTTGCGACCCTGTGATTGGCGATATTGGTCGCGGTGTTTTTGTTAAGCCTGGCGTGGGGGAGTTTTTTCGTGATGAGCTGATTAGCTTAGCTGATTTGATTACACCGAATGTTTTTGAGTTGGAATTTTTAAGTGGTCATAAAGTCAGTTCATTAATGGATGTTGTGCACGCGTGTGATCAATTGCGTTGCCATGCTGAGCAGGCGATTTGTGTGACCAGTGTACCAAGTGATGATGGTCAAGTTGCTTTGCTAATGGATACGAGCCAAGGCAGCTGGTGGGTAAAAATGCCGTTTCTATCATTTGCTATTGCTCCAAATGGAGCAGGTGATTTGACTGCGGCGTTATTATTAGGGCGCTATTTATTAGAGCGTTCTTTGGTTAAAGCGCTACAGTTGACCACAGCTTCGGTGTATCAAGTTTTTGCTGCAACATTTGCTGCGAAAAGTCGGGAATTACAGCTTATTCAAGCACAGAATGAATTAGCCGAGCCCACAATTGAGTTTGAAATAAAACGGATACGATAGAGGTAAATATGCTAGATTGGTCACGTGCTAAAAATTTAGTTTTTGATTTAGATAATACCTTGTATGATGCCAGTACTTTGCTTTTTAACAAGATAGAAGTGCGTATGAACCAGTTTATTCGCAGGCTATTAAACGTTGATGAGATTCAAGCCCATAAAGTACAAAAAGACTACTATCGTGATTATGGTACGACTTTAAAGGGTTTAGTTAAATGCAATGGTATTAATCCAGATGATTTTTTAGAATACGTACATGATATCGATGCGAGTGAATTACAGCAATGCCGCCGATTAGCAACTCAGCTACAAAAATTGCCACATAAAAAATTCGTTTATACGAATGGTTCGGTTGCTCATGCTAAAAATATTTTAACAGCCATGGGAGCATGGACACTATTTTCAGGAATTTTTGATATTAAACAGGCTAATTTCCAGGCAAAACCCTATACTTTATCATATCAGCTTTTTTGTCAGCAGTTTGATTTAAAGCCAGAGCATTGTGTTTTTATTGAAGATATGTCTGAAAATTTATTACCGGCTGCGGATTTAGGCATGCAAACGGTGCTTATTCGTACAGCAAGCACACGTTCGATGCAATATGCTGATGATTTACGTGTTCATTTACATGTTGATTCAGTACATGAGTTTCTTATGCAGGCAGAATTAATGCTTTCTATTTAAATTGTAAAATAATATACTTATATTTGTCATAAATAATACATTTATATCAAGTTATTAAGGTTATTAAGATTATTAAATTATTTGTTTATATTTTTTAATAAAATTAAATTCGAGGAATTTCTTGATGAAATTTTTTAAACCAAGCTTGGCTATTTTTTTATTTGGAATTTACTCTGTTTTTATTGCCTCGGCTGCCTATGCGCAATATTACCTTTACTTTATTAATAATACAGATCGACCGGTAAGTTATCGTGCTTTTCTTGATACGCAGATAGAGGGCTGTGAGAATTTAGACGCTAGCTACTATCAGGGCTATTCGGGAACCTTACAAGCCTATCAACGCGGGAAATTAGCCACTATTAATTATGGCCAAGGTATTGAGGATGGAAAAACCTATTGTTTGACCGCTCATATAACCAGCATGGACCCCGCTGGAAAAACTAAACAGTCTGAACAGACCATACCATTTAGCTTGACCACACGTTTACAGGGCGCTTGGGTCGGGTCTAGCATTATGAGTGCAAAGTATCAGCTAGAGTCTCAAGTGCCTAAGGTGATTGATATTTTTACCAGTAAGCCGGCTCCGGATAATGTGCAATTAGAAACAATTATTCCAGACGCACTATGGCATGGTCAGCTCTATAAAGTCTATGCAGCAGCGATTCATTACGCTGGTAGTGATCAATCAACTAATGAGATCGATTATGTGTTGGATCAAAGTGAGCTACAAGCGCGTTATCTTCGTGATGATCAAGATGATCGCTCTTTAACTGTTGCAACTTACAATGTGCAGCTGTGGCCAGGGTATGCGGGTGTAGCAATGCGTATGAATGAAGCCTCGATGCGAGCGCAGTTGATTCCTCAGAAAATTAAACACTATGACGTGGTTGTGGTTGAGGAGTTAATGAGTAAAGGGTATCGTGATACTTTTATTAATGTGATGAAGCAAGATTATCCCTATTATTATGGTCCGACTTCTAGCGCTAAGCTGTTAACAGGAGGGCAGATGATTTTTAGCCACTGGCCAATTGTCACCACTGAATATGCCAAAGAAGTATTCAACGATTGCA
Organism: Piscirickettsiaceae bacterium NZ-RLO1; assembly: GCA_001644975.1. GTDB lineage: Bacteria > Pseudomonadota > Gammaproteobacteria > Piscirickettsiales > Piscirickettsiaceae > Piscirickettsia. The sequence goes on from LVCQ01000109.1 coordinate 4,363, forward strand.
GTGGTGTTGACTGTGGTTCTGCTAAGGGTGTGCTATATACCAAGATTCAAAAAGGCCAGATGCTCTATAACATTATTGGTAGCCATTTGCAGGCAATAGAGGGTGAATCTTCCGCAGTGAAAGATACTATAGCGCGTGATCAGCAGTTTGAGCAACTTAAGCAGTTTATTGATGCGCGTAACTTGCCTAAAGATCAGCCAGTGATTATTGCGGGGGACTTAAATGTCGATTACCAAGAGTGCCATACTAAGCAAGAGTGCACTGAATTTAATAAAACTATTTTGACGGTGGACTCTAAATACCAACCTTGGCTAAACATTGATACCTTGCCGTATGGGGGTGATTATACTAAAAACCTAATGAATACTGGGACTTATGGTGAGATGGATGATTATGTTCTGGTCCATCAAGGTTACGTTGCTGAAGATCAACTGCAGCAACACAGTCGCATTCGCGTGATTCGTGGCGTGGCTGAACCGTTAATGTATGATGGTGGCTCGATGCTATTAAGTACTCCGTATGCTGAGCTTGATTTATCTGATCACTTTCTATTTGAAAGAAAGCTACACTTTCCACGCGAGCTGTTTTATGAACGGACACCTTAATCGCCTCAATTTGCCTTAAAGTTTGCTATACTCAGGGGCCGAGAGAATAAAGGTGATAAACAGCGTGAAACGTATTCAGACTTTGCCCCGCCATTTAACCAATCAAATTGCTGCTGGCGAAGTGGTGGAGCGCCCGGCGGCGGTCATTAAAGAACTGGTGGAAAATAGCTTGGATGCTGGTGCGACATCAATCGACATCGAAGTGGATAAAGGCGGAGTGCAACGCATTTATTTGCGTGATAATGGCCATGGGATTGTTAAAGCGGACTTAAAGCTCGCACTGGACCGTCATGCCACCAGTAAAATTGCCACCATAGATGACTTAGATGCGGTAGAAACCTTAGGTTTTCGTGGTGAGGCATTGGCGAGCATTAGTGCGGTGTCACGTTTTTGTTTACAATCACGTGTTGCTAAAGAGCAGATGGGCTGGTCTATAGAAATGGACGGTGAAAATGACCCGGATGTTTTATTACAACCGGTTGCGCAAAATGTGGGTACGAGCATACACGTCCGTGATTTATTTTTTAATGTGCCAGCACGACGTAAGTTTCTACGCGCTGAGCGTACGGAATTTTTACATATTGATGAAACCGTACGTCGAATTGCCCTAAGTCACTTTCCGGTGGCGTTTAAGCTTAGTCATAATGGTAAAGTGGTTTTTGATTTAAAAGCGGCGGTCTCTTTAGACGAGCAACAGGCGCGTGTAGCCAAGCTCTGTGGACAGCTCTTTGTTGAGCAAAGTTTATATATTAATGAAGAAGTTAATGGCTTATGTTTAAGAGGTTGGTTTGCTAATCCGACGTTTTCAAGAAGTCAGGCAGATTTACAGTATTTTTATGTGAATGATCGGATGATTCGTGATCGGGCGTTAAATCAAGCAGTGCGGCAGGCTTATCAAGATGTGCTATATGCGGGGCGTTATCCGGCCTTTGTACTCTTTTTAGGCTTAGATCCTGTTGAGGTGGATGTTAATGTTCACCCGACTAAGCAAGAAGTGCGTTTTTCATCAGGCCGTCAGGTGTTTGGTTTTATTCGTAAGATATTACAAGACACCTTAAAAAAGACGCAGCCAGGTTATAAATCAGAGTTGCAACAATTAGATCCATCGCAATTATCAACAGAACGGGTTGAAAAAACAGTAGTTAAAACCACTAATAAGCCCTCACTGCGACTGGTAACAACACAGCCTTTAGCGTTAAAAGCTCAGATGGTAAAAAGCCAGCAGGAGCCTTTAGAGCTCTATGCTAAGTTATTAGATACGACGACTAAAAATGTTAGGACAGAACAGGCAGATGTAATAAATATAGGTGAAAAAGTCGCCTTAATGCCGGTTAAACAAGGTAAATCACAGGTGGGTATGCGCGCAGGCTATACTCAGGATAATAAAACTCAGGATAATAAAGATAATCAGGCAGGTGAGAAAACACCAGAAAAAGCACCCCCCTTGGGATTTGCTCTGGCTCAGTTAAAGGGCATTTATATTCTTGCAGAAAATGATCAAGGTTTGATTTTAGTTGATATGCATGCGGCACATGAGCGTGTTGTCTATGAGAAGCTAAAGCAGGCGTGGCAAGAGGATAGGCTGGCAACACAAACATTGCTGATTCCGTTATCATTAAAACTATCACCTTTAGACATCACACGCTTAACAGAGTGTGAGGAATTGTTTGATAAACTGGGCCTAGATATCAGTGTGACGGGCTTTGAGACGGCTTTGATTCGAGCTATACCGGCCTTATTAAAGCAAGAACGTGCTGAGCAATTAGTCAAAGATATCATCCGTGATGTCAGCCGTTTTGGTGAGAGTTTTGCAATAGACAATCACCTGAATGAAATCCTTGCGACGATGGCCTGCCATGGGGCGGTGCGTGCTAATCGCCAACTTAATCTGGCTGAAATGAATGCGCTATTGCGTGATATGGAAAAAACGGATCATGCCAATCAATGCAACCATGGTCGCCCGACCTGGACAGCATTGGATATGACAGCACTTGATAAACTGTTTTTAAGAGGGCGATAATTTATCATGACCGCAGTTAATCAGGTGGTATTTTTAATGGGACCGACAGCCTCAGGTAAAACTGATTTGGCAATGGCATTGGTTGATACGGGGCGCTATGAGATTATCAGTGTTGATTCGGCGATGGTTTATCGGGGCATGGATATTGGCACAGCGAAACCGAGCCGTGAAGAGCTGGCACGTGCGCCGCATCGTTTAATTGATTTTTTAGATCCAAGTGTGCCGTACTCTGCGGCTGATTTTCGTGAAGATGCGTTAAAGCAGATTGATGAAGTGATTAAAGTAGGGAAAATACCTTTACTTGTTGGTGGAACAATGTTGTATTTTAAAGCTTTGCGTGATGGGCTTACTGAGTTGCCCGCCGCCGATGAGTCTATTCGGGGGCAGTTGCAGCAGCGTGCGGATCAGCAAGGTTTGGAGCGATTACATCAAGAGCTGGAAAAAATCGATCCAATCTCTGCTCAGCGCATTCATCCTAATGACCCACAGCGGTTATTACGGGCTTTAGAAATCTATCAAATTACGGGTAAGAGTCTCACTGAATTATGCCAGGAAAATCAACAAACACCCTGTCCGTATCCGATTACTGCCCTGGCTTTAGCACCGGCTGATCGTGCGATATTGCATGCGCGTATTAAGTTACGCTTTGAGAAAATGCTCGCGCTTGGTTTTTTAGCTGAAGTGGAAAAACTGTATCAACGCGGCGATTTAACAGAAGATTTACCAGCGCTACGTGCTGTGGGCTATCGGCAAGCATGGCAGCACTTAGCGGGCAGATTAAGCTATGATGATATGGTTGAGCGCAGCATTATTGCCACACGTCAGTTGGCAAAACGCCAGATGACCTGGCTGCGTAGTTGGTCAGAGCTGCGGTGGTTTGATAGCTTGTCAAATCGCCTTGTGCAGGATGTAAAGGCTTTTATTTAATAAAGAAATAAAAGCCACGTTATTGTGTATATCAGAAGATTTATATGGTGTTTAAGGTGCGGGGCTTGGGCTGCTGTTATTAGATTCTGCTGTTGAGTGTTCAAGAAGAAGGTTGGTATATGCTTTTGCTTCGTGTGCTTCGGCTTGTGCCAGTACTGTCCGTTGATAGTATGATTTTGGGAGAGCAAGAGCCGGCGTAGGTATATGTATGCCCTTAGGTGTGGGAGTAGGCGGAAGGTTCGGATCGTTGTTATTAGATTTTAGTGCTTGGTTTTTTCCAATAAATTCAGCATACGCACTCTCTGCTTGGGCCTGTGCTGCTGCTGCCCGTGTTTGGTAATCTTGATAGTATGGAAGAGAAATAGGCGTGTATATGCCGCCAAAAGGCTGAGAGTTTAAGGTAGGTATTGGATTAGACGCTGGAGTTGTTAAAGCTGGTGTGAGCACAGCCCCATTGGTTGCTGTTGGAGTACCATTTAAAACACCACTAGTTGGTGGTGTAAAAACAACCTGCGAGCCAAGG
>LVCQ01000110.1 GCA_001644975.1 Piscirickettsiaceae bacterium NZ-RLO1
GCTATCGAGCTCGATTTAGAGGATTCAACTCCTCCCAAATCTTAAAAGATCTGAGCCCTCAAGTTTTCCCAATAAACTTCAACACTAAAAAAACCAACCTTTTAAACATTAACTTCCATTCTAAATTAGCAATAGCGAACTTACCAAGTAGATATTTTCTTTATTGAAAGAATATCAATTGAAATTAATAAAACCTGACATCTGAAAATTTTATAAAATGCAACAATCTAATTTAAAGTTTAATTTCAAATAATAGCCTTAGTTATTATAAATAAACTTTAAACTTTTCTTATTTTATTCACACCAAATTAATTCTAAAAACACAGTATGGCAGATGAAAATAAATCATGAAGGCCACTATTTCACTAGTTGACACTCTACTTGATTTTTATGCTGTTTATTTTTCTATTTAGATCTCAATAGGATACTAAAACCTAACAAAAATCATCGCTAATACCAGTAAATTAATCAAGCTGGCATCCATAAGAAGATCCTTACAATGGATATCAAACTTACATTAATTAAGCTCAAGGCAATACAAAATGCCTGTTAATTAACATCGAAAAAATATTAGGCATAATTAGGTATAAATAAAAATAAAAAAGAGCAATAGAGCTTTTGCTCTTTGCTCTTTTCTTAAAAGCTAGATGAGAATTGTCTACTATTATTTTATTTTCTAGCTTTTACTTTTCTTCTTACAGTTGCGGATTTTCTTTTTATCGCCACTGTTTTTTTAGGACGACTCACTTTCCTTGCTGCTATAATTTTTTTCACTGTTGCTGCTTTTTTAGGGCGACCCGGCTTTTTAGCTGCAGCCTTCTTCGCCGTCGTTGCTTTTTTAGCTTTCACTTTTTTCGCAGTCGATGCCACTGCGGCTTTTTTAGGACGGCCTGGTTTTTTAGTTGCTGCCGCTTTTTTCTTAGGAGCAGAATCTCCACCAAGCACGCCGCCTAATTTAGCCCAAGTCACTTTGGCTGCTAACTTTTTCCCTTTTGCTTTGTATTCTATGCCAGACGCAGTGACTTTTAACTCTCCACCATCTTTAACAGTGAAATTAAATCCTTCACGCTTAGCTTCTAACTCACCTAAATTTAAAGTTACTTTCATAACAGCGATTTCCTTCTAAGTCATTTGACTAAATTGTAGCACAAAAATAAAAATTCTATTTTTTAAACAAACAGAGTGGGAACTTATTAAAATTTAAGGTAATAATTTAAATTTATTTTCAGATTATATTTATCTTCTTTAATTAAAACTCCACGATTAAAACAAAAATTATGATCAATAATAAAAACAGCTAATTATTGTATAAAAGAAAAAATAAATCAATAAATAACTAAAAATATAACATATAAAGTAGTAACTTCATTTATAGTTTTAATAGATGGCGATATAAAAAAAATACAGAAAACATTAAACTGACATAAAAACCGAGTGGATTAAACCACTCAGTTTAAAAAACACCAAGCTCTAATTGAGCTGCCTCACTCATCATCTCTCGTGACCATGGCGGATCAAAAACTAATTCTACATTAACCTCAACCACCTTTGGAATTTGGCGAACTTTTGTTTCAGCATCTGCCATCAAAACAGGGCCCATCCCGCAACCTGCTGCGGTTAAAGTCATCTTAATTTGAACAAAAAAAGTCCCTTTCTCAGCAGGTATAACCTGACAGTCATAGACTAATCCCAAATCGACAATATTCACAGGAATCTCAGGATCATAACAAAGCCTCAATTGATTCCAAGTATGCTCTTCAATTTCTTCTTGAGTCCATTGACGACCATCATCAACGATTGGCAAAATAGGCTCTTTACCAATTGCATCTGCATCTTTGCCATCAAGACGAATTAAATTACCGTTAACATTCAGGGTATAACTCCCCCCCAGTGCCTGAGCAATAATTGCTTCAGTCCCTGGCTGTAGTACAATACTATCCCCAGCTGGAATTAAGTGTCCATCACACTCTCGAGAAACCATAACAACTTCATATCGATGATTCATATGCTCATATTACTCTTAAATTATTCTGTATCCACAGTAAAGCTCTCCCCACAACCGCACACAGCAGCTTCACGTGGATTATAAAAAATAACTTTAAATTGCCCCAAAGGCTGAGCAATGTAATCAATAGTCATCCCATTAATAAAGGGCAAACTTTTCTTATCTATAAATAAAATCAGGCCATTTTTTAAATCTAAGCGGTCATCACTCTTCTCACCACTTTCCACCAAAGCAGTTTCATAACGATAACCTGAACAACCGCTTTTACGTATATAAAGCCGAAGCGCCTTTGCCCCTTGCTTATCAAGCATAGCTAAAAAGTGCTTTTCCGCACCGTCTGTAACGGTAATATTAGCAGCTTCATTTGGGTCAAAACCCACTACACCTTCTGGCATTTTTTTCTTCCTTTTATCTATAATCTGTCTTTTATCTGTCTATATATTTGATTTATTTACATTAATAATCGTCGAACTGCGTGCATGCCATCCATTAGCTGCTCAATATCATCATTATTACTGTATAGTGCAAATGAGACTCGCAACGTCGCATCCACCTGAAAACGTGCCATCAATGGCATTGCACAGTGATGGCCTGTGCGCACAGCAACACCCTGCTGATCTAACACCATACTTACATCATGTGCATGCGTGCCTGGCACAAGAAACGAAATCACCGGTGCTTTTTTGTCTGCTTGGCCTATTAATTGGACACCAAAGTGCTGCAGCTGCTCGGTTGCTTGATCTAATAGCTTCACCTCATGCGCCGCAGCTGCATTAAAGTCTATATTTTTTAAGTAGTTAATTGCGGCGCCCAATGCAATCACTCCTGAAATATGCGGTGTTCCTGGCTCAAATTTTTGTGGCAACTCCGCATACACAGTTTTTTCAAAAGAAACAGTCTCTATCATATCACCACCACCCAATACAGGTGACATTTTCTCTAACCACTGCTCTTTGCCATAAAGTACGCCCACGCCTGTCGGGCCGTACAGTTTATGTGCAGAAAAAACAAAGAAGTCACAATCTAATGCACGTACATCAATATTCTGGTGTACTATCGACTGAGCACCATCAAGCAACACCGGAACTCCCTGTGCGTGCGCTGTTTCAATAATCATTTCAACAGGATTAATCGTCCCCAAAACATTAGAGACATGAGCGATAGCAACCAACTTGGTTTTCTTAGTAAGCAAGGTTTGAAATGATGCTAAATCTAATTCACCTAACTCATTAATATCAATGACTTTAAGTACAGCATCATAATGCTCACAGACCATCTGCCAAGGGACAATATTCGCATGATGTTCCATGGCACTGATCACAATTTCATCACCTGGCTTAATAAATGCGGCAGCAAAACTTTGTGCTATCACATTAATTGCCGCGGTTGTCCCTGAGCTAAAAATTACTTCTTTTAAGCTGGCTGCATTAATAAATTCACGCACATTTTCACGTACAGCCTCATAACGCACGGTTGCCATCTCACTTAAATAGTGTACCCCTCGATGCACATTTGAATTGTATTGCTGATAAAACTCACTCTCAGCATCAATAACAACCTGTGGTTTTTGCGCAGTTGCTGCACTATCTAAATATGCCAAACGCTTGCCATGCACTGTTTTTTCTAAAATAGGAAAATCTTGGCGTATTTTTTCAACATCAAATATCATGTTACCCTCTTAAACCTGAACCATTACGCATCATTAAAACCTACCACCGTACGATCCATTTTAACACGCGCAGCACACTCAACATGGTCATGAATATTTTTAACGGCAATCTTAGCAATAATATCACTGACAAAGGCATGCGTAAGCAAACCTCGTGCCTCACTTTCAGCAATACCACGGCTTTTTAAATAAAATAGCGCTTTTTCATCAAGCTGGCCAACAGTCGCTCCATGTGAGCATTTCACATCATCCGCATAAATTTCCAATTCCGGCTTAGTATCAATTTCAGCTCGAGAAGACAGCAGTAAATTATGGTTCGATTGATGAGCGGTAATCTGTGAAGTTCCCTCATGAACAATCACCTTACCATTAAAAACCCCACGACTTTGATCATCAAGCACACCTTTAAAGTGTTGCTCGCTGGTCGTATAACTGGCTAAGTGCTCAACTAACACATGGTTATCCACATGCTGCTTTGCTGTCGGAATATAAATGCCATCTAAAAAACAATGCGCACCTGATCCATGCAATTTAACATCCACATCATAACGGGTTAAATCACCTCCTAAGGCTGCATGGTGAGAGCGCAAAAAGCTGTCCTTGGCCTGATCAACAAATAAGCCCGCAATATGCTGCTGAGTTTTAGACTCTTGTGAAAGTTTATAATGGTTAAATGTTGCACCTGCGGCTAATCTCCCTGTACTAACAATATTTGTAAACCCCGCAGTAGAATCACCTAAACTGATCGACGTTTCTATCAATGTTACACAGGCATTATCAGCCAAATTAATAATATGTCGATAATTAACAAATTTATTTCCTGTCGCAATATAAAGACACTGAATATCTTCAATGCTCATATGCTTAGCAACATTCAATAATAAGCCATCTTTAAACAATGCTGTATTTAACTGAGCCATAATATGACTCGGCTTAATCTCAGATTTTTCAAATAAAGTCGTTAATAATGAGCCTACAGCACTCCCCTCTTCAGAGCCTATACATTGCGATAACGGCTCTACAGTGACACCTTCTGAAAAAATCATTTCATCAGAATAATCATGTGCGTAATGCCCATCAATAAAAACAATTAATTTTGCTCCCTGAATACGATGTGAATCAATCATACTCTGGTCAATACCATTATGATTACTTTGACAGCTTTCTGCAGTTTCCAGATCAAATTTTAAATTATTAAAATGATTAAGCCCAGTATATTTCCATTCTTCTATTTTACGATGAGGAAGTCCTGTTTTAATAAACTGCTGCCATGCTTTTTCCTTTAACTCTGATAATACGACACAACCATTGCTGCCATTATTTTTTTGCTGATGGTATGCGTCAATAAAAATTTCAGGAATTAAAATAGTAGTTTTGGCTTCATTATGTTTTGCTTTCATAATGTTAAGCCTTACCTTCCACATTCAACCAACCATAACCTTTCTCTTCAAGCTCTAAAGCTAAGGTTTTATCGCCTGATTTAATAATTTTACCGCCGGCTAATACATGGACATAATCAGGGACAATATAGTCAAGCAAACGCTGGTAATGAGTAATCATTACAATTGATTTATCTTTACTGCGCATGTAATTAACACCGCCTGCAACTGTTTTTAACGCATCAATATCAAGTCCAGAGTCTGTTTCATCTAAAATAATCAGTTCTGGATCCAGTAACAGCATTTGTAATATTTCATTACGTTTTTTCTCCCCACCAGAGAAACCTTCATTAACCGCACGCTTTAAAAATTTGGGGTCCATCTGTAATAATTTCATTTTTTCACGAGCTAATGCCATAAAACTCATGCTATCCAACTCAGCTTGACCAGCTGCTCTACGCACACTGTTTAATGCTGTTCTTAAAAAATAGGCATTATTCACTCCCGGAATTTCAACAGGATATTGAAAAGCAAGAAAAATGCCAGCACACGCACGTTCTTGTGCGCTCATTGCTAATAAATTTTTATCATTAAATAAAATATCACCACCCGTGACCTCATACCCATCACGGCCTGCCAACACATTTGACAAAGTACTTTTACCAGCACCATTGGGTCCCATAATGGCATGGACCTCACCCGGACCTACTTCAAGATTTAATCCTTTTAAAATTTCTTTTTGATCACTCACCTGAGCATAAACTTTATTAATACTTAACATGGCAACTCTCTACATTCTTAAATCTAATAATTATTTAACCCACGGCACCTTCAAGGCTAATTTCTAATAATTTTTGCGCTTCAACCGCGAACTCCATTGGCAGCTCTTTAAATACTTCTTTACAAAAACCATTGACAATCATAGCAACCGCATCTTCTTCATTAATCCCACGCTGTAAACAATAAAATAATTGGTCATCACTGATTTTTGAGGTCGTTGCTTCATGCTCAACTTGAGCTGATTTGTTTTTTGTTTCAATATAAGGAAATGTATTGGCTGCACAGTGTCCACCAATCAATAACGAATCACATTGAGTAAAGTTTCTAGCATTATCTGCCATCGGGTTAATTCTGACTAAACCACGATAACTATTTGAACTTTTACCTGCAGAAATACCTTTCGAAATAATCGTACTGCGGGTATTTTTACCCAGATGAACCATCTTTGTCCCAGTATCTGCTTGCTGATAATTATTCGTTAGTGCTACAGAATAAAACTCACCAACAGAGTTATCTCCTCGTAATACAACACTTGGATACTTCCACGTCACCGCGGAACCAGTTTCAACTTGCGTCCAAGAGATTTTAGCACTTTTATGACAAACACCCCGCTTAGTCACAAAATTATAAATCCCTCCTTGGCCTTGCTCATCACCAGGATACCAATTTTGCACGGTAGAGTACTTAATTTCTGCATGATCTAACGCAACAAGCTCAACAACCGCGGCATGCAATTGGTTTTCATCACGCATCGGTGCAGTACAGCCTTCTAGATAGCTGACATAACTACTTTCTTCCGCAATGATTAAGGTTCTTTCAAACTGCCCAGTATTTGCTGCATTAATTCTAAAATAAGTTGACAACTCCATTGGGCAACGTACACCTTTAGGAATATACACAAACGAACCATCACTAAACACAGCTGAATTTAGCGCTGCATAAAAATTATCTTTGCGAGGAACCACACTGCCTAAGTATTTTTTAACAAGCTCAGGGTAATCTCGTACAGCTTCTGAAATAGGACAAAATATGACTCCGGCTTCAGCAAGCTTTCCTTTAAATGTTGTTGCAATAGAAACACTATCAAAAACCACATCCACCGCAACAACACCAGCAAGACGCTTTTGTTCTTGCAACGGAATACCCAATTTGCTATATGTTTCAAGTAGTTTAGGATCCACCTCATCTAAACTTTTTGGGCCCTCTTGCTGAGAGCGCGGCGCTGAATAATAGACAATATCATCAAACTTAGGTGACTCGTAATGAACATGCGCCCAATCAGGCTCAATCATTTCACACCAATCATGATAGGCTTTAAGGCGCCACTCTAGTAACCATGTAGGTTCATTTTTTTTAGCTGATATTAATCGTATTGTCTCTTCACTAAGTCCAGGTGAAATCGCTTCTGAATCAATATCAGTCACAAAACCATGCGCATAGTTTTGTTTGACTAAAGATTCTACATCTCGTTTATTGTTTGTCATGCTTTTTGTTTCACCTTATCTTACATTCTCTACTTTTATTGTAATCTCACCAGGCTGCCCGATCATCTGCTGAATGGAAACCGCACGTAACGACTTCGCAACCACTTGATTTACCCACCGCCAGTTCGGCTGGACCACACAATGTTCTGCATGATGACACTGCGGAGTCTGCTGACTGCACTCAGTTAACGCAATGGGCCCATCAATCGCGCAAACAACATCTGCTAAGCTGATATACTCTGCAAAGCGCGCTAGATGATACCCACCATTTACCCCGCGCACAGAAGTTAAAATATTTGCCAATACAAGGAGTTTTAGCACTTTCCTAACAGAGGGCAATGCTATTTGCGTACTTTCTGCAACTTCTACAGCACTGAAGCTACAGTAAGAATGAGCCTCAGCATGACGAGCAAAAAAAACCATAATTACCGTGGCATAATCTGCCATTTTACTCACTCTTAACATGTGAATAACACTTAAAATCGATAAACTTTGGCGCCTAATATAATACTAAAACAGTACCATTTCAACTGAACTTAGCTGTTTAGGCCCACTGCCCATGATCTAAAAGCTATGTAGTTGACTTAATTGACCTCAATATAAATAAGATTACAATCATATCAAAACAACCTGACTAAATTAATAACCTAACAGAACAAAAAAATCATCTGAATTCTAATCTAGAATCACTAAGGAGGCTATGGAGCTGTTAAAAGCTGGGAGAATGCTCCTCGCATACATTAGAAATAGTACCTATACAATACTGTAAATAAGCCTAAGTCTATAGAAGGTATACCGATCGCAAATTATGGTCTTTCTATACTGGCACCGAAGGTGGCAGGGGATATAGAAGCTCTCGCATACTATGCGAGCCAAACCTCAAACCGTAGGCCTAATAATATAGTGTTAAATCACCCCTTGAAATATTTAATGACTGTATAGACGTCCACTCCTACATATGCTAAGTCATTAGTGAATTGAATATCAGATATATTTTAAAAAAAATTCAATCGTAAAGATTTATAACATAAGTTTCATTCTTACGCTGCGAGCCAAGG
>LVCQ01000111.1 GCA_001644975.1 Piscirickettsiaceae bacterium NZ-RLO1
GTGCTTTGCACTCCTTGGCTCGCAGCGCGTGATTTACTTGCTAATGAATTAGAGAAATCAATACAAGATAAGCAGACTGCTTCTAAACTAGCTGAGGAGAGACTTACTGCACATGAGACAGCTCAGAAACTTGCTGTTGCAGAAGCGCTTGGCAAAGTTGAGAAAGAACGTGATGAACTTAAGAGTAGTCTCAAGCAGGCAGGGCTTGAAAAGCAACTTGCTGAGAAAGCGCTCAGAGACAAGTACGAAACCCAGATTAAGGATAGAGATGATGCGATTGAACGTCTCCGAGATATGAAGGTGCGCCTTTCAACAAAAATGGTGGGCGAGACCTTGGAACAACATTGTGAAACTGAATTTAATCGCATTCGCTCAACTGCATTTCCAAACGCTTACTTTGAAAAAGATAACGACACAAGATCGGGAAGTAAGGGGGACTTCATTTTTCGTGATTCAGATGATGCTGGAACAGAGATTGTTTCAATCATGTTTGAAATGAAGAATGCGTAAGCGTCGCTACCTCGGTAGGTATTTTGCACATCCAATGATGCAAAATCGCCGAGCAAAACGCGACGACTATAAACCCTCGGCTGCCCTCGTCACAGGGCATTACGTGCCTTGAATCGGCCACTACATACCCTGCTCTCAAATGGCGCTACGGCTCATAAAGATTTTTAGACACTCGTTACGCTTGCTACAGACCTTACGCTCTTCCGCAACTCCGCTCTGCTAAAAATCCTCACCTACCTCGGCCTACTCACCCCGTGCTTTGCACTCCTTGGCTCGCAGCGGATGAAAGTGGTTTTGCAACAGATATGCCAAGAAAGCGAGGCTACTCCCAGAAAGGAACGCGCTGTTATGGTGTTCATAACTGGCATGAAAAGGGTCGTATTAATGTCATTGGTGCCCTATTAGGGAAGTTATTATTAACAGCCTCTTTATTTACTGGGTCAATTAATTCTGATGTGTTTTATGCATGGCTAGTTAAAGATTTATTGCCTAAATTGCCAGCACATTCAGTAATTGTTATGGATAATGCGCGTTTTCACAAACGCTCTGATATGATTGAAGCAATTGAAGAGCAAGGGCATACACTTGAGTATTTACCATCTTATAGCCCTGACCTTAACCCGATTGAGAGAAAATGGGCAGAAGCTAAAGCCATTCGAAGAAAGTATCACTGTAGTATCGAAGATCTTTTTTTAGAACATCTACATTATGTCAATTTATAAGGTTTTAGCTATAAAATATAACCAAGCTTGTAATAATCAGCTAATAGACATCTTTAGTGTGCTCCTCTAGACTAATTAACCAATAGAAAATAAATACATGGAGCATTCATGAAATCACGTACAGCAATTGCCTTACAGGCTAAAGCCCCTCTTATTATCGATGAGATTGATGTTAGTGCACCTGAACAAGGCGAAGTCCTCGTACGCTTAGTCGCCACCGGTGTGTGCCATACTGATGCTTATACTTTATCAGGCATGGATCCGGAAGGTATTTTTCCAGTCGTTTTAGGCCATGAAGGTGCAGGTATAGTCGAAGAAGTCGGCCCTGGTGTGACCTCTTTAAAACCAGGGGATCATGTCATTCCTTTATATATTCCAGAATGCGGTGAATGCAAATTTTGCCACTCAGGTAAAACCAATTTATGCCAAAGTGTCCGTGACACCCAAGGTAAAGGTTTAATGCCCAATGGCAGCAAACGTTTTCATTATCAGGGGCAAGAACTATTTCACTACATGGGCACGTCTACCTTTTCAGAATATACAGTCATTCCAGAAATTTCTCTGGCAAAAATTAATCAAAATGCACCTTTAGATAAAGTTTGTTTATTAGGCTGCGGCATTACCACCGGTATCGGCGCAGTGCTTAACACAGCCAAAGTTGAAGCGGGCAGCACCGTTGCCGTCTTTGGCTTAGGTGGTATTGGCTTAAGTGTGATCCAAGGAGCAATTTTAGCCAAGGCAGAGCGTATTATTGCCATCGATATTAACGAAGATAAATTCGAGTTTGCCAAACAATTAGGTGCAACAGATTGCATTAATCCTAGAAACTACAGTGCATCGATTCAAGAGATCATTACAGGGATGACTGACGGTGGAGTGGATTACTCATTTGAGTGTGTTGGCAACACTGAACTGATGCGCTCAGCCCTTGAGTGCTGTCATAAAGGCTGGGGAGAATCGATCATTATTGGTGTTGCCGGTAGCGGTCAAGAAATTTCAACACGTCCTTTTCAGCTGGTTACTGGCCGCGTTTGGAAAGGCACGGCATTTGGTGGTGTTAAAGGTCGCAGTCAATTACCCGATTATGTAGAGCGTTATCTACGGGGTGAGATTAAAGTCGATGAAATGATCACCCACACAATGCCATTAGAAAACATCAATCATGCCTTTGATTTAATGCACCAAGGGCAAAGCATACGCTCAGTAATCCACTTCTAATAAAAAAGGAGCTGAATAAAGCTCCTTATCTAGCCAGTTATTTTTTATTTTGATTTAATTATACAGCCGCTGTTTCGGCTTGAGGCTCTGATTTACCATTGATATACCGCGTTAACAACGGTGCAGCCAACAAGGTAACAATGGCAATCACCAAAGTGACCACACCAATTTGCATAAAGACATGTGAGTACAATGGCAACGTTTGCAATGGATCTGTCACTCCTTTTGGTGCAGCAGTCAGTGTCGAGACCCAACCACCAATAACTGCGGCTGTCGCTGATGTTAAGAACCAAATTCCCATCACTAGCCCCATTAAACGCTGAGGTACCAGCTGCGCGACCATAGAAAGGCCCAAGCCACTAATCATTAATTCACCCACACTCTGCAATAAGTAGCTTAGTATCACCCAATTAGAAGAGACCATACCTTGGGCATTAGCAAATTTTGCTCCTAAAGGTAACACTAGAAAAGCAAACGCACATAAAAACATACCTACTGAGAACTTAAATGGCATGGATAAATCTTTGCCTTTAGTACCAAAGTGCGAGTAGAAAAACGCTAAAATCGGGCTAATAGCAACGATCCAAAACGGATTTAACGCTTGAAAAGAAATCGGATTAATCGAAATCCCTAAGATATTATGTTCAACATTATTAATCGCAAAGAAGTTCAATGACATCGGCATCTGCATATACAAGACAAAGAAAACAACACCAACAAGCATTAAAATAAATGCAACAACCATTTTGGCACGATAGCCAGTATCCTCACGTGCGGTTTCATAAAAATAATACAACACAACGGATACGGCAACGATGGTTAATACCCAGTGCGCTACTTTTAAGTGCTCTAATAAATAAGCAGAGATAAAAATAAAAATAATAGAGCCGACAATCACCGTGATCAATTTATTCATACTGAGCTGTTTCATGCCTGCTTCTGAACCGACATGATCCACCCAATGGCGACAAACCATATAGTTTAACAATGCAATCACCAAACCAACACCACAAACAACATACGCCATAGACCAGCCGAAGTGCTCGCTAATCGTCGGCGTTAGTGACATAGAAATAAACGAACCCAGATTAATCGACATATAATACAAGGTAAATGCGCCATCTAGCTTCGGATCACCTTCTTTATAGCACTTAGAGAGTAAGCTTGATGGATTGGCTTTAAATAAGCCATTTCCTATACAAATAGTACCTAAAGCAATGAAAATAATCTGAGGTAGATCAACTGATGCCGCAAGAAGAAAATAACCTATGGCTAAAACAATAGCCCCAAAGACCATTGTCCGTTTTGTCCCAAGGACACGGTCACCAATATAGCCACCAATACTAACAAAGCCATAAACCAATGCCATAAAAGCCCCCATGACGGAAAACGACTCTGCATCGCTCATCCCCAGGCTTTTAACAAAGTAAACTGCAAGTAATGCCTGCATCCCATAAAAACCAAAGCGCTCCCACATCTCCACAAAAAAGATCATATAGAACGGTTTAGGCTGTTTAAAATTTTCTAGCATCGGGGCCATTTAAAAAGTACCTTTATTACCTAACAACATTGTGAAATTGACTACTAAAGAAAAATATCATTAAAAATCAACATATAAATGACGACAAAACAAGGTTCCTTCCTGTCTTTACAATCCACACTTCAACGTCCATAACCTCTATTGTTAGCATATTATGAAATATAAATCCACTTTATTCACAGTAACGCTTATACTGCACTACAATCTTAAATTTAATTCAATAAAATAGAATTAATAATATCTTAATGTTAAAAATTATTTTTAAATAAAAAATTAAGGGCCGGCCAAAGTCAGGTTAAATAGCAAAATTAGGTCAACATAATAAACATGATATAGCATACTTTATAAACCACTTTCTTTACATTCATCACTTTTACCATATGCTATCCCTTACGTTTAATCTACATACCAATATCGAACAACATGCAAAAATTCACACCAACCTCTCAAGATTTCGATTGGCAGAACTTAACCTTGCCAAGCTCGCCAAATTACTTTTTGCTTATACCCAGCACTACAATTAATTTAATTAAGGGTCAATTTTCATATATTCCATCACGCATTCAAGTCAGTCCACAATTTAACTGTTCTGTAGATAAATTACAGCAACTCTGTTTAAAACATATCACTAACCAAGCCAGAACCACTCTTTACCGAGGTGATAACAACGTACAAACACACTATATTCAGCGCAGTTTGTTCTTTCGCTTTCCAGACATTATTTCTATAGAGATACAAGCCGTCAACCAAGATACAGCCACATTATTTCTGTATAGCCGCTCTGTTTACGGTTACAGTGACTTTGGTGTGAATAAACGTCGTGTAAAAAATCTAGTAAAAGAACTAAATAAAGAAATTATCAGTAGATAGTCATAACCGATCAAGCCAAGTAAAGAAAAGTGAAGTGAAGAATAAGACAGAATAAAATAACAACAAAAAAGCCATTAACCCAAATATTATATACTGAAAACTTAAAAAGATAACATGAGAAAATGGCGTCCCCTAGGGGATTCGAACCCCTGTTACCGCCGTGAAAGGGCGGTGTCCTAGGCCTCTAGACGAAGGGGACAGGACATGGTGCCGGCACCAAGAGTCGAACTCGGGACCTACTGATTACAAATCAGTTGCTCTACCAGCTGAGCTATACCGGCAACGGAGACGTATTTTACTGATTTTAAATCAAACTGCAAGCTTTTTTTGATTTTTTTTCTGTAAATAAGCCAACATTCCTTCAAAGATAAGCTCAGGCCGATAATCTGTTGCAAAACCGAGTAATTCTTGCAATTGCTCAGCATCACCACCAGTTAAGACAAAACGCAAGCCCTCTCCCTCTTGAAACGCTTCCTGCAGGTCTTGTGCCACGCGGTCTAAGGTTGCCACTACAGAATAAAAACTACCAGCAAGAACCGCATCTCGGGGATTCGTCGCTAAAAAACTATCCTCAGCGAAGCCTTGTTGATCATCACCGAGAAACTCTGTTAATTTCTGACCTCGTGCTTGCGCTGCTGCTAAATGCAATTGCTTTAAGCCAGCAAACGACAGGCCGCCGATATGCTGCCCCAAGTTATTTAATAGATCAATCGTAATTCTTGCACCACAATCAATAATACATACCGGCAAAGACTCATTATGCAAGGCCAGCATCGCCAACCATCGATCTGCTTCTAACTCTTCAGGATGATTATAACCATTAAAAATACTCAGCGCCTCTTCATCCGCGACAATAAACTCTGCGCTGATTTGCCAATGTTTCCAAATGAGATACTCTAAACGTTCTTGAATAGTTTTCTCACCCACAAAGACGATACAAACGCTTTTTAATCCAGATAATTCATTGTTTTCTAATAAATAAAAAATATGATCGGCAGAACCATGATGCTCAATAGCACCTTGGTACTGTAATGCGCCGTTATGATAACGCGCCCACTTGACTCGTGAAAGTCCAATATCTAACAATAATTTCATAGGGTCCTCACACTGACCTCACCATAGGAAAAGCTACGCAAGCCTTGTGATGTTTTGACCAGCAAACGGCCTACACCATCAATACCTTGGGCAATTCCTGTAACAGCCTCATGATTCAGTCGCACGATCACCTCTCGTCCACATAATGCATCATAATGCTGCCATTCAGTTAAAAACTGATCAAAACCTTTCTCAGTTAATTGATTAAATGCCGCACACAGTTCATTTAAAATAGCAGCAGCCAGCTGGTTTCTCGAAAGATCAGTCTTAGAAGAAGCAATAATCTCCTTTATATCCACACAAGGCTGGTCAATGCATGCCCGATCCTGCGCCGATAAGGCCACATTCACAAACAAACCAATCACTGCATGGCAATAAGAAAACTCTTGCACAGAACTTTCAACAAGTACACCACCAAGCTTACGACCCGCATATTGCAGGTCATTTGGCCACTTCAGCTCAACATGCGCACAGCCAAGTTTTGTTAAGCTACGCGCCATACATATGCCAACAACCAAGCTAATCACTGAAAAATCAAACATTCCAGCTTGAAATACCCAAGCCACCGAGCCCATTAAACAGGAATTAATACCTGCATGATGAGCGCGCCCACGGCGTCCTCGCCCTGCTGTTTGTAGCTCAGCAAAACACGCTTGGGCTTGTCGATTACCTTGCTGTAGCTGCTTTAATAACACGTTGTTTGTCGAATCTGTCACGCTTAACACTTTTACATGAGACAATTGTCTACGTGCCTGATCAGAAAGTTGCTCGGTAATTTTATACGCATCTAAAAGATGGAGTGGTTGACTTAAGCAATAACCACGCCCCGGCACCGACTCGATCTCCAATCCCAGCTCTTTTAATTGCTTCAGTTGCTTCCAGACAGCAGCACGACTCACCCCAAGTACAGCCCCGAGGTCTTCGCCAGAGTGAAACTGACCATCAGCAACTAACTCTAAAATCGCACCTAACTTCTTCATATCGATCTACTATATTTCTTAAGCAGTCGATTATACCGAAAAAAACAGCCCTTGTCTTAATTGCTTACGCCTGGAGAATTGACATTTACAAAATCACTTTCCCTCTCCTGCTCTTGTTTTGCAATCACGGTAGTAGCAAAAATATCACCAGCAACATTGGTCATCGTCTGCATCATATCATTTAAGCGATCAACCCCCACCACCAATGGAATCGCTCCCAAGGGCAGTCCTAATGAACTCATTACCGCACCCATCACAATCACTCCGGATCCAGGCACACCAGCAGCTCCCATGGCCGTTAATACAATCGTTAAAACCAAGGTGACATAATCAGCGATATGGAGGTGTACACCATAAAAATTAGCCGCAAAAACCGTTGCCGCACTGACATAAATGGATAAGCCATTTAGATTAAAATTAGCACCCAAAGGTAATAAGAACTGTGCGATCTCACGTGGCACTTTTAGCTCTGTTGCCGTCGCCTCTATCGACACTGGCAGTGTCGCAGCACTGCTGGATGTCGTATAGGCAATCGATAACGGATAACGTATCTTCTTAAAAAAAGCGAACGGCTTAATCCCTATTAATCTTAAACCGCCGCCATAAACAATAGCCATATGTAACAGACATGCAAGGTAAACCACAAAAATTAGTTTAATTAAAGACCATAAAACACTCAAACCAAATTGACTAAACACCCATGCACTAAGTGCAAATACGCCGTAAGGTGCAAATGAGATAATCAATCCAGCCAAGCGAAAAACCACATGAGTAAACGCCTGAAAAAAATTAATCACTGGGGCGGCTTTCTCACCCGCTTGCCTTAAGGCAACCCCCAACAAAGCTGCAAACACAATGACCTGCAAGATATTGCCATCAACAAACGCCCTTAAAGGATTAGCAGGAATTAAATTACTAACAAAGCTTTGCCATTTAATATGCTGTAATTCAGGAGCCTGTTGCAGGGAGTGCGCATGCGCTAAACCCAGTCCAGGCTCTACTAATACAGCAACACCAATACCAATCATTGCCGCAAGCATCATCGTAATGGCATAAACAATAATGGCGCGCAAGCCCACACGTCGCATTTTATTACCATCACCCACACTGGTAATTGCCGATACAATCGCAATAAAAACCAGCGGCATTACGATCATATTAATGCCATTAATAAATAGATCACCCAGTGGCTTTAAAAATTCAGCACTGCCCTTAAAAACTAAGCCAAATAAAGCACCTAAAATAAGTGCCAAGATTACTTGCTGCCAAGCCTTTAAACATCGCCATACACGTATAGGAGAATAAAATATAGATAACAATGGCTTCATCGAAGAGTCCCTTAACCTCAAAATGTTCCATCTTGATACAATTGAAGATAAAAAGATAGGGCCTTAT
>LVCQ01000112.1 GCA_001644975.1 Piscirickettsiaceae bacterium NZ-RLO1
GGGCGTTCTCAATTAGTAGCTACTATTCATTTCAGTTATTGTTATACCTTGGATTTAAGGCAGTTAAGTGAAAAGTATCTGGAAAAACCAAGGTAAGTCAGTGGCAATGAGCGACCGTTGTCTGCGCTCAGGGCTCATCGATATCTTTTAAATATGTATCTATATAATTTAGTTGTATTATTATTTCTAATTTTGGCTAAAATAGCTGAACACTGAATTAAAAAGGCAAATCAGGGCATGCTAACGACATTAATTACCGCCACCATTACATTGATTATTGTTATGGATCCTATTGGTAATATTCCTGTGTTTCTTTCTGTATTAAAAAATGTTGACCCTAAACGTCGCTCACGGATTATTCTACGTGAGACCTTGATTGCCTACATTATTATCGTGAGTTTCTTGTTTGGCGGTCAGTATATCTTAAAATTTTTAGGGGTTTCAACCTCAGCTTTAAGTATTGGTGGCGGGGTGATTTTATTTTTAATTGCCTTAAAAATGATATTCCCAAGTAGCCATAATGATGGTGAAGTGCAAATGGGTGAGCCTTTTATTGTCCCATTAGCGATTCCGTTGGTCGCAGGCCCCGCAGCATTAGCGACGGTGATGATTTCAGCGATGAAAGACCCTGTGCACACCTGGGTCTGGTTTGTAGCTATTAGTATTTCATCATTATTAACCTTGATTGTGTTAAGCTCTGCGCCTTTATTGCAGCGCTTACTTGGTGCGAAGGGTTTGGTAGCAATTGAGCGCTTGATGGGCATGCTGTTGGTTATTATGTCTGTGCAAATGTTGCTTTCAGGGGTTAACACCTTTTTTCACTTAAGCCAAGAGACACCTGCGGCTATTGCAGTAAATAATCAATGAATTGGTAACTAGGATAGAGTGTGGGTCATTGAGAGCGGCTGATTAAATACAACGAGCGGGTTTAGGCAGGCCAGCAATTTTAGTTGCTTGTTTTGCTGCGCCTTGTGGAAAGAGTTTCATAAGATAGAGACTATTGCCTTTTTCAGCACCATACTCTTCTTTCAGTGATTTGACAAGCATGCGAATGGCGGGTGAGGTATGGTATTTTTGATAAAAATTACGAACAAAGTGAATAATTTCCCAATGATTGTCGGTAAGTGAAATCCCTTCTTGTTTAGCAAGAATTTTCGCCAGCTCCGGTTGCCAGTCTGTAGGATTTTTTAGATAGCCGTGGCTGTCTGTCTGGATCGTTTGCTGATTAAAGTGAAGAGCCATGGCTTAATTAACTCCAGGTTAAACTATTATCAAATTGGGTAACTAAATCGACAAATTTTTGATAGTCTATCATCGTAATCATCGGGTCTGTGTTAGTAATTCCTCGTGCGGCAAGGTCAGCACGTAAGGCGAAGCAGGGCGATGATAGGGGGTGTATTTGCTTGTTAAGTGAGTAAGAATTGCATGCTGCATAAACACCATTTTCTAAGAGTAATATCCCATCTTGATTTTCTAGTTGCGCTAGACAGCGTGAAAGTGCTGTGCTTTGGTGGGGTGAAGATTGAATTAAGTGTAATGTTGTCATATTAGAAGCTCAATATTTGTGAGTAAGAGCGAATTTTTTGATACATTTCAGTACGGTTTAAATAGGGATAATTATAGTCAAGCTCACGGGCGCTCAAGCCGTATTGCTGAAGCGCATTCTGATCTAGATAAACGTTTTCTATATCGTAAAGTTCAAGTAGCTGATAGACCGCTAATTGGTTTTTGCATTGGAGTGTGCTGGTATCTTGACGGCTTTTAAGCTGTAAGATGCCATCTGCGATAAAGAACACGCCTAAATCCTCAATAATGGCTGAGGCGGCCAGTGCGGCATTAAGGCCAGATTGTGCGCTATGATTGCCGTAGGGAGCGCTTTGTAAAATAATTGCAAGGTTTGTCATGATTGGCTCGCCTTAAAGCTGATTAGGCGGTCAGCTTGGCTAGATTCTGCAAAAAATTCAGTAAGACCGCTGAGTTTAAAGGCTGGGGGCGGTGCGGTGATACCATATGTTTCTGCCTGAGTAATACATAAACGTAGTGGGATATCATATTGATTGGCCAGTTGCTGCCAGCGCTCTATTATATTTATCTCATCACTGGGTAAAGTGGTATTTGTTAGACCGTGGAGGATACCGCCTTGATAAAAAAATACTTGTTGAATATCATGGCCTGAAGATAAGGCCGCGAGGCTAAAATGATAGGCACTTAGGCTGCCTTGGTGTTCAAAAGGTGAGCATTGAATAAAAATAGCAAATTTCATAGTGTAGTGTTTCGTTGATTGCCTAGAATAAATGGTTGCTTTGCTTTAATACTGTGTTACATCGTGTGTTTTAAGATAGCAAAACCCCCAATATAATTTGGGGGTTTTGCATGATTTAGCTTAAATCGTTTGGCTAAACTATAACAGGCACGCTTAGTCGCGATTGCCTGCAAACATGCCAAAAAGTTGAAGTAAGGTCAAGAAAATATTCAGCAATGAGACATATAGCATAACGGTTGCTGAGATATAATTATTTTCACCACCACGTACGATCATATTCGTCGTGTATAAAATGTAACCTGCTGAAATTAAAGCAAGTACGATGGAAATTGCGAGCGCCAATGCTGGTAATTTTAGAAAGAGATTCGCGACTACAGCAACCAAGACAACGATGGCTCCAGCAAAGAGTAACGTGCCCATATTGGTAAAGTCACGCTTGGTGGTCATGGCAATGGCTGAGAGGACGAAAAAGACCACACCCGTCGAGCCTAGCGCCATCATAATTAACTCATTACCGTTGCTAAAGGCGGTAATGTAATAATTAAGTATCGGCCCTATGGTATAGCCGAGAAAGCCTGTGAGGGCAAAGACGAGGACGAGTCCCCACACGCTGTTACGCAGAGCTTGTGTTGCAAACAGTAGGACAAAGTAAACCACCAGTGTGAGGATGGGGTTTAAGGGAGCTACTTGTGTAGCCATCGCATAACTGGCTGTCACAGCACTAAAGACTAGCGTTAAAGCGAGTAGAAAGTAAGTGTTACGCAGAACCTTATTCGTTGCGAGAATGGACTCGCCTCGGCGCTCTATCGTGGGTTTTTGTTCAAACATCATCGTCTCCAAAATTGACTCACATGCTATTTTAACATTATCGATAGCCTGAAAAAAAATCAAGCTATGTCTTGCATTTGAACTCAAATTCTTATATTATGCAAGCCGTCTTTACGGAGGGATGGCAGAGCGGTTGAATGCACCGGTCTTGAAAACCGGCAAGGGTTAATAGCCCTTCCAGGGTTCGAATCCCTGTCCCTCCGCCAGACTTTAGCTTGTCTGAATTCTACTTTTATTGACCTTCTAAAATATCCTCATAAATAATTTATATTCCCAAGTTTTATATTTAGACTTGAGCAAGCATTAAGATTCAATAAATTTGGCTCTATACGACTTAGATACTTTTTTGTGTAAAAAATTCCTCTTGTGAACAATTACTTGTTTTTTTTGTGCAACGGATGAGATGTAAATGTCCTAAACCTAACAGTATGAAGGGTAATAGTAGGTAGCTGCGATGTTAGTGCAGTGGATATGTGGGGAAGTCATAGATAGTCAACGAGAAGCGTTTGTCAAACAGCAAAGCGATTGGCAAAATGCACTTAAGGCAGCTTCTGGTTTTGTTGCCCAAGCAGGTGGCTGGGATAGCCATAATGAAGATGATGTCAGTGTCCTTGATTTTTGGCAAGATCGCGCCTCTTTTGAACAATTTAATCAGCGCCCTCACATCGAGTTATGTGGCGTAGGTGGTAAGCAGTCATGTCAATTACTGTCTTCTAGTGTTTTTGAACTAAGCTTGATGATTTCAGGTGACTATGATGATTTTTTTAAGGCAATTCCGCACTGTGCAGTGATGCGGGTGGCGGAGTGTACTGTTAAAGAAGATTGTGTGGATCACTTTCTTAATGCTCAGCAAACCATTTGGGCGCCAGGATTAAAAGCAGCCCATGCTTTGTGTGCAGCGGTGATGCAAGATATTCATAACCCCATGCATCATTTTGTAGTGAGCTTATGGAAAGATGAAAAAGAACATAAAAATTATACCTTACGCAGTTTGCCGGTATTGCGTAGTCAGTCTGAAATCTTAAAAGATGTTGATTTTCTATGGGGAAAGTTAGTTAATTTTAGCCCTGATTGGATGGTTTTAAAAAAATAATAACATAATTTAAAAATATCGATTTTATTTATACTGCTTTAATATCTTTTTTAAGCGCTTTAAATAGAGATTTTCATCCGGGGCTTGATTATCACGCTGTGCTTGCCAGAGGGTTTCGGCCAGGGCATCCATCATTAAATGCTCGGCTTCTAATTCACTGTTTAATTTAACTCGTAGGCTGTGATGAACCTGGCGGATGCCTTTCGGGCGATTAGTCGCGACCTGTTCACGAATGCCTAGATGCATGGATAGGTGTAAAAATGGATTAGTCTCGCCAAGTTCGGGTAAATAATCTTGATCGAGATAACGATCAGTATGATTAAAAATAAAATGATACTCAGGATGTTCAGCGATAACTTGGCAAATCGTCGCTTCTAAGGGAGAAAGTATTTTATTGTTTTCCTGTTTTTGCCAAGCATGGAAGAATTGTTGGCGTAATTCAGTACGATTGTTTGAAAACATGGTATTTAGCCTATTATTAATTATTCAGTTTTAAATTTTAAACTTTAACTTTTTTAGTTGTTGGTTAATGATAGCTTATAACGTTTTTGCTTTGTATTCACAGAGCTCATTAATAATGCATTCACTACACTTGGGTTTACGTGCTTGGCAGATATAGCGGCCATGCAAAACTAACCAATGATGAGCATCGCGGAGAAAGTCTTTAGGAATGGCTTTAAGTAATTTATCTTCAACTTGGCGCACGGTTTTTCCGGGTGCGAGCCCTGTGCGATTGCCAACGCGAAATACATGGGTATCGACCGCTAACGTTGGTTCACCAAAGGCGGTATTTAAAACGACATTGGCAGTTTTGCGGCCGACACCTGGCAGGGCCTCTAAGGCTTTGCGGTTGGTGGGTACTTCACCTTGATATTGTTCATGTAAAATTTGACAGGTTTTAATGATATTAGCCGCTTTATTGTTATATAAACCAATGGTTTTAATATAGTTTTTTAAACCTTCTTCACCGAGCATTAAAATACGTTCGGCGGTATTGGCAACGGCAAAGAGTTTCACAGTGGCTTTATTGACGCCGACATCAGTCGCTTGAGCGGATAGAATCACGGCAATGAGTAATTCAAATGGGTTGCTGAAATTAAGCTCGGTTGTCGGCTGTGGGTTATCAGTGTGAAAGCGTTCAAAAATCAAGTGTCGCTTGGCGGTGTTCACAGCAGGGCCTTCATATTATTGTTCTTGAGCGTTGTTATTGAGTTTGGCTAGGCGTTTGGCTTTAGCCCGAGCTGCGGCTGCCTTGACAAAGTCTTGCCTGGCTTGAACGGTGTCTTGATCAGATTGAACCTGTTTTAAACCACCCTGGCGGGCATGGCGCTGTGCACCTAATTTATCTTCACGTTCGCGGGTTAAGCGCTCAGTACGTGCTTGATAGCGCTGCTGGTATTGATCTGATTCAAGTTGGCTATATTGGATAGGGGCTGGGATCATCTCTATGCAGTCCATTGGGCAAGGCGCCACACAGAGCTCACAGCCATTACACTCGCTTTGAATGACCGTATGCATGCGTTTAGGGCCGCCCGAAATAGCATCAACCGGGCAGGCTTTGATGCATTTGACACAGCCAATGCAGCGTGATTCATCAATTTTTGCCAGTAGCTTAGGGCCATGTTGACCATTATCAGGGTTTAAGGTAGTTACCTTGCGTCCGAGTAACTCAGACAGTTTGATGATGGTCTCAGGCCCGCCGGGAGGGCATTGATTATGTGGGGTGCCTGTTGCAATAGCTGAGGCATAGCTATGGCAATCAGGGTAGCCACAACGCGTGCACTGGGTCTGAGGCAGAACTGCTTCAATGGCTGTAACGGGGACTGTTTTCATGGTTATTTTACACGCATGCCTGGCAGTGCGCCCTCATCGGGGTTAAGAATCCATAGGTCCTGACCACCAGGCCCTGCCGCTAGCACCATGCCTTCTGAAACACCAAAACGCATTTTGCGTGGCGCCAAGTTGGCAACCATAACGGTGAGTTTACCTTCCAGCGCTTCGGGTTGGTAGGCGGATTTAATACCGGCGAAGACCTGGCGAGTTTCACCGCCTAAATCGAGGGTGAGTTGTAGTAATTTATTGGCTTCTTTGACATGCTCGGCTTTAATAATTTTAGCAATACGCAGGTCAATTTTGGTAAAGTCCTCGATAGTAATTGTTTCTGCAATGGGTTCTTTATGTAATGGGCTGTCTTTTTGGCTATTTTCATCATTGTTACTTGCAGCCGCTGTGTTTGCAGTAATATTCGCTTCTTTGGCGAGTTCTTGCTTGGTCTCTTCAATGATATTCTCGATTTGAGCAGTTTCAATGCGTTCCATCAATGGCTTAAAGGTATTGATAGGATGATTTAATAACGGTTGTTGGCTATCTATCCAGCTGAGTGAATCGATAT
Organism: Piscirickettsiaceae bacterium NZ-RLO1; assembly: GCA_001644975.1. Taxonomy (GTDB): domain Bacteria; phylum Pseudomonadota; class Gammaproteobacteria; order Piscirickettsiales; family Piscirickettsiaceae; genus Piscirickettsia. Next base: position 6,577 of record LVCQ01000112.1, read on the forward strand.
TTAAAAACTCTTCTGCATGTTGGCTTAATTCTGGTAAAACCGGTTTTAAATACAAGGTCAGTAGGCGGAACAGGTTAATTCCCATAGAGCAGACTAAATGGACTTTGTCTTCTTGACCGGCCTCTTTGATTAGTTGCCATGGTTTGTAGTGATCAATGTATTGGTTGGCTTTATCTGCTAAGGCCATGATTTCGCGCATGGCAAAGGCAAAATCACGTGACTCATAGTACGTGGCAATTTTTTCAGCCTGAGCACTAAACTCATTGAATAAAGCAAGGTCATCGAGTGTCGTTGCTAGTTGATTGTCAAAGCGCTTTTTAATAAAACCAGCACAGCGGCTGGCAATATTGACGACTTTGCCGACCAAGTCTGAATTAATCCGTTGCGTAAAGTCTTCAAGGTTTAAATCAATATCATCAATACGACGATTGAGTTTTGCGGCGAAATAATAACGTATATATTCGGAGCTGAGGTGATTTAAATAGGTTCTGGCTTTAATAAAGGTGCCACGCGATTTGGACATTTTTTGACCATCAACGGTTAACATGCCGTGAACGAAAACATTACTGGGTTTGCGAAAGCCCGCGCCTTCGAGCAGCGCTGGCCAAAATAAGCTATGAAAATAGACGATGTCTTTACCGATAAAGTGATAAAGCTCTGCCTGATCATCGTGCTTCCAAAACTGATCAAACTCCAGGTTTTTTTTCTTGGCAAAATCCATAAAGCTCGCCATATAGCCGATAGGAGCATCGAGCCACACATAAAAATATTTACCCGGTGCGTTAGGGATTTCAAAGCCGAAATAAGGTGCATCGCGTGAGATATCCCAATCACTTAAACCGCTGTCAAACCATTCGTTAAGCTTGTTGGTAATTTCCTCTTGTAGGTGGCCTTGTTGAATCCAACCCTTGAGCATACCTTCATAATGAGTGAGCTTAAAGAAATAATGCTCAGACTCTTTTTCTATTGGCGTTGCCCCAGAAATCACGGAAACAGCATTATTTAAGTCACAGGGGCTATAGGTCGCACCACAGGCCTCACAAGAATCACCGTATTGATCTGCCGCATTACATTTAGGGCATTCACCTTTGACAAAACGGTCGGGTAAGAACATGTTTTTCTTAGGGTCAAAGGCTTGGCTAATCGTCCGCTTTTCTATGTCGCCATTACTTTCTAATTGATTATAGATTTCAAAGACTAGCTCTTTGTTTTCAGCACTGTGTGTGGTGTAGAAATTATCAAAGCTGATATTAAAGTCGTTAAAGTCTTGTTCGTGTTCTTTGGCAAAACGAGTGATTAATTCTTCTGGGGTAATGCCTTCTTTTTCTGCGCGCAGCATAATTGGTGTACCGTGAGCGTCGCTGCCACTGATTAAATAGCACTCATGGCCACGCATACGTTGGAATCTTGTCCAGATATCTGCTTGAATTGCTTCGATAATGTGACCTAAGTGAAGTGAACCATTGGCATAGTATAGAGCAGTAGTTGCTAATATTTTGCGTTGCATGACGTTGTGGCACCTAAATGAAATTTGAAATTATGCGTAAATTTGTTCATATTGTTTTAAAATTGCAAGGCACAATATAGCATGTTTTTAGTTAGGCGATAAGCCTCCGACTAAGCTTGCTGTTGCTTAGAATCAATTTAGAATCAATGAATTTTAACTGAAGCGGTATTTGACGCTCGCTTATAGTTTTTTGCGATATATAAT
>LVCQ01000113.1 GCA_001644975.1 Piscirickettsiaceae bacterium NZ-RLO1
ACCGAGGTAGCGACGCTTACGCTAAGTCAAAAGGCGAACTAGAGAGTTTATCTGTATGAATATGAACTCTCTACTGAGTGTTGCACTTCAGATGACGGAGGGCGGTTTAGTGAGTAGAAATAATAAATTATAAGCGTGATGATTTGTCGAGGCTGTAATAAAAAAACAAAGTTAATTAAAGCACATATTATACCGAGGTCTTTTTTTAAAGGACTTAATAGTCGTGAGCTATCAGCAAAATTTGCTATGAATAAGGTAAGTGGCCCTTATGTTAAAAAATCCCCGATGGGAGTCTATGATAAAAATATTTTGTGTGCTAAATGTGAGCGGCGTTTTCAGCAGTATGATAACTATGCTCATGATTTATTAATTAATAAGGCGCATAGCCATGTAGAGGTGAAGCAATTTGATAAAACGGTGAGTTATTTTTTGCCATCTGTTAATTATCAATGGCTCAAACTGTTTTTTATCAGTGTGCTGTGGCGAGCATCGGTTTCAGGTCAGTCGTTTTATTCGGGGGTTTATTTAAGTCAAGATGAAGAAGGGCTTGCAAAAAAGCTGATTTGGTCTGAGAATCCAGGAACGGTTGATGAATTTAGCTTTATATTATCAAAGTTTGACTCAGAAGAAGGCTGTTGCATTTTAGATCCACATAAAGATAAGCTGTATGGAGTTAATTATTATCGGTTTTATCTGTATGGCTATATTGCTTATATCAAAGTGGACTCTCGGCCGACCCCGGGTGCTTTTCAGCATTTAACATTGACTCTTGATGGGCAGCTAAATATTACTATTAGAAAGTTTCATAATTCTAGTGAGTATTCTTTACTACAGTTACTTTTATTTAGTCAGTGATTATAAGTTAAGTCGCATGATGATTGATTTAAGCCTAAGCTTTTTACAAAAAGCCAGGAGAATTTATCATGCTCTCTTTACTTGCAACCGGTGGTTGGCTAATGGCGCCGATACTAGTTTTGGCTGTAATCGCAGTTGCGATTATTCTTGAACGGTTTTGGTATTTACGAGCGAATTATGTCTTAGCTGAGCCTATTTTTGATCAGGCATTTGATTTACTTGAACACCCTGCGAAAAAACTTGGGCAATGGCGTGATAAAGTCAGCCATAGCCCACTTGGTTATATGCTGGTGGAAGGTTTAGAAGCGAAGGGGCAGGGGCGTTTGGCTATGGAAGAGCGTATGGAAACTGCGGGGCGCCATGCTGTACTTGCATTGGAACGCCATTTAGGCACACTTGGAACAATTGCAGCGGTTTCACCGTTATTGGGTTTATTGGGCACTGTTTTTGGCATGATTAAAAGCTTTGGAGCCTTAAGTGCTGGCGCGCAAATGGATGCTTTAGTATTGGCTTCAGGTATTTCTGAGGCGTTGTTAACAACAGCTGCTGGCCTGCTTATCGCAATTCCCTGCTTGTTTTTCTATCGTTACTTTCAACGTCGGATTGATGTGTTAGCTGCTTTATTAGAGCAACATGCAAAGATTTTTATTGAGCGTGCTGATCAACAACGGGAGTCTCGTTATGCAGTTTCGACCTAACTCTAATAAGCATAAGGATATTATTCTTGACCTGGCACCGTTAATTGATGTTGTTTTATTAGTTTTGATTTTCTTAATGGCTACAGCCACTTTTATTAAAGTTGGGGGTGTTCAAGTAAATTTACCGAGCGCAGAAAGTGCGTCATTAAATGGACCGTCACAAGAAACTTTAGTGATTTCTGTTGATTTTAAAGGCGATTATTATGTAAACTCTGATCGCGTGCGTGGGGGGAAGGCAGCTTTAAAGCAGTCTTTACTAAAGCAGGCCAAACATAATAAAAACAGATTGGTACGTATCAAAGGTGATACGAATGCGCCTTTACAGATCATTGTCGATATTATGGAACTTGTACAAAATGCAGGTTTTGTTAAAGTACAAATTTTAACTCAAGTGAAAACATCGTGAGGTAGAATGCAGTCATCGCAGTCAGGCTTGAAGACTTACCGCCGTATTTTAAGTTATGTAAAGCCCTATTGGCTTTTAATGTTACTGGCCTTAGTGGGTAATGCACTATATTCAGCGATGGATGGTTATGTGATTCACTTACTTAAGCCTTTGATGGATAAAGGATTTATTGATAAAGATCTGGCTTATTTAGAAACTTTTCCGTTGGTGCTGATTGGTATTTTTGCTGTCCGTGGTACTGCAAATGTGATGGCAACCTATTGTTTTGGCTATGTTAGTGGTTATGTGGTTAGTGATATTCGTCGTCAGCTTTTTGCAAAGTTTATGCGTTTACCTGCCAGTGATTATGATAAGGCAACTTCTGGACAGATGATTTCTAAGCTGCTTTATAATGTTGATCAAATTTCTGCTGCTGGCGGTGCATCACTGACGACGATGGTCAGAGAAGTTGCCCTGATTATTAGCTTACTTGTGGTGATGTTTTATACCAGTTGGCGTTTGTCTTTGGTTTTATTAATTATTATTCCTATAATTGCACTGCTGATTAGTTTTGCGAGTAAGCATTTTCGTCGCTTAAGTCATAAGCAGCAGCATGCAATGGCTGAAGTGACTCATGTAACTGAGGAAAGCTTAAAAAGTTATCGGGAAATTCGAATTTTTGGTGGCCAAGCTTACCAAGAACAGTCTTTTAATAAGGCAGTTATGTATGCTTTGCGCTATAACTTAAAGTTTACTATGATCAGTGCGTTAAATTCACCGATTGTCCAGATGGTTGGGGCTGTCGCGATGAGTGTAGTTATCTACATTGCCGTTGCGAAGTTGCATGTTTCTGCAGGGACCTTTGTAACAATGATTACAGCGATGGTGGCGATATTAAAGCCACTGAGAAATATTACGGGGTTAAATGCGGGGTTACAAAATGGTGTGGCGGCAGCTCAGAGCGTATTTGCAACGTTTGATGCTGAAGAAGAGAAGGATACAGGAACAACCGTTTTAGCTCGTACACGTGGGCATGTGCAGCTTAAAAATGTCAGTTTTTCTTATCCAGGGCATAATAAAATTGTTCTGCATGAGATTAATATTGATGTTAAGCCGGGCGAATCAATTGCTTTAGTAGGGCGCTCTGGTAGTGGTAAGTCGACACTCGTGAGCTTATTACCAAGATTCTATGATGCAACATCAGGTGATATTATTTTGGATGGTATATCAACCCATGATATTACTTTGGCCTCTTTACGCGAGCAAATCGCTGTAGTCTCGCAACATGTAGCTTTGTTTAACGATACGATTTTTCATAATATTGCTTATAGTATGCTTGGTGAAGTGGATGAGAAAAAAGTTATCGAGGCTGCGAAAATGGCTCATGCCTGGGAGTTTATAGAAAAGCTTCCTAATGGCTTATATACGGTAACGGGTGAAAATGGTGTTATGCTTTCGGGAGGGCAGCGCCAACGTTTAGCTATTGCGCGTGCTCTTTTGAAAAAGGCACCCATTTTAATTCTTGATGAGGCAACTTCCGCACTGGATAATGAATCTGAGCGCTTAATTCAAGCAGCGATAGAAACCATTATGAAACAGTCGACGACGTTTGTGATTGCTCATCGCTTATCAACGATTGAGCATGTTGATCGTATTTTAGTGATGGACGAGGGGCGTATTATAGAGTCGGGCTCTCATCAAGAATTAATGAGTGCTGAGGGTACTTATGCGGATTTAAGAGCGTTTGCGATGGACTCTAATCATTAAATGAAGCTTATTGAGAAAATTTGGTATCATAAGCATATACTACGGTGGGCTTTATGGCCGTTTTCTTGGTTATTTCGTTTTATTACATTTTTACGTCGGCAGTTTTTTAAACTTGGCTTATATAGACTTTATATAAGCCAAGTTCCTGTGATCATTGTTGGTAATATTCATGTCGGAGGTGTGGGTAAAACTCCATTGGTTTTAAAATTAGTTGAGCACTTTCAAAGCCAAGGTATAACTGTTGGTGTGGTTTCACGAGGTTATGGCGCTAATAAAAATAACCATTATCCCTATGAAGTCACCTTAGAGTCCTCTGCTTTAGAAGCTGGAGATGAGCCGTTAATGATTAAACAGCTGACGGGTGTGCCTGTAGTCATTGCACCTAAAAGGGCACAAGCTGTTGATTATCTAACGAGCCATTATCGCCTGGATGTGATCCTAAGTGATGATGGTTTGCAACATTATGCACTAGCTAGGTCAATTGAAATTGCAGTTATGGATGCTGAGCGCTTAGGCAATGGTTATTGTTTGCCTGCAGGACCCTTGCGTGAAGATTGGCTAAGGCTTAATGATGTTGACTTTGTTGTTGTCAATAATTTATCCAGAGCATTAACTGTGCTAGATAAGTCGCAGGGGATTAAAAAATTAGAGCAATTAACGGTCCCGGTATTTTCATCGGTATTAGGTGCTAGATATTGGGTGAATGTACACACAGAAGAGCGAGTTGCTGTTGATAGATTTAAAGGTCAGCGGGTGAATGTGGTTGCCGGCATTGGTCACCCTCAGCGTTTTTTTAATACATGTATGGAGTTAGGGGGGGTTATTAATCACTCATGTGCTTTTTCTGATCATCATAATTACCAAGGCTCAGATTTTGAAAATTTTAATCAAGAACTGCCGCTATTGATGACTGAAAAAGATGCAGTTAAGTGCAAACAATGGCTCAGTGACAATGCTTGGGCCTTACATGTTGAATTAGAATTTCAATGTATAGCTACTAAATCATCAGAACTTACTTTTTTTGATCAGTTAATAAATAAGCTAAAGGTAGCGCATAATAAATAGCACTTAATCAGGCAAGCAGGGCTTATTTTTATGCAAGGGTAAGTCGTTTAAGGTTTTACGAATCAGGTGGCACATGTGATGAAGCTCTTCTATTTTTTGTTTCTCACAGACTTTCTCAATGGCGATATGATAGTCCTCGAGCAATACTTTATCTTGGTATACAACCATTTCTATATAGTTTTCTTGTGCTTGGTATTTAAAACAGACTTCAACATCATCATACTTTGTTTCAATCAATAAATCATGGTGATCACAGCATAATTTCTCTAATAAGCCAGCAATGTGTTGGCAGTTTTCTTCCTCAATAAGTAAAGCAAAGGAGCGGTCAAACGCCTGATTAAGTTCACGCCGGTGCATACAGTTTATTTTCCATTTTTATGAAGCGAGTTTATTAAGATTTAAGCAAAGGTCATGCCATGTGGTATGATGGCGCGGGGTTAGTAGAGTGGTTTAGAGTGATTTATGTCAAAAACATATGGCGTTATTTTAGTTAATTTGGGGACGCCTTGTGCGCCAACGGCTGAAGCAATTAAAGAGTACCTGCAAGAGTTTTTATCAGATCCTTATGTTGTGCAATTACCAGCATGGTTATGGCAACCCATATTAAGGTATGTTATTTTGCCGAAAAGATCACAGCGTTTAGTTGAATCTTATCAGTTGATTTGGCAAAGAGGTGATTCACCATTACGGTTTTATATGCAGGAACTTGCGGCAAAATTAGAGTTTGAATTGCAGCATGAGAGCGAAGATGAGGATCATCGGGTCGTTGTTGCAATGCGTTATGGCCAACCTTCATTGCAAACGGCTTATGATGAGATTCAAGCGCTTGTTGATGAAGTGATTATTATACCCCTTTATCCGCAATACTCGATGGCAACAACGCTTACTGTGACAGAAAAAATTAAAGAAATAGAATGGCAAGTGCCCCTTAGGGTGATTGAGAGTTACCACAACCGGCCGAGTTATATTAACGCGCTAGCATCGATAATCTTGCCAAAAATAAATCAAGATTCTGACGCATTACTGCTGATGTCTTTTCATGGCTTACCACAGAAGATGGTTAAAATGGGAGACCCTTATGAAGAGCAATGTCATGAAACTGCAGCACTATTGGCAGAAAAATTGGGGTTAACAAAGCAGCAGTGGGCCATTAGTTTTCAATCCCGTTTTGGCTTGCAAAAATGGCTACAGCCTTACACTCATGATCTATTAACTGCTTTACCTAAAAAAGGCATAAAAAAAGTTTATGTCGTGTGCCCGGGATTTTCTGTTGAATGTTTAGAAACATTGGAGGAGATTAATGAGCAAAGTAAAGCCATGTTTCTTGCTGTGGGCGGGGAGTTTTTTGAATATATTCCGGCATTAAATGACTTACCTGAACATGTTGAAATACTAAAGGACATGCTACACTCTGTGCATAATAACCAATAGGATATTATTGTGAAAAATTACCCACACATTGACGATATCATCGACCAGATTGCTAACGAGCTTGATTGTGATCGCAAGCGTATGGCCTATGAGGCTTTTGCAACAGATGTAAAAGAGCTAACTGAGAATGAAGACTTTGATTGCCAAACTGAAGAGCAAGCACGCCTTGAATTGGCAAAACGTGGTCCTCATATTATTAATTTGTATATGGAAGGATTGGATGGCGAAGATTGGCTGAGCCAAGACTATTTGCCTGCGGATATTAATGCAACCGTTGTCCGCGAATTTTATAGCTTTGTCGTTAATGAAGAAAAGAAATAAAGGTGAAATAAAATTATGAGTGATCAAGAACAACAACTTCAAGCTTCAGCATTAATTGATGAGAAACTGTTTGAAGCGCGCAGTGTCTTTATTTTTGGTGAAATCAACCAAAAACTGGCTCAAAAAGTAACTTCTCAACTTATTGCTTTAGCACATGTGAGTGATGATGAGATTAGCGTGTATGTGAACTCACCTGGAGGGCATGTTGAGTCAGGAGATTCAATCCATGATGTCATGCGTTTTATCAAACCTCGTGTTCGTGTGATTGGCACCGGCTGGGTGGCTAGTGCAGGAAGTTTAATCTTCCTAGGTGCTGAAAAGGAAGATCGTTATTGTTTGCCAAATACGCGCTTCTTATTACATCAACCTAGCGGTGGTGCACGTGGCCAGGCAACGGACCTAGCAATTCAAGCGAAAGAAATTATTAAAATGAGAAAACGCTTGAATGTCATTATTGCTGAGCGTACAGGTCAGCTACTTGAGAAAGTCGAAGAAGATACTGAGCGTGATTATTGGATGACAGCAGATGAAGCCAAAGATTATGGCATTGTAAATAAAGTGATCGCTTCAGCTAGTGAACTTTAATTAGTTACAGCATAACTGTTTTATAGTCAGGTGTTATATGCAATATAAGCCTGACTTGCTTTTTATTCGTATATTACGCCTTTATTTTAAATAACTATTAACTATATTGGAAATGATAGGCTTAAGGCTTACTACCTACTAGAACTATGATTAGCTATTATGCTTAAAGCTACTCTATCTCTATTAAACAGTTTATAAAAGTAATTAATCGAGCCAAAATATTTTTTCTCTTGCTTTTACTTATGCCTTTTTTGTTACACTAGTAAAGAGGTAAATCAAGGAGTGAGTTCTAATATGGAAATAGCATCATTTTTAAATGCATTAAGTGGCTTTGTTTGGGGCCCAGTTATGCTGATTTTACTTTTGGGTTGTGGTCTTTATTTAACGATACGCTTACGGTTATTGCAGCTTAGAAAACTAGGTATAGCACTTAAGCTAATTGTTAAAAAAGATTCAAAACAAGCAAAAGGAGAAATCAGTGGCTTTAAAGCACTGACTACAGCAATGGCTGCAACGGTAGGTACAGGAAATATTGCAGGCGTTGCAACTGCAATTGTCTTAGGAGGACCTGGTGCTATTTTTTGGATGTGGATGACTGCACTGATTGGTATGGTGACAAAGTATGCCGAGGCCGTTCTTGCAGTAAAATATCGGGAAACAGATGCGAATGGCAATTTCGTTGGTGGTCCAATGTATTATATCAAAAATGGGTTAGGCTCTCGTTGGCAAGGTTTAGGCGTTGCTTTTGCTATTTTTGGAACGATTGCAGCATTTGGTATAGGAAACAGCGTTCAAAGTAACTCGATGGCGCATGTATTAAATAATCACTTTGGTATTATAATGCTCCCGAGTTTTCAGACAGAATAGTTTAACGATTTATTCCTGAAAGGTTAAAATGATGCTTAACATTTTAGGAGCTATGATATGAGTCAAAAAAGAAAGAAGCCAAGCGCTGAATTTAAAACTAAAGTTGTCTTAGAGGTCATCGAAGGAGATCAGACGCTCAACCAAATATGCTCGAAATATGAGCTAGTCCCTAAAACTGTTCAAAACTGGAAAAAGGTGTTTTTAGCGAATGCAAGCCTGGCTTTTAATATCGATAGCGCTGTGGCGGAGC
>LVCQ01000114.1 GCA_001644975.1 Piscirickettsiaceae bacterium NZ-RLO1
CGGAGGGCGATATTAAGTAATAAGTGGAATTTTCTATTACATAAATTGATTACGAGCTAGGTGTAATATGCAGAACCAGCTTACCGCGTTCGAGGCGGCCATTGCGGTTCATATCATGGGCAATCGCCGCACCTTCTAAGCTCATTTCTTCATAAATAGTAGGTTTTAATTGGTTTTTTTCTAGTAATTTAGCAAGCTCTTTTAATTGTTCACCATTGGGATAGCCAAAGACGAATTCTGCATGTACCTGATAAGCGGCAGCTTCATCATCATCAGGGGGAGTGACTAAGGAAATTAAATGACCGCCTTTTTTAATAATCTGGTAGCTGTTTTGTTGGACCTCGCCACCGCGAGTATCTAGGACTAAGTCAATGCCCGCAGGTTCTCGTGCGGCGATCTCTTTCACAAAGTCTTGATTTTGATAGTCAATAGCAATATCAGCACCTAGGCTGTAAACATAATCATGATTATGTAAGCTGGCTGTCGTATATACTGTTGTTTGCTGTAATTTTGCTAGTTGGATAGCAATGCTGCCGATGCCTCCTGCGCCGCCATGAATGAGTATTGTTTGGCCAGCAGTGAGACGTATGGTTTCAAAGAGGCATTGCCAAACGGTGAGGCCTGTCATGGGAATCGTTGCCGCTTCTGCAAAACTGATATTATCTGGAATATGAGCGACAGCATCGGCATCGATAGCAAGGTACTCAGCATAACTACCTTGTTGAATCACTGGTTTGCGACAATAGCTAAAAACGCGATCACCTTTTTTAAATCGACTGACTTTACAGCCCACCTCGCTGATGACTCCAGCAGCATCCCAGCCTAAAATGATCGGGAATTTGTAGGGCAGCAAATATTCATATAGACCTGCACGTATTTTCCAGTCAGCCGGATTAACACTGGTGTGAGATACCTGTATGAGCACTTCATCATCTTTAATCGATGGGATGGGGATGTCGGCGAGTTGTAGAACATCAGAGTCACCAAATTGGTTGATGATCATCGCTTTCATGGCACTATCTTTTTATACGGTACTTTGATTAGAAGTCTAGCTTAATTTAAGAAAAATGCGCTAAAAATGAAAAGCGAAGCTGTTATAGTACTTCTTTAGCACGTTGATTTGTCTGATCACTACAAAACCCAACTTAAGATTATAGGCTTTGTCCAATCACGAATTTTCTCATATTTGTTTATAATAGTGATGTGATTTTTTGATGAAGATTTGCATACGCTGCCTTGGTTTGCGCATCCCGATAAGAGCCAAAAAATATGCTGACCATCGTCAGTTTTCGGGAGCCACTTCGTTCTTTTGTGAGTGCTTCTAATTTCTTTAAAGTAGCGAGGGGGTCTGACGCCCATTTAAAATAACCCTCACTATTTGCAATTTCAGCCTATATTTTGCTTACTCCTTTAGGGACGATCTTTTGCTCTCCTTGAAAAGTGATCGTGCTTCCTCCTTTCAACCCATGGACTTTAAAGTGATCATCATTAATATCTTGCGCAATAGTACCATAAAGAGCCCGAAGACTCTGTAAGTGATTGTGATCTTGATTAAATTGCTGGAGATTATCCAAAAGTTTTGTAACACATGTCTGATTGTTAAGCCCCAAATCCTCTAGGCGGTGATAGCTTGTAGCGAATAGCCCTGGATGAGTAAGCACTATATCGATATAGCGTTCTTCATGAAGTTCATATTGGTTAAGCTTTGTTAGTTGATCTTTATATTGTTCAACTTGAGGCATTAACTCGGGCTTATAGAATAATGCCCTGTGAAAGATCGGTGTATTAAGATTAAGTGCTGTTAATTTTTGAGTTATTGGATAAAGCTTATCTCGCTTTGCGAGCAGATCTCTGACTTGTTGTGATGTTGGGTTGTGGTTAGGCACATCTTCATTGAGTATGCTAAAGAATGCGCTTAGTTGTTGGAATTGATTAATGGAATCAAGATGTTCGAGAATTTCTGCAACATATGCAGTTTTTTTGAACCCAAGGTCTTTTAAGACTTGGTATTGTTCATAAAATAGTGGTGAATCCTTAAGTATTTTTGCTATGTTCGTCGAGTTACAAAGGCCATATTTTTCTAAAACTATATACATGTAAAGGTGTGTTGTATCAACATTTATCGTATTAGTTTTGTTTGAACGTATTGAATGGGGTGGTGATTGAGCAATTTTAGTAAGTTTATCAGGAGAAATAAGTTGTCTTGTTTCTTTAATAAGGGTGTCATATTCAGTATAACTTTTCGGATTATAACCACTTTTAACTTGATCTAGCGTAATTTCTTTTCTTGTCAAAGGCGAGTGTAGAGGCGGTAGTTCTTCCTGTTCTTCTTGCTGTTGTAGTTCCTGGTGAGCTAAAGTTTCATGAAGATCAGTAGCATTGTAATTTCCTGATTCTCCTTCAATATAGAATGGAATCGTAATACGGTCGAGGCTTACGACACATTGAGTTATTGCATCTCTTTGGGTTAAAAAAACTTCTTTTTGCGCTATGCTGAGAAGTTCAAGAAAATTAGGTAATGGATATTCTATATCTGGATCAAATTCAGTGGTGCAATTAACCAACTTTTCAAAGAATGGGGCTCTTAAATAGTGGCCATAGCGTGCTTTTTTAAAGTCAAAAGGAAGTATCGTTTTCTCTGTGTATATGTTGTATGCAGGTCGACTGTTGTGTTTTGCTCGATATGCCCTGGCTTGAAGAAAATTCTTTGGTAGATATTCATATGAAAGTATAGCTTGGCTAAAATCAGTATTGGATAAATCAGCTTCGTCTCCAAAATACCCAGCGGCAAAGGCCATTTTAAATTGTGTTTCATTAAAGCTTGTAACTCCGATAAAGTTTGCTCTTTCTAAATCGGCATAACTAAAATTAGCACTTTCTAAGTTGGATTGAGTAAAATCGGCTAGATATAAATATGATGCTGATAAATTAACATTTTTTAAGTTCGCGTTACTAAAAACTGCTTCTCTTAAATAAGACCTTGTTAAATTAGCACCTTCTAAATTGGCACGAGATAAGTTAGTACGATGCAAATTTAAATCTGATAAGTCTGCGTTTTGTAGATCCCAACCGGATAAATCAACTGAGCTTGAGTCACCGGCTTGTTTAATTGCATCAATAACGTTCTGTCTGGTCTTTGCCATATTGTAATTTCTCATATTAATGAAAAAATAACTTTAAAAAATTACTGTTTTGAATCAGTTTGTTTTTCTATATTGGTTAAAAGTCGATTTAAAATAAAATAAAGCTGAATTTTTTTTATAATTTGCCTTGTAATTGGCAATGTTTTGGTTAAATTTTAACCTTGCTATACTAAAGTATGATGAATTGTTAGCTTAGAGTAATATAGTTTTATTTTTTTTGTCAAATTTTTGTAAAAATTAACTAAACCCAAGCCGAAACCTTATAAACGGGCTCTGTTGCAGAAATAAGAGTTTAGGCCACTCTTTATGAGAAATTGATCTGGCGCTGCGAGCCAAGGAGTGCAAAGCACGGGGTGAGTAGGCCGAGGTAGGTGAGGATTTTTAGCAGAGCGGAGTTGCGGAAGACCGTAAGGTCTGTAGCAAGCGTAACGAGTGTCTAAAAATCTTTACGAGCCGTAGCGCCATTTGAGAGCAGGGTATGTAGTGGCCGATTTAAGGCACGTAATGCCCTGTGACGAGGGCAGCCGAGGGTTTATAGTCGTCGCGTTTTGCTCGGCGATTTTGCATCATTGGATGTGCAAAATACCTACCGAGGCAGCGACGCTTACGTAACCTTTTTCTAGACAAATTTTTAACTGATTTTCTGACTGTGTTCGTATTCCTCAGGGGATAGATAATTATTAGCTGAGTGAATGCGTTTTCTATTATAAAAAACTTCGATATATTCAAAGATGGCTGATTTAGCTTCTTGTCGATTTTTAAAATTCATGTAATGGACCAACTCTGTTTTAAGGTATGAAAGAAACTCTCTGAAACAGCTTTATCCCAGCAATCCCCCTTACGACTCATACTTTGCTTTATTTTATGATCGTTAAGGGTTTCACGATGACTTTCTGAAGCATATTGGCTTCCGCGATCTGAATGGCAAATTAACCCAGCTTTAGGCTTTCGTTTCCATAAAGCCATCAACAGAGCATCATTGACTAACGATACTTCCATATGGTCCTCCATAGTCCAGCCAACAACTTTACGTGAGAATAAATCAATCACAACAGCTAAATACAGCCAACCTTGCTGAGTCCGTATGTAGGTGATATCACCCGTATATTTTGGTTGGGGTGTGTTGCTGAAAAGTTTCGGTTCAATAAATTGTTCGCAATCGACAGTTGATGTTTAGAGTTCGTGGTTACTTTGAATTTACGCCTTATCTTGCAACAAAGCTGATTTTGTTTCATTAGGCGACTAATTTGCTTACGACTGACAAAAACTTCCTGAGCCAGTAACCGTTCTCTAATTCTTCGACTGCCATAAGTTGCGCGGCTTTCGATGAATATTTCTTTGATTTTCTTAGCTAATTTTTGGTGCTCTATCATTCGCTTGGAAGGCTGTATCTTTAACCAACTGTAATAACCTGATCGGTTAACACCTAAGATTGAGTTACACCCTATCTATTGGAAAAACACATTTATTTGCTTTAATCCACGCGTACTTTACTGTGTTTCGCTTGCAAAGTACGCCGCTGCTTTTTAATATTTCACGTTCCTGTGTTACTCTAGCCAACTCTTTTTTTAACTGTTTGATTTCAGCAGCCATATCACTAACTTCATCTTTAACAGTGTTTGGACTGTTTGGATAATATTTATTGATCCAGCCATGCAGTGTACTTGAGTGAATACCCAATTCCTGTGCTGTATGATTGATTGCTTGATTTGAATCGACTGCAAGCTTGGCAGATGATTTTTTAAATTCTTCAGTGTACTTGGTGACGTGACGCTTTCCCATTGTGATTCCTCCGGTTCGGATTATTGTAATTTGTTTGTCCGGAATAGGGCAGCCTGATCATTGCCATCAATGGTTGCCACTCGATTGCTTGATCAGGTTGCCGAGTCAAAAGGTTATCCTGAAGTGATTCGAAGTGACAATGGCCCAGAGTTTATTTCAAGCGATTTTACAAAATGTGCAGAGCAGCACAACATATTGCTCCATCATATTCAGCCTGGGAAGCCCGCCCAAAATGGCTTTATTGAGCGATTTAACCGGACTTATCGCCAAGATATTTTGGATGCACACTGGTTTTATAATTTAGAGGAGGTCAGGGGAGTTACTGGACCATGGGTTGATCAATATAAAAATGAACGACCTCATGAATCATTAGCGAACTTGTCACCCATTAATTTTAAAAAAATGAGAGACAAAACCACAGAAATTCCACTTTGGACTTGACATAAAAATGGGAGCTTTACACTAGAAGTAGACAAGAAAATAATGTTTTAAAAAAGGGGTTTATAGCCCCCTTTTGGTCGATCAAATCAGATTAAATCTACAATCCTCTTTTTAGCCTCACTATCACCCTCGATGTAACGTTGTGTTGTTTGTAGTGTGGTATGCCCAGCCAGTTGTTGAACGTCACGCAAAGAACCACCAGCTCTGATGATATTTTAGCAGCACGGGTGACAAAGGTACGACGACCGCTATGACTGCTACAGCCTTCAAAGCCTAAATTTTTGTAGAGTTCGGCAAACCAATTTACCACGGTTTGTGCAGGAAAGTGCGAATTGCGACGCGAGAGAGTCACTGGTCTTTGCCCATGCTTTGGTTTTGGTTCATCTAATAGTTGGGATAAAGCCTGCTTTAATTGTTTATTGAGTGGAATGACTCGACCCCCTTGTTTGCCTTTGCTCGCTGTGTTGCGTAGATGAATCGCTTCACAAAGTTCGCCTTCTGGGGTGAGCAGCATGTCCCAGGTAAGAGCTGCAATTTCTTTTGCTCTTAATCCTGCTTTGATAGAGAGTAGAAACATCACCGTGTTGCGGGTGGGGTAGGTGGTTGATTGCAGTGAGCTTAAGACTGCTTTTTCTTGACGCTCGCTTAAAATTTTTGCTTGTTTGCTCAGACTCATTTTTTAGCATCCATATTAGTATAATAAGTTGATATATTAAGATAATATACTGATTGTGTTTTGTCGTCCATTGGTGAGTATTTGATTTTATTATCTTTAGTATATTTTGTCTAAAATATACTGTTTGTTAAAAGCTAACTTTACAAGATTATATTTTTTGATATAATCTTACTAGTAAGATAAATAAAAAGAGTGATTATTATGGACAATATATCTACAACGAAAATGTCTTCTAAAGGGCAAGTTGTAATTCCTGAAGAGATTAGAGAGAGGCTGGGGCTAGCTGCTGGAGTTAAATTTGTTGTTGTTGGAGACAAAGATACTGTTATCTTGAAAATGATACAGCCTCCTGCGGCTGAAGATGTTGAAGAATTGTTAGCTTCAGCACGGAAAGCTGCGAAAAAAGCGGGTGCTAAAAAAACAGATATTGATAACGCAATACAGAAAGCTCGTGCTAAAAAATGAAAATCATAATTGATACAAATGTGTTGGCTTCTGCTGTTTTTTGGGGAGGTCAACCTTTAATAATCCTTGAAGCTTGGTTTAACGAAGAATTTGAGCTTCTAGCTACTGAAGATATTTTTAATGAGTATTCCCGTGTACTTGAAATTTTAAGTAAAAAATACAAAAAAGACGTTAGTGCAATCCTTCGCTTGATTACTGTAAAGTCTCAATGGATTGTTCCTGTAAAAATGAAAGCACAAGTATGCCAGGATATTGATGATGATAAGTTTATTGCTTGTGCTTTAGCAGCTCAAGGTAAAGTGATTGTTAGTGGTGATAAGCTTTTGTTAGAATGCTCTGGCTATCAACACATTGATATTATAAAACCTAAGATATTTATAGATAATTATTTATGAAGAAGCCAGCAAAGTTTCTAATTGTAGTTATACAAAAATATTTATATCAGTTTCGAAGATGTTTTAATAGGGGGCTAACACCTAGGAAGTGAGAGTAATGATTAAGAAAAATATTAAATTAGATAAAGAAGAGCAAGCTATTGAAGACTCTTTTGATGAGTTTTTGCAGGGAGAGTCTTTGGATGCCGATTCGTTAATAGAATCTGAGAAAATATTGAGTTTAGTCGGTTGTCATGGGGTTAAATTTTTATCTGATAAAAAATAAAAAGTTTAATTATAATTAATATGTTTCATGATATCTATCAATTAAAGCTATATATTAAAAATTCTTGTTGTATTAATTGAATATCAATGGGAATAGTTATGGATAATTTAAATTATCCATTTAGTGTACATCGGTTAAAAGAAGAAGATGGTGGCGGTTATTTAGTTGAGTTTCCCGACTTACCTGGATGCACAGCCGATGGTGAGGTCATTGTTGATGCTGAAGAAGCTTGCCAAGTATAGCTTGAGGCTGCTCGACCAAGTATAGGGCGTCAGAAGTGTGAAGATATTACAGGTAGGCGTCAATAGCTTTCTCCTGTTTGACTTGTAGCCTTATAAGCAAATTTTAATCTACTAAGAATATTTCATTGAAAAAATAACTTTTCTAATAGTAAGATATCAGCCTACTAGGGTTGGACGTTAGCTATAGGAAAATAGTAAAGTAATAGTTATGCAAATCATTATAAAAAAAATTGGTTTGAAGTGACCCCCTACCTTCCGACAAAAATGAATCTCAATTAAGAAATTATTTTTGCCCCTGAAAACACCTCGGCAGGAACAAAATCTCCTAGCGCTTGATGAGGTCGTTCGTGATTATAATGATAAATGTATTCTGCTATCAAGTCCTCCAACTGGTGAATATCATCAAATTCGCATAATTTGATTTTTTCATGCTTGATTGAACGCCAAAACCGCTCAATGTAGACATTATCAAGACAACGCCCTTTACCGGTCATACTGATTTTAATTTTTTGATTTTTCAGCGCACGGATCCAGTCATTGCTGGTAAATTGCCGCCCCTGATCTGAATTTATAATTTCAGGTTGACCTTGTTCCAATGCCTGATTCAGAGCCTCTAAACAAAAGCTTGCTTCTATGGTATTGGAAAGCGCCCAGCCTACAATATATAGCTAAAACCTTATAAATTGACATAAT
>LVCQ01000115.1 GCA_001644975.1 Piscirickettsiaceae bacterium NZ-RLO1
ATTATAGATCTTGCGAAAGTAAATGTCCTTTCCCACTATCCTCTACACTACCAAACAGTGGAACCCAAGAGGGTTGAGCACCAAAATGCAGAAAGCTTTGATAAAATTTTAAAAGATAATCTTTTGATTCAGCACCCGCTTAAGGTAACAAACAAATTTTTGGATTTTCTTTACCTGTTTGTTCTATTAAGTACAGCTCTACTTTTCTGTGGTTTACCTTATTTTCAAAACCTCCGCCGCCAATAGCAATAATATGTTTCATACTATTTAACCAAATAAGTTTATTATTAAATCACGCATGATCGCCTCCCTGCTTTATGAACGATGAGCATTTTGCGAAACATAAGCCAACCAGTGCAGCAGATATCTTTTCACTCTTTGAAAATAAATCGTTTTACGAGCTCTTGATGTTAAATACCGGCTTTCAATCACCTGTATATTTCTTTTACTTAATCACTCAAGAATCCCTCAGTAAAGCTATAAAACTCCCACTTTTATGCCATTACATCAAGACAATTGATTAGATACACTACCGAGAAGGTTCTAACCAAATCTGATCCGACAGTCTCCTGCTAAAACGCTGGAAACTGTCAGAGCGAACCTGAACGAACTACTAACTACTATAACCGAGCGCAGACTCTGCTTGCACTGCCGGCTGACTAAGCACACTTTGCATCATTAACGCTTCTCGTGTACCTTCCATTTCCACTCCTTGAGCATTCTTGCCTAACGGAAGTCTGAGTTGGACTACTTTTGCCTCTAAACTTTCCAACCGCTTGACCAAATTAGGCCCAATATTCACTGCCAACACAGTATCCTTTAGTACACGCACTCTCTCTAAAACACTGCTTTTATCTTCACGAGTGGCAGCTCGTTTCAATTTGTTTTCTATATCATCTACGGTTTTATTCAACTCCTTTTCAATTTTTTCAATAAGCTGCCTCTCTAAACACTCGAAATCTATATGAAATGGAATAAACAAATGAGATCTCATTTCTACCGACAGCACACTTGTTTTCAGAGCATACATTTCCTGTAAAATATCTATACATCCTTCATAGGCCGTAGCCTGTGCAAGTTTAGCTATTATAAACTCTATGCCCTCATTAAATTCATAACTCAGTTGCTCAACTAACCTTCTCTCTAAAAATGCCAATCTTATACTAAACGAGCTATTTAAACTGAAACCTTGTGACATATAGACTTGTATTTGCAACAGCTGTACTGCTTTTAAAAGAGCTTTCTTATCTTCAACTGTCATCTCACTTTTATTCAGAAGATCTCTATATTCATATAAAAAGTCTTGCCCATGCCCCTTAAAGTGAGATCTCCAACGCCAGCGTCCCATTGCATAACCACCAATGACTGCACGCACCAGCTCACCAAGGTTCTCCTGCTTATAGTCCATTTCATAACGCATTAACCTTTCTTTCGTTAACTCTTGCAATGCATTCAAACGCTGAACTACTTTTGGCCGATCCAGAGCTAATCCTTCAAAAGAATTTCTTACACAGGTTAATCGCCCTGTCATATTATTTTTTGAAACCATCCACATAGTTGAATCAGTATTTGCTACTAACCAACCATCTCTACCTTCTCTTAAAGCCGCAGAGGGAGCAGCCAATAAACAACTCATCATCGTGCTTTCTAAAACAGTTTGATATTTCAAACACTGCTTAGTAAGAAATTGATTTAATTTAGCCACATCCATATGCTGATGCTGATTCAAAAAATTTGCAATATCAGAATTCATTAATGAATAAAGACGGTCATAACTAAAATTTAAAAGCCGTGTTGCTTGATATTTATCCGAATTTAAAGCCTTTGCCATATACGCAGCATAAAGATACATATCCCTATGGATAGGTCTAAGATCAGAGTACTGCTCAGATTCCATTAACGCTTTAACGTGAGCTCCTAAGTGATTCTCTCGTAAATGAAGCTCAGACTTTAGCTGATCATAAAGAAAACCTTGCTTCCCTAAACTAATTCTGTAGTTAAGTTCATCAACTTGCTTAGCACTAAAAACGTCCGAACTATCACAAACAACTTCCGTATTGCTAAATTTATCTAATTTTACGGCTGCCACTCTGCGGTCTTTATTACCCGCCTCCTCAAATGCCTTAAATAATGATAAATATGCCTTAGAACACTTTCCAGCAGAATCAAAAGGCTGCGCCTCATTCAAAACAGATGCATGATCGACGTAAAATTTCTTAATTAAATCCCCATCAAACCTAGCACGAAAAGTACTCTTTAAATTAGATAAAAATGATAATTTTGCATTCAGTTTTTGTAATAAACTACCTTTTTTCTCTCCATCGATTTCTGCTAATCCTTTTTCTACATAATTAAAAAAATATGCTTGCAAAAAAGGAAGTATATAAGCATTGGCTCCAGAATAATTTATATCATTTACTTCTGTTGCTTTTATTTTTTTATTGCATCATCTAATGCCGTAGCATACCACTCAACTCTCAGTTCACTTGCAAGCTCAACCTCAATTAATGCTTTTTCACCATCGATCCAACCTTCTGCTAACAATCGCCCTTGAAGGTTAAAATAACAATTTTTAAGATTTACTTCCTTATCATAAAGTATTTCCTTAACTGATGACATAAGACCATCTGCAGTCGTTTGACTGCCCATCACGCTTAACAAATTAAACTTCGGCATAAAAATTTCTCCCAGAGAAATAGCAATAAAATTGAAGCTATGAACTATTTAAAAATCATCTATCTTTATCTTAACAAAAAACTTAAATTCAATATATAATCAAAATAATAAATATACAACTATTTATGGTAAACAAATAAAGCAACTTACAATTTATACTGAATCTGGGTAGCAACAGCTACCATTGTGAATTTTTACTTGCCAACTTAATTTTAGCAAATAGCACTGCACCACCACATTTAGGACAATTTTTAATAATAAATCTAAAGCGGCCATCTACAACTTAGATGGAGCTAACGAACGCAGACGTTAACACTAACAAAAGAAAAAATATAATTAGAGATTTATCCTAGCTTTAGCACTGTACAGTAGATTTCATATACCTAAATTAAAGCACAACCTCAATAAGAAGTTATTAATTACAACCATTAACAAGGTGCTTAAGCTTCTGCTGCTACAACTCTAGGCTGCTCAAGCTCTATTGCTGGTTGAGCTTCATCCATATGCTTTTGCAATTCTTGCTGTAAAAATAGTAGCCGCATATTAAAGGTACTTTTTCGGCTAAATTGCTCTGACCTTTGAACCACCCTTTGTAATGTATTTACAGCCTCTAAAAGTCCCTGAGTATCCTCTACTGCCGCGCTACTCTTCTCCAAAAGGCGCTCCTGTGTTAAGAACGCACGACCTTCCTGCTTGAAGTGGGAACGGCATCCCCAACTCTTGACATAATCTTTAATCACTTTACATACAAGTTCACGGGGATCGACAAATTTTGCATATTTATCCTTATAACTCTGCAATTTTTCCAGAGTCAGCTTCTGGAGCTTATCCATCCGCTTGTCCATTTTTTTAGCATGCGCTTGAAGTCCACTTGCTCTAGACTGAGAAATATTTTGATATACGTTAGCCACGAAATAATTAGTATTCCACCAGCTGCCAACCCCTAGGCCATCCCCCTGTCCTCGATTAATCTCACATTTTGGCGTCCCAGTATCCATGCACGATGGTATCACTCCCGCATTATAAACATTACAGCGGTCATTAATACGGTGCAACGTCAATGCAAAATCACGCTCATTGCCGTCTTGAATATATTTAGTTAATGCACGTCTCATTTGACGAGCAATATCACCTTGTAATGTCCCTGCTTTAAAAGCAAAAAGTAAAGCATTTAAATTTTCTATATAAGAAAAACGCTCATTAGCACTTTTACAACCTTTAAAATTATGGTTATTAGTTACTGCTAAAAATAATGCTTGCGCTAAGCTACCATACTTTTTTTGGTCACTCACTTTCTTGCCAGAATATTTACTTGCATATACCTTTAACAAAGCCTGCTTAACTAATACTTCATCATCAACCGAAGCACCATCACTAAGCTGAGCAACCTCACCATCATTAAGCTGAGCAACCTCACCATCATTAATCCGCTTTTTTAATCCCTTTGAGAACTCAATTGCAAGCTCGCCCTCAGCAGATTCGGAAAAAAAGTCTTCTCGATCCTCTCGATTTAAGTAATCTTGATAAAATTTCTTAATCATATTGATACTAAGAATAGCCGCCCTATCAGTAATGATACCTTGCGCCTGAGCAGCATCAAACACAGTTAAATCAGCCAGCAACAAAGCTTCTTTTTGTGTCTGACTGCCATAATAGTGTAAAAATTGTGTATGCTGATTAATAGGCAAGTTCATTACATAAAACATCGGTGTATCGCCACGAGTTGCATTATAATGATGCGCGCCCTTAAATATTTTTTCAGCACTAGCCTGTTGGCCACATGAATCCTTTCCCCGAGGTAAAGAGGTCAATAAATTGTAAACCACAGGAGGAGCATCACGACCCTGTATAGGGTAGTCATCCATAAAATTTCGAATCTGCTGACTGATCCTAATGTAGTTACCTTTGACTTTAAATTCCTGTAAAGATGGTACTTTAATCTGAGACTGCGATGGCTTAGCACCATCAGACCTCTCTTTGGCATCATCAGACCTCTCTTTAGCATCTTCAGACCTAGCTAAAGCATACCGGTCTATGACCATCATCGCCGCAGGTTGGTCTTTCTTACTGTGTGAGGACTGCTCGCAGCCTGTAACGTGAGTCAACAAACCTGTCAGCTGATTAGTTGCAATGAAGTCCATGTCCGCTGCAGTGTGTGTTTCTAACCACTTCCGACTTTTTTTTCTTAATTTTTCTGCAGGAGATGATAATAAATGGCTCATTACCATGCTTTCTGCAACCGTTGCATACTTAACACGCTGCTGATCAATAAACTGATTAAGCTCCTGGATACTTCTATCACCAACACTCAAAAAAGCAGCAAGATCCGCATTCATTAATTGATAAATATGGTTATAAGCAAACTCAAGTGCAACATGTGCTTTCTCTCGATCTGTCGTTACCGCATTAGCACAGCGCAGCACATGAAAATACATTTCTTTATGAATCGGAATAATACTAAAGCGTTGAGCTGAACAAGTGAGACGATCGAAGTTAGCTCTTAACTTATCTCTTAATAATGGTGATCGAAGTGTGTCTGCTAGCTGTTGATAAAAAAAATCCAACTTAGCCTTAGTTCTAGCTAAAGCCTCATCTTCAGCTTCTTCACCCTCCCCTACTGCGCGCTCAACCAGATCAACGGCCACCAACACATCTCGCTCTTGAGGCTTCCGCTCTTGAAGCTTCTCGTCTTTTATTGATAACTTCCCTTCCGCTAGTACTTGTCCTTGCAAATCAAAATACCACTTACCAAGATTTTCACCTGGCTTATCTGCTGCTTCTTGCACCGAGCGAGCTAACTGAGTAGGAGAGGGACGGTTGCCTTCTATTTTTAAAAATGTAAGCTCTGGCATAACAACTCTCCCTACTACAGCAATAAAGTTGTACTATTTATTAACTTGGAAAAACTAATACCTGGTCAACAACCATACAACATGACATTCATCTGCTATATCATCGACACAGAAACTTAGCCCCATACTTAAAAAATAATCGAAAGTTGTTTTTAGTCATATTGAGAATATTGTTAAAAACAGAAAAAAATCACTAGTAAAATGTAAGTGTAAGGTAAATAACTCATCATTTGGCATAACCGAGATCGAGAGCAAGACCAGACAGGCTCACCCTCAAATCACACACTAAAATTTTATACTGCAGCTAAATTGCCTTTTTCCTCCAACCATTTCTTACGATCTTGCGCACGTTTTTTTGCCAGCAACATATCCATCAGCGAGAAAGTCGCCGCATCATCATCAACCATCAATCTCACTAAACGGCGGGTTTCTGGTGCCATTGTCGTTTCACGCAGCTGCAAAGGATTCATTTCTCCCAAACCTTTAAAACGCTGGACAATCAACTTACCTTTTTTCTTTTCCGCTTGAATACGGTCTAAAATACCTTCTTTTTCTTCTTCATCCAACGCATAAAAGACTTCTTTGCCAATACTGACACGATATAAAGGTGGCATTGCTACATAGACATGACCCTGTTCGACCAAAGCTTTAAAGTGGCGCAAAAATAAAGCACATAATAACGTCGCAATATGTAAGCCATCAGAATCTGCATCAGCCAAGACACATACCTTGCCGTAACGCAAACCGCTTAAATCGTGCTGACCAGGATCTACGCCCAAAGCCACAGCAATATCATGCACTTCTTGTGAGCCAAGCACTTGTTCTGACGCCACTTCCCAGGTATTTAAAATCTTGCCACGCAAAGGCATCACCGCTTGATAATCACGGTCACGTGCTTGCTTGGCTGAGCCACCAGCTGAATCACCCTCGACTAAAAACAACTCGCCACGCTCGACATCTTGACTGACGCAATCGGCCAGCTTTCCCGGTAATTGCGGCCCCTGAGTGATGCGCTTACGCACTACTTTTTTACTCGCTTGCACGCGCTTTTGTGCATTACGAATAACGATTTCAGCAATCGTTTTACCTTGTTCAATATCTTGATTCAACCATAAGGTCAAGGCATCTTTCACCACGCCAGAGACAAAGGCAGCACACTGCCTGGAAGATAACCGCTCTTTGGTCTGACCGGAGAACTGCGGCTCTTGCATCTTCACTGACAACACATAAGCGCAATGCTCCCAAACATCATCTGCAGCTAACTTCACCCCACGCGGTAATAACTGATGTAAATCACAAAAATCTCGCATTCCTTCAAATAAACCTAATCGTAGGCCATTCACATGCGTACCGCCTTGCGCTGTTGGAATTAAATTCACATAGCTCTCTGCCATCACCCCAGTCGTCTCGGGCAACCACACCATCGCCCAGTCCGCCGTTTCTGTTTCTGCAACAAATGCACCTTCAAAAGGCAGTTTAGGCACCGGGTCATATTCATTGACCACACCTTTTAAGTAATCAACCAATCCTGCCGCATAATGCCAATTAAAAGACTCATCGCCCTGACGGTTTTCAAAAATGACCTCAAGACCCGGACACAAAACAGCTTTAGCTCGCAGCGTATGCTTTAAGCGCATAATTGAAAACTGACTTGAATCAAAATAATGTCCATCCGGCCAAAAGCGCACTCGCGTACCGGTGTCTTTTTTCAGTGCTTTACCGACAACCGTTAAGTCTTCGACTTTATCACCGTTTTCAAAGGCAATATGATAACGCTGGCCCCCTCGTTTAATTTCAATATCAACCCGTTTAGATAGAGCATTGACCACAGACACTCCAACACCATGCAAGCCACCAGAAAAGCGATAGTTTTTATTCGAAAACTTACCCCCTGCATGGAGTTTAGTTAAAATCAACTCCACCCCTGATACTTTACGCTCGGGGTGAATATCAACAGGCATACCTCGGCCATTGTCAATGACTTCAAGAGAATGGTCATCATGCAAAATAACATGCAGTTTATTTGCAAACCCGGCCATCGCCTCATCAACGCTGTTATCTATCACCTCTTGCCCCAAATGATTAGGACGCACCGTATCCGTATACATCCCTGGACGGCGCTTTACTGGCTCTAAACCAGTTAATACTTCAATTGCATCTGCATTGTATTCATTATTTTTTGTCATTGATTTATCACTTTTATTTCCACTTTTTTTTCATCATAAAATTAATTTGCTCATTTATATTTATTTTAATTATTTAATATCAGCTCAGTATTTCCTAGCATTTCCCAACATTTTTCTAGGGTTTTTAAGCATAATCAATATGCTGCATTGTATCGCTAGGCAAGATCAACCACAACCTTACTCGTCTCATAAATCAAAGAATATGCACATATTAATAACCCTTTAATTTACATCATTATTTAAATCTAGTATCAAGACTCCACTCAGTGTAAAATACACTCAACATGTTTTTGATATTTCAATGAACATAAAACTCCAGAGTAGGTAAGGATAAAATCCGATATGCCAACAACTTCCAAACTCGAAC
>LVCQ01000116.1 GCA_001644975.1 Piscirickettsiaceae bacterium NZ-RLO1
CGGAGGGCGAAGCCGATAACATCCACAGTTGTTTTTCTTGCTCGGTAATATAGCCACTGACAAGTGCAACCGTTCCTTCATCATCACTGTCTGCTGCACATGTTAAAAGCTCACGCTGTAGCCGAATCACCACGCCATAGCCTGCAATAATTCTACGTACGCACATTTTTCCATCAGTGACATTAATCGCTTCTTTAACTTCTGCTTGTCCTAAGTACATGCTATACGCGTGGGCTGGTGATTCGCCTAATGTCAATATACGTTCGGCAATTTCATTAACCTTTATCAATAAATCATTATAAATCTCTTCAAACTTTGCATGGAGTTCAAAAAACTGAGGGCCTTGCACATTCCAGTGAAAGCCACGTGTATTCATATAAAACAACTGATAATTCGCTAATAATTTATTTAACTTTTCAGAAATTTTTTTACTTTTTCCCTTATCCAAGCCAATGATATTTTCCGTCACCTTCTCTCCCTGTGCTCCTCATGATATTACCCGAACATGCTATTTTTTAAAGCAGCAATAACAATGTCAACACAATAACAGGCCCTAAGACCACACCAATCGCTCGCCACAATGGCACATTATAACCAAGCTTAGTGGCAACCCAATGGGCCAACAGCCCTGAAACAACCGCACTTATAATAGCAACAGGTAACACACGCTTGCCCCTTTAATAATTTTACTCGCTTTTCACTATTCATTATCTATTCATAATGATAGTACTCTGCTCTTTCAGCAACTGCAATCACACATATCATTAATTAAAATTAACGCCGAAAAATTTCTCGAGAGAGAATCAATACCAAACCTAACACCTGTAATAACAACGCTATCTTTTCCCAACGAGCTCGGCTCATTTGCAGGTCAACAATGCGCTCTTCTAACTTAATGCGCTGCACATAACGGCTATTGATAAACTCTAAGCTAACCGCTCTATAGCTCGCTAAGGCTTTTTTTAAGACATGATTATATTGTCCTAATGTAACCAATGGCTGATCTTTATCACTCACCTGAAAACGTAGATCTTCGATCAACTGCTGTAAGTAGGCTTTTACACCCACATTTACTCGCTGCGTTTCTGCAAGCAAAATCACTAACTCAGATAACTGAGCGCGTTGCGTACGTGCCTGACTATTTAACCATTCTTGCTCAATAAGATAATTGATCTCTATCACCTGACCACGTTGCTGCACCAATTGCTGGTCAAGGTGAACCACAATCAACTGCTCTAACAGCAAAGACATCAACGTCATTGCCAAACCCAGTAAAATCAACCATCGTGTATAATAACGAGCATTATAAATGCTGGGCTTAATCACCTGAGATACACATCAATCATTTTTATGATCCGTTAAATAAAGCATAGTCACTAAACAGAAACTTGGCAGCGTTTGCAATAGCCTCTAAACTAAACCAAATTTACAAACGGGGCCTTTCATGCAACACGACTTTAAAAACGCTCATATTCTCATTATTGGTGATGTTATGCTTGATCGCTATTGGTCAGGCCAAACCTCAAGAATCTCCCCTGAAGCACCTGTTCCTGTTGTGCGCATCAGTGATTTTGAAGAACGCGCGGGCGGTTCAGGCAACGTCGCACTCAATGTTACCGCACTCGGTGCACATGCTTCCCTTATTGCACTCACCGGTCAAGATGACAATGCACACAGTCTCGAGCGCTTGCTCGCAGCCAAAGGCGTCAACTGCTTCTTTCAAAAAGTCAGTGCGCCAACAATTACTAAGCTGCGAGTCTTAAGTCAACATCAACAACTGATTCGTCTGGATTTTGAAGATGAATTCCATGATATGCCCACAAATGAAGCCCTCACTAATTTTGATAGTGAGCTTGCCCATTGCAATGCGGTTATCTTCTCAGACTATGGCAAAGGCACACTGTCAGATATTCAGACCCTCATTAAAAAAGCCAAAAAAGCCAACAAACCAATCTTAATCGACCCCAAAGGCACAGACTTTGATCGCTATCAACACGCAACGGTCATTACCCCGAATTTTAAAGAATTTGTCGCTGTCGTTGGCCCCGTCAATTCAAATGAAGAGCTGGTCGAAAAAGCCACCACGTTAATTCAACGCTTAGATATAGAAGCTTTACTCATTACCCGTGGTGAATCGGGTATGAGCCTAATTAAAAAGCAGGGCCGTGCCATTCATATTCCAACACGTGCCCAAGAAGTCTTTGATGTCACAGGTGCGGGCGATACGGTTATCGCTTCACTGGGCTTAGCGCTTGCTACCGGTTATGACTTACGCACCGGCATGAATATCGCTAATGCCGCAGCAGGCATTGTCGTTGGCAAGCTTGGTACATCAACCGTCACCGTCGCAGAGCTCGAACACGCCCTGCAAGACCGCAGCATTCCACCACTACTAACCGGCATCGTCAATGAAGATGAACTGCTTGCTGCGGTTAAGCTCTCTCAAAGCCAAGGAGAGAGCATCGTCATGACCAACGGCTGCTTTGATATTTTACATGCCGGGCATATTGATTACTTGCAAAAAGCACGCGCCAAGGGGGATCGCCTGATTATCGCCATCAATGACGACGCATCAATACAACGCTTAAAAGGCCCGTCTCGACCCATTGTGCCTCTTGCTCAACGCATGCAACTTCTTAATGCACTACAATGTGTCGATTGGGTCGTTCCTTTTAGTGAAGATACTCCTGAGCGCTTAATCAGCGTCGTTTTGCCAGATATCCTTATCAAAGGTAGTGACTATCAGGTCCACGAGATTGCTGGCAGCCAACAAGTATTAGCCAACGGTGGTGATGTCCTCACCCTCGACCTTGTTCCCGGCTGCTCTACCTCTGCAATTGTGAAAAAAATCCAAGAGCAAGCCAGTTAACACATTAATTAACACAAAAATTTAGTATTAAGTGATAAGCATGACCCTAACGTTCTGTTCTAGTTACGGTCATGCACTTTTCTCATCAACTGCACGCCCAAATACCTGTGGTTCTACCTCTAATTGTACAGCAAACTTTTCCCACACATCCTCTTGTACTCGCTTAGCCAAGGCCATCACCTCATGCCCTAAGGCACCGCCATGATTGACGAGCACCAACGCTTGCTTCTCATACATACCAACACGACCCAAGGCTTTACCTCGCCAGCCTGCTCGCTCTATTAGCCATGCGGCAGGAAGCTTCACCTGACCAATAACACCTGCTGCAAAATGAGGCAAATCATCATATAAAGCCTTTAATTTTTTAAATAGTGCTTTATTAATACAGGGGTTTTTAAAAAAGCTCCCGACATTCGGCAAATAGTCAAGATCAGGCAATTTAGCACGCCTTAGCTCGCACACGCGCTGACGAATATTACCAGCAATAAGTGCTTGATTGGCCATAGCCACACTTAAGGCCTGGTACTGCAATTGCGGCCGCCATGCCCGTGGCAGCTTAAGCTTTAACACTATTTTTAAAATAATATAACGCCCAGGCTTATCTTTGAAAATGCTATGGCGATAGCTGAAACAACAATCATGACTATCTAAATAACAAAAGCGTTGATACTGGCGATCCCAAGCGGTTAACGTAAAAAAATAATCTTTTAACTCAGCTCCATAAGCACCAATATTTTGTACCGGTGCCGCTCCCACCGTGCCTGGAATTAACGACAGATTTTCAAGACCAGGATAACCTTTATTCAAGGTATCTTCGATCAGCTCATCCCAGACCACACCTGCATCCGCATGAACATATACTGCATCATCACTGATATAATAATCAATGTTAGTTAAGTTTAAATAAATTACCACTCCTGGATAATCATCTAAAAAAACAACATTGCTACCACGACCTAGAACCAACCAAGGCAAAGTATTTAACTGATAATCTTGACTTAATTTCTCAAGTTCATCGATCGAATCAATCCTAATAAAGTACTTTGCCAAAACTGGCAAAGCCAATGAGTTATATGCTTTTAGAGAGAAATTTTTAAGAATATTCACACAAAATTCCACATCCTAATTTTATTTAAGCTTAACACCCCTATCATAAATTAAAGCAGCAAAGAACAACAGCGGGCCAAAACGAACTAAATTTATAACTCACTTAATACTCGCTTATAACTAAACTAACGATAGAACTCACTTAAAAGCTAAATTTAAAAACTAAATTTAATAACTATGTTAAGAACTATTATTAAGTATAAGGCTGCCTTAATAATCACCTCATACACTTAGAGCGAACATTTTTAGTTATTAATCTATGATACAGAAGTTAGTTATATGTCAGTTAGTCAGCCAATATGGGCGATTCAAACGTCAACGTTCAGAGTGCAATCTTCTCTTTATTCTATAAAAAATAAAGCAAATCAGCGCCGCATTTATAATCAAGAGCAAATTCCAAGCATTGGCCCCTATCACATTACTCTTACTGGCGAAGAGCTATTACAATATGATCTTGCCGTACTTTACAGCATTATTCATAAAGGTCAGCAAGCTAATCCTACAGCCAACAAAATTAACATCAGTATTGCTGAAATCCTTCAAGCGCTCCAATCTTCAGATGGCTCATCACAACGCAAAGCAATTCATCGATCTATCGAGCGCAATGCTCAAATGCAAATTTACCTACAAAGCGCTCACAAAAATTATCAATTTAACCAAATTGAGTTTTTTGATTTTAATAAAATCACTAAAAACTATAGCATTACTCTAGCTAAAGAACACTTTGAGTTAGAAAAAGCGCACCCCTGCCAAATCAACCTATTTACGCGTAATGCACTTGCCCAAGGTTTAACCAGTTGGTTATACGGCTTTATTATGAGCTCAAAAGAACAGACTCTGCAGCTTTCTATGGATCAATTACGCATATTATGCGGTGCTGAAATTAAAAATCATTACGCCTTTAAAGGCTGCGTTGCCCGCTCAATAGAAATCCTACAAAAAATAAACCTTATAGAAGCCAATTGGTCAATTAACCAGCAAAATATATTACAGCTAACAAGAAAGCAACCGGCCAACCCCTTGCAAAACATGCCCTCACGTTTTATTAATCTAACGTGAGTTCGATATCACTCACGTTAATTAAATTAGTCAAATTAATTTAAATAGTGGCAGCAATCCAGACAACACCAGCGGAATATAAAATAAGGCAATCAGTGTACTTAACACAACAACCATCGCCGCTTTATCAGGAATAATACGAAAACGAACTGCAAGTGCGACGGTATTCGCAGCCAGCGGCAGCAGTGACATTAATAGTAAAATATGCTCGCTGTGTATCGACAATAAGTGCAATACATGGCGATTTAGTACAACAATCACTCCTGCGCTAACCGGCCAAAATATAAATTTTGCCAATAATAATATACTGATTAATTTAGCATCAAAGCTCGATCGACCGATATGTGCCATACCAAATCCAACCATCAGCATTCCCAATACACTATAAGCCCCAATAAATAAGTCAGCAACATGGTCAATACTCGCGGCTAAGGGAATCTGCAACCCATTGCATAATATACCGACAGCAAATGTATAAATCGCTGGCATTTTGAACATCACTCGCAGACTATCCATAACACCATAATGCCCTCGCGCCATTAAAAACACGCCTATTGTTATCTCAAATAATAAAAAGCCAAAATTACCGACCACAGCAAGTCCTAAAGCACTCACACCAAACACTGCGGCAACGACAGGTAGTCCAAAATAACCACTATTTGCACAACCAGCGGCAAGGGCCACCAAATTACGGCGAGTATCCTGCCAAAAGACACTCGCAATAAAATAAAACAGCATGGATGATGTCACGCACAGAAAAAAAATCACAAAAGGCAGCGCCAGATTACCTAAACTTAAGTGCACACGATAAGCTCCAATAAACATCACCACTGGATTAACGATATAAATTAATAAATTAGCAATACTTTCTTTAGTAATATCCAGGCGCTTAGCAGCAACAAAACCGAGTATAATAATCAAGTACAAAGGGATTATTTTAGCGATTAATAAAGTAAAAATAATGACTCTCCCCCTAAAAATAACCACATACTTAGCAGCCTCCGGCAACATCAATAAAACTGCCACTGCTATACGATGCCTCCTCAGAAAGGAGCCAAAAAATAGCATTTGCGACTTCTTCTACTGTACCACCACGCTGCATCGGCAACTGTGCTTTTAACCTATCTACACGATAAGGGTCACCAGAGCCGGCGTGCATCTGTGTATAGATAAACCCAGGACGCACTGCATTGACACGAATTCCTACAGTAGCAACTTCTTTTGCTAAACCTACCGTCATCGTATCAATCGCCCCTTTCGATGCCGCATAATCAACATACTCATGTGCCGAACCCAAACGCGCTGCTGCTGAAGAAACATTCACAATTGCCCCTCCATCACCACCATAAGCTGTTGACATACGCTTCACCGCCTCGCGTGCACATAAAAAGTAACTGGTCACATTCGTGGTTAAAATGCGATTAATTCGTGCTGCTGTCATTTTTTCAACGGGCATCGCCTGGTCTAAAATTCCAGCATTGTTAACCAGTGCCTTTAATTCACCTAATTGCTCATCAACTTCAGCAAATAAACGCACAACATCTTCCTCAACACTCACATCCGCTTGCACAGCAATCGCTTCTTGGCCCAGCTTTTTAATTGCATGAACCATCGCTAAAGCCGCCGGTTTATTCTGCAAGTAATTAACACACACCTGATAACCGGCAGCAGCAGCTTTTAACGCCGTGGCCGCTCCAATTCCTTGACTACTTCCTGTAATAATCACTACTTTTTCCATGTTCTTTTTCTCGCAATTCCAATATTATCTGTAATATTATTCTTATATCATCTTTGCTATTGTAAATGGCTTCTAGTGTTCTCTACAAATTTATACACAGACCAGACTTTGTAACACCTAAAGCACTTTATAGTACTCGCGCCCATTTAAATTTAGGTATTTCCAAACGTTACTAGGACGTGTTAATTTGAATGCACAAAATGAAACAACAGAATATTCATAATTACAATTTTAAGGAGCCACTGACTTATGGAAACCATCTTGAACTGGCAAGGTTTTCAAGCTGAAGCCAAAGGAACCGGCATCTCCAAACCCTTAAGTGAAAACATCTCACTACTTGGCTCTTTACTTGGCCATGCTATTAAAGAAAAAGCCAGTACAGAACTACTCGATGAGGCTGAAACACTCAGGCAACTGTGTCGAGATGCCGGAACAAGTACTGATTTTAGTCAGTACAAAACCGCTATAGAAAAAATTCAGCGCTTAAGTACCGATGAACATAAATGGCTATTAAAAACCTACACATTATTCTTTCATCTGGTCAATGAGGCTGAAAAGCAGGAAATTAACCGCGAACGCGCCATTAATGCAACAGCTCAAACACCGCGAGTTGAGTCCATTGCTGATGCTATTTACCAACTTAAAGAAAAAAATTACTCGCTAGATGAAGTATTAAATTTACTTAACCAGCTTGATATTCAACCGACGTTAACAGCACATCCAACTGAAGCGCGCCGCCAAGCGGTATTAAAAAAACAAGCGATCATTGCCAAGCTACTTGGCTCACTACAAAAAAACCAACTAACACCTGAAGAATATGATCATATTATTCATCAACTCTATGAAAATATTAATTTATTATTATTTACAGATAATGTACGTCGTGAAAAAATTACCGTACTTGATGAAGTTCAAAATGGCCTATATTTTCTTACCACTAGCATTTGATCAGGCTACCCTATTCCGGACAAATAAATTACAATAATCCGAGCCGGAGGAATCACAATGGGAAAGCGTCACGTCACCAAGTACACCGAAGAATTTAAAAAATCATCTGCCAAGCTTGCAGTCGATTCAAATCAAGCAATTAGTCATACAGCACAGGAATTGGGTATTCACTCAAGTACACTGCATGGTTGGGTCAATAAATATTACC
>LVCQ01000117.1 GCA_001644975.1 Piscirickettsiaceae bacterium NZ-RLO1
TAAACGCACCGTATGTGCCAGGCTGGGACTGTCATGGGCTGCCAATTGAACTGCGAGTTGAGAAAAAAGTGGGTAAAGTTGGCGTGAAAGTCGATGCGAAAACTTTTCGGAAAAAGTGTCGTGATTATGCCCAGTCGCAAATTGATACTCAGCGTGAAAGCTTTAAACGTCTAGGGGTGCTTGGGGATTGGGATCAGCCTTATTTGACCATGGATTATCAAACGGAAGCAGATACGATTCGTATTTTAGGGCATATTGTTAAACGTGGGCACTTACACAAAGGCCATAAGCCGGTACATTGGTGTGTGGACTGTGGCTCGGCCTTGGCAGAAGCTGAGGTTGAATATGAAGATAAAACCTCACCCGCCATCGATGTGCGCTTTAGTGTCATTGACAACAACACTTTTTGGAGTCGTGTGTCACCTGAACAAGCGATTGATGACGCTTTGCCGACCTCATTTGTGATTTGGACAACAACACCCTGGACATTACCGGCTAATCGAGCAGTGGCGCTGGGTGCAGAGATTAATTATAGCGTGCTATTTACTGGGCAAGAGTACTTGGTTGTTGCCAGTGATTTAGTTGAGCAGGTTAAATTACGTTGGAATCTTGTTGATGCGGCGGTCATTGCTCATTTTCAAGGGGCAGACTGTGAGCACTTAGAGGTAGAGCATCCGTTGTTTGCTGACCGCATTGTGCCTGTCATTTTGGGCGCTCATGTGACAACGGAGTCTGGTACTGGCCAAGTGCATACGGCTCCAGCGCATGGTCCTGAAGATTATCAGGTGGGGTTGAAATATGAGTTACCGTTGGAGAATCCGGTAGGGAGTAATGGTTGTTTTGTTGCGGGTACGCCACTGTTTGAAGGTTTAC
Source organism: Piscirickettsiaceae bacterium NZ-RLO1 (assembly GCA_001644975.1). Lineage (GTDB taxonomy): Bacteria > Pseudomonadota > Gammaproteobacteria > Piscirickettsiales > Piscirickettsiaceae > Piscirickettsia. Next base: position 874 of record LVCQ01000117.1, read on the forward strand.
ATGTGCGTAAAGCCGACCCAGAGATTTTAGCAGCCTTGGCGGAAGCCGGGAAGTTACTTGTATCAAGGACGATAGAGCACAGTTATCCACATTGTTGGCGCCATAAAACACCGATTATTTTCCGTGCTACCCAACAGTGGTTTATCAGCATGGATAAGGAAAAATTACGGGAGCACGCCTTAGCAGGGATTAAAGAGGTCTCCTGGCTGCCAAGTTGGGGGCAAGCACGCATTGCCGGCATGATTGAAGGATCACCTGATTGGTGCATCTCGCGTCAACGCACTTGGGGTACGCCGATTGCCTTTTTTGTTGATAAAATCAGTGGTGAACTACACCCGCGCACTGAGGAATTAATTGAAGAAGTTGCTCTACGTGTTGAAAAGGCAGGTATTGACGCCTGGTTTGAGTTAGAGGTTGAAGAGTTACTTGGCGTTGAGGCCAAGCAGTATGAAAAGGTTACAGATACGTTGGATGTTTGGTTTGATTCAGGATCAACGCATGCGACAGTGCTTGGGCGCCGAGCTGAATTACAGGCGCCTGCAGATCTTTATTTAGAAGGCTCTGATCAACATCGTGGCTGGTTTCAATCATCATTGAAGATTGCGTTGGCAGAACGTGGGGAGCTACCTTATCGCGAGGTTTTAACCCATGGTTTTACTGTTGATGGTCAAGGCCGCAAGATGTCAAAGTCCTTGGGTAATGTGATCTCACCCTTAGATGTTGCGAAAACCTTAGGCGTCGATGTGTTGCGCTTATGGGTGGCAGCGACCGATTATAGTACTGAAATGGTGGTCTCTGATGAAATCTTAAAGCGCACCAGTGATACGTATCGGCGTCTTAGAAATACGGCACGCTTTTTATTAGCTAATCTGCATGACTTTGATCCAACTGAAGATATGATCCTGAGTGATGATTTAGTGGCGATAGATCGTTGGGTAATGGATAAAGCCGCATTATTACAAGAGGAAGTGATTGCTGCCTATAACAGTTATCAGTTTCATTTGGTGTGCCAAAAAGTCCATCATTTTTGCTCTGTTGATTTAGGTGGCTTTTATTTAGATGTAATTAAAGATCGTCAATACACCATGAAAGCGACGGCAAGCGCACGTCGTTCAGCACAAACAGCGATGTTCCATATTTTAGAAGGTTTAGTCCGTTGGCTGGCGCCAATTTTAAGCTTTACGGCGGATGAGCTTTGGGAGTATTTGCCTGGAGCACGTGAAGAATCTGTGCATTTAGCGACGTGGTATAAATTTGCCCAGGTGTCTGATCGACAAATTACCAGCCAAGATTTTTGGGCGCGGCTGATGAGCGTACGTAACACCGTTAACAAAGAGCTGGAGAAAAAGCGTGCAGAGCATGTGATTGGTTCGGCTTTAAATGCTGTGGTGACTTTATACGTCGACGATGAGTTATTTAACTTGTTAAACTGCCTGGGTGACGAGCTACGCTTTGTTCTGATGACCTCACAAGTAATTTTGCAACCTTTAGCTAAAGCACCGCTGGGCATCGTTTCCGATCTGAATGGCTTGGTCGTTGCTGTGGGGCCTGCGGAGGCTGCTAAATGTGAGCGCTGTTGGCACCATCGTGATGATATTGGGGAAAATGCAGGCCATCCAACAATTTGTGGTCGCTGTATTGAAAATGTTGAGGGTGTGGGTGAGGAGCGAGCTTATGCCTAGTGCTCGCCCAAGCAAAGGACGAGGGCAACTGTGTTATTTATGGCTGAGCTTATTAGCTTTAGTGTTAGATTTAGGGACAAAATGGTGGGCGCAAGCCTCTTTACACTATGCGATGCCAAAACAAGTATTACCGTTTTTAAATTGGACTTTATTGTATAACCCAGGGGCAGCCTTTAGCTTTTTAAGCAATCAAGGAGGCTGGCAGCGCTGGTTATTTAGTGCTATTGCATTGATTATCGCTATGATTATTGTAAGGCTTTTAGCCAAAATGCCGCGACAGCAGCATAGAGGTGCGGTGGGTTTAAGTCTGATTTTAGCGGGTGCCTTAGGCAATGTGATTGATCGGCTACGCTTTGGTTATGTAGTTGATTTTATTGATGTGCATGTGGCGGGGTATCACTGGCCGGCGTTTAATATTGCCGACTCGGTGATTTGTATCGGCGCGGTGCTATTGATTTGGCAGCAGTTGTGTAAAAGTGATAAAAGCAGTGATAAGAAGTAAAAAATGAAAATGATTAAAGAAGATAGTGCGGTTGTTTTTCATTTGTCTTTATTATTAGAAGATGGTTCAGCAGCAGATAGTACTCGGGTAAATGGTAAGCCGATGTGTGCGATTATGAACGATGATAGTTTAACACCCGCGTTACAAGCGCACTTACTTGGCTTATGTGTAGGTGATAAGAAAAAGTTTACTTTAACACCTGAAGAAAGCTTTGGTCAGCCACGGCAAGAAAACATTCAGCGTTTTGATAAAACTCGTTTTGCTGATGATGTTTCCCTAGAGGTTGGCAGTATTATCGCCTTTGAGCAAATGGGACAAGGCAGCTTACCGGGACAGGTGCGCGGTATTGAGGGTGATGAGGTGATTATCGACTTTAATCATCCGCTGTGTGGCCATAATGTCACATTTGATATTGAAGTGGTTGATATTGATCCTGAGTCTAACCTAACTAACTAAAGATTTAAGGTCTGCGCTTAAAGCTAAGTTTAAATTAATTGTTATTTGTATTGGTGATGATGCCTTAAGAGAGAGTTTAGGTGATCTTAATGATAACTATGTGTGAGATCCATTGATGTTGAAGCATCCTCTTGCCGGTTTTTTTGCTGTTGTTGAAACATTAAGAGCGGTTCTTTATTATTTAGGATCGCTGAGAAAGTGCTTGAGATCTCCAGTAAGCCTTTGGTCATACTTTTTTCTGCACGTTCATATTCTGTTTGATTATCTGCGTGAGTGACATAGTGTGCAAGGTCGATTAGTTTGGCCTGCGATTTCTCAGGAGTGTCATGATCAACCGCAATTAACAAGCTGGAGCTGAAAAATGCGATTTGCTGCTCTGCTAATGCAGAAATTATCTCATTTATTGCCTTAGTAACAATATTGACGACTATTTTTAATCCATCACCTGTCAGTGATGTTAGTTCTTTGGCAATATAATATTTGGAGCATCCGGCTAAGTTACTTTTAGCCGCGACAGGGCTGCCATTTTTGGTATAGCCTTCTAGTCGATAGCCTCTAACAGTTGACCCATAAAAACTGTCCAGACACTTCATTCTTCCAGCTTTAACTAGAGCTTGGAGGGGTTGTTTATCTTTTTGTGCTTCTTGATAACTGGTACTTTGGTAGCCTATTTTAATATCCATTAACGAAGCATTTTGCATCCTTGCATCAATTCTTGTTAACTTTAAAAGATTGTAATTTACAATCTCAAAGTTAGCGACGACATGATTTAATGGATGGCCTTTAAAACAAAAGAGTTGATAGGCGAGAATTTCACTATCACTTGCTTTTTTAAGTATATAATCCTCATGCATGTCAATTGCATTGACATGCCCTGCTGCTGCGAGATGTTTTGGCATACCCTAATCTCCCCACCTTCCAACGCTGCGAGCCAAGGAGTGCAAAGCACGGGGTGAGTAGGCCGAGGTAGGTGAGGATTTTTAGCAGAGCGGAGTTGCGGAAGAGCGTAAGGTCTGTAGCAAGCGTAACGAGTGTCTAAAAATCTTTACGAGCCGTAGCGCCATTTGAGAGCAGGGTATGTAGTGGCCGATTCAAGGCACGTAATGCCCTGTGACGAGGGCAGCCGAGGGTTTATAGTCGTCGCGTTTTGCTCGGCGATTTTGCATCATTGGATGTGCAAAATACCTACCGAGGTAGCGACGCTTACGCTTTCTTTTTTAAGTGAGCCTAAGATGAGAAAGCAAGGTGTTGTTATTTATTGATATGGTTGCAAACAGAGCATCACAGGAATAGCTGTGGATAAATGCAGTTTATCTTGTTTTTAGATCGAGTTATAGCATTAAAAAATAAAGTCTATAAAACAAAAAGTAATAAAATAAAAGCAATAAATGACTTTAAAGATAGTGAGAGTATGAAGGTATAAAATAGTTAGGAAGGAGTATAGTGCACTGCTTATTAACGATCCTATACTCATTTGTTGGTTATTTTTTTATTTATTTGCTCTTTTCTAAGCGCTGCGCCAGCCATAAAAAGACTAAAGAGAGCAAAATATAGACAGGTAAGATAAGAAATGCATGCTTGTAGTCGTGGGTTGAGAAAATCGGAGCACCATTGAGTTGTCGACCTTTCCAGCCTAAGTCGAGCAGATAGCCAATCAAAGGCTCTGAAAGTGCACCACATAGGGCATCACCAGTGTTAATCATGGCCGTGACAGTACCGACTAAAAATAATGAATTTAAGTTTTTAGCAAAGGCAAAGCCGAGCATAAAGGCGCCGACACCAAAACCAAAGATAAAGATAAAAATGCTTAGCAAGAATAGTGTGGGAGCTAAGTAAATTACGATAATTAAGCTAATAAGGCTAACCACGCCGCCTAATAGCATACTCAATACCGGACGTTTGGTTTTGTCAGCAAAATAGCCAAAAGCCGGCCCCCCAAAGCCAAAACCAATAAAGCCAAGGGTTGCTAAGGATGCTGCATGTGCCGGGCTTAGGTGATAGGCAACTTGTAAAAAAGGTTGTCCCCAGAGTCCTGAAAATACCGCCAGTGGTGCAAAGGCAAAACCACTATAGAGGGTTAAACACCAGTTGCTCGGTTGTGTGAGCACGCTTAAATAGTCTTTAAGAGTTAATTTGTTGATTTTTTTTTGGTTGATCGTCGTTGATTTTGGGTTGCTGCGCATAAAAACAAAGAAACATGACGCAATAAGCAAGCCGATCAATGCACAAATAAGTAAACTGTGGCGCCAGCCTGTAGATTCAACCAATTTAGCCAATGGCCCACCGCCAATGGCGGCGCCGATCATAACACCGGTTGGCAATAAACCACTGATAAAGGCAAAGCGCTCTGGAGGAAAATAGTCAGCGGTGACCTTAAGATAAGTGACGGTTGCAAAGGCAGCGCCTGCTCCCATCAGGCTGCGGCCGATTTCAGCCAGTCCTAAGCTGTATGCATTAGCAAAAACAACTGTACCCATGGCACTAATGGCAATAGCACCTGAAGCAAGGTAGCGGACATTAAAGCGATCGAGCATGGGTCCTGCGAAAATTTGCATAATAAAGTAACTATAAAAAAATGTTGCCGCAAGGTTACCCAAGCCTGCACCTTCGAGGTGAAAGCTTGTCATCAGCTCTGAGGTCATGACTGAAGGAGAGATTTGTAAGAGATATTTATAAAAGAGAAAGAGCGTACACAGACTGATTAGTAAAGCTGGATAATGACGGTTGATTAAGGGCTTTGAATAGTTCTGTTGTTGAATATTTGTGCTCATAACATGTTCTTTCCACACTAAAAAAAAAGCCCCGGACCGGAAGGTGCGAGGCTTGTAAACTGAATAATTAAGTTAGCGCCTGCACCTTGTTAAAGGTAGGACGACGACCACCACGACAGCGTTAATCAGTAAATTGACTGGGGAGGTGATCAAATGCATGGTTGCAGGGCCTTGATAAAAATAGATAACTTAGTTACATTAACAAAAACAAAATTAAAATGTCAAGTATCTCGCGTGTAGGCACTTGGATTTAAAAATTATCAATGAGGAGTAGAGTCGGATGGCATTAGGTAGATCCCAATCTTGCCCGGAGCTAAATTTAGAAGGTCTTGGAGAGAAAGAGGGAGAGTTACGTAAATTTCTTGTAGCAACGCCTTTTAAAAATCAGCAAGACTTTTTAGGAATGCTTAAGGGGCTGTCTTTCGAGCAGTTAAGTGTTTACTGTACTATGTTAGAAGAGCAATTTAATCAGAAAAAGGCACAAGCTGGAGGAGCCCAAGTTCAACAAGGTGCTGAAGGAGGAGAGCCAAGTTCAGACTTATCGTTAGGCGCGCAATTAAATCTTGCGTCAGCTGAACTACAAAAACGTGAAGCTCAGCTTGAAGCACAAAATACTCCAGATCCATACCCTCTGTCACAGTAATAAGTGCCAAAGCAGTGCGCCGAGGCTGGCGCCGATACAAGGGCCCAGGATGGGAACCCAGGCATATTGCCAATGTGAAGGGCCTTTGCCGGCAATTGGTAGTAGTGTGTGAGCGATGCGCGGGCCGAAGTCGCGGGCAGGGTTAATGGCATAGCCGGTCGGTCCGCCGAGGGAGAGGCCGATGCCCCAGACCAGCAGGCCAATAAAGTAAGGCACTAAGCTGGTGTCGATATGTCCATGGGCGTAGTTGGCAATGGCGCCTATGCCAAAGATCAGTGCAAAGGTGCCGATAATTTCAGTGAGTAAATTACCCAGGGTATGCTTGATTGCTGGGGTAGTGCTAAAGACATTGAGCTTAGCCTCTTTATCTTCAGTGATTTGCCAGTGTGGCAAATAAGCCAACCAGACGAGAATAGCGCCGCTAAAGCAGCCGAGGCATTGCATAATAATACGCTCAATGACTTGAAGCGGTGAGTGGTAGATACCTAAAAAGAGCTTGGCAAGTGTTACCGCTGGGTTGATATCTGCTTGTGTTGATCCGGTTGAACTGGCGACAAATACGCCGATAATCACTGCGAAGGCCCAGCCAGTAGCAATGGCCATCCAGCCAGCGCTATAGCTTTTAGAACCTTTTAATACCACGCCTGCTACAACACCACCACCAAAGAGAATTAGGAATAAACTGCCGAGAAACTCACCAAGTAAATCATGCATAATTGCTTCTGTACCTGTTTTTATTGAATAAATATTCAGTTATTTAAACAAGTTATATGTAAAAAAGCCATTGTTTTTTCTGCTGATACAAGATGAGTGATAGCTGAATATAAGGACAATATTGAGGATTATGACAAGATGGCAGTGACTAACGCTCTTATAAATCTAGTTTATATTTAACAGTAAGCAGTTAACCTAGCAATAATATCGCCC
>LVCQ01000118.1 GCA_001644975.1 Piscirickettsiaceae bacterium NZ-RLO1
GATTTTTTTTCAGCCTGTCTTAAGTTCATTACGTTATAGTTGGCTAGGATTTATGCTTTCGGGTATAGTATTAGGCAGTATAAAATGCTGTATTAATTAGGAGACAATAAATGAAATTACGGGCTTTAGCGCTTGTTATTGGTGCAGTTGCAGTTTCAACGACTGCGTTTGCTACTTCTCAATTTAAAAATCAAGAAGATAAGTTAAGTTATGCCTTTGGTTTGCAAATGGGTGAGAACGTCAAAGCTCAGTCACTGTCTATTACGCCAGATGCATTTTCTGATGGCTTTAAAGTAGGCATGGGTGAAGGCAAACCCTTGATGACTAAAGAGGAAGCGCGCCAAGTTATCGTAGCTTACCAAAAAGAGCAGATGAAAAAGCAAGAAGTGGCGTTGAAGAAAACCGCTGATGAGAATAAAAAAGTGGGTGATACTTTTTTAGCACAAAATAAACAGGCATCTGGTGTTGTTGCGAAAAATGGCATTCAATATGAAGTAATTAAGCCTGGAAAAGGCGAAAAGCCGTTAGTGACAGACAAAGTAACTGTCAACTATGAAGGCTGTTTAGTTAAGAATTTATCGAAGAACTGGAAAGATGAGATTAAAAAGTCAGCAGGGAAGTGGTGTAGTTCGCCATTTGATAGCTCTTATGCTCGTAAAGAGCCAGCGACTTTCCCTGTTAATGGGGTGATTAAAGGCTGGCAAGAGGCATTGCCATTAATGCGCACAGGTGGCATTTGGGAAGTGGTTGTACCTGCTAAGCTTGCTTATGGTGAACAGGGTATTCCAGGTTCCCCGATTGGGCCTAATGAAACGCTGGTCTTCAAAGTTGATTTAATGAAAATTGCTAAAGAAGATGCAAAGAAAGAAGCAACTAAAAAAGTTGGTTAATTCATCGCCTTAGACAATGTGGTGATTTAAAAAGGGCTATTTAGCCCTTTTTTATTATGCTGAGTTAAGTTCAAGCCAAGTATAGTACTTATGCGCTGCGTTCTGTTGCTTGTGCTGATATTTCACTGACGCTAATTGCCGGGGTGAGTTTCTTTTGTTCTTTTTCTTTTAAAATTTTAGCAAGACGTGCCTTTTCAGTTTCATGGTATTTTTTTAATAGGCCCTGCAAATAGAGTAGGCTGGTTTTGCCTGTAATCGTCAGTGGTGTGCGTAAGGTTGTCTGATGACTAAAACCAATAATGTAACTTGGTAAGGATTGTAGCTTTAAGTTGGTAATGTAGCTGATTGTAATTTTTTGATAATTGTTGGCGAGTGGCTGTGTTTTTAACTTTAGTTGCTTGGCGATATTCTGTTGATCTTTATTGGTAATGAGCCCTGTGACTTGGCTTAACTTATTGTGAAATTGATTCAGTTTGCCTTGAGCGCCTGCATTAAAGGCAAGTTTGGTTAATGTGTTTGCTAGTGGTGATGTGGTGATAGGGATAATAATGACACGGATATTGTTATTGTGAGTTATAAGCTGGTTTAATATTTTTAAAGTATGCTTAGAAGCTGTGGCACTGTAATCGATAAAACTGGCCAGAGTAATATTGGCCATCGGGTTGCCTAGTGTAAAAAAGTGTGAATTATTAAATAATTGCTGAACCTGGTGATTATAGTGGCTTTGTTGGCGGTTTTTTCTAATCTCAGCTTGTTTTTTTTGCCAGCTGTTATAATAATCTTGGGTAAATTCGGGGTGATTAGCTAAATACGCTTTGATTTTAGCTGGCTGTAATGAAGAGGTGGATTCACTGCTATTTTGTTGAATGAGTGGTTGGCAGCCTGTAAGCAGAATGATTAAAGGGAGTAAGTGAAGAGGGTGTTTGCTTCTCATGGCAGTGTCCTTGAGAGATTTAAATCCTTTTATATCCCAAGTATTATTGCATCAGTAGTAAGGCTGCAACTTTTCTGCCTTCAGCGACAAGAATATTATAGGTTTTGCAGGCCGCATGTGTGCTCATCGCTTCGATACCAATGCCTTTCATTAAGAGAATCTTCTGCTGATGAAATGGTAGAAAATGCTGCTTTACACCGGTGCCTAATAAAATGACTTCAACCTTGAGTGTGCTTAATGTATTAAAATCTTCGTCTGTAAGTTCTGATAGCTGTGTTTTTTGCCAAGGAGTCAAGCTGTTATGGCTGATAAGTAATGAGGTTTCATAGCTTTGATCACTGATTTTGAATACATTATTTTCAAAGCTGCGAATAAAAAACTTTTGTTCTATGGTATCGCGAGAAAATTGCATAATTAGGAGGCTCCTGAGGCAGAAGTAGGTTGATTTGAACGAGCTGGTGCTAGATAAATGTCAAAGCGGTTGGCTTTGCCTGCGAGCTGGTAACTTGGTGATTGAGCAAGTAGTGGTGCTAGGCGAGGTCGTTTTATAATCAGGCGATCTGTATAGTAGCCTTGGCAGGCGTTAAAGATCAGGTGAGCGTCTAGGTCACCACCGACAATCTCTTTAAATATCTGCATCTCTTTTTGTGCGAGCGCACTTTTTTTCTTTTCTGGAAACATCGGATCTAGATAAATCACATCATAATGACGACTAGGATAGTCATCGAAATAATTTTTGGCTTGCGTGTGAAACAATCGAATATGAGAGGTTAGATCTTTTGTCAGCGAGTGCAGGCTTGCGCGTTGCAAGGCATCATTGAGTAAAGCATAAATGATTGGTGAACGCTCGATCATATCGACACGACAGCCCAGCTTAGTGAGCAGCATGGCATCTCGACCGAGGCCTGCGGTGCAGTCCAGGACATATGGGCGCCGACCTTTATGTAAACCAAAGGCTTTCGCAATGGCTTCTTTGTTGATGCTTGCTTGCTGTAAACGTTGAGCTGTTTTACCGTGAACAAAGTCTATTCTTAATGGTTTAAAGCTGTTGTTAGTGCTGGATTCTAGCGCTAAGCCGACTGCATCATAGCTTAAGTAATAATCATAGTGACAAGGGTTAGCCTCATCGATTAATGGGAGGTGAATAGAATGGGCAAGAGTTTGGCTTTTCTCGGTAAACTGTGAGTCTTTAATAATAATTGCAACGGTCATCAGGATCCACTCTATTTTGTGTTAGAGAGTATAACAGCATTTGCTTATGCTTTCTTTTGGATTTGAGTTGATTTGAGGTTTAGTGTGGTTCTATAGTTCACTTTGGGTTTTACTATTTATAGATCTAAATAAAAAGAGAAAGCTAACCGTCTAAATTGTAAGTGTAAAGGACAAAGTTGAGTGATGAAAATTGGTGAATTAGCGAAAAAAACGGGTCTTAGCATAGAAACAATACGTTACTATGAAAAGCAAGGGTTGATTGAAGAGCCGATCCGTCGTGAGAATGGTTACCGGGATTATCATCAGGGTATGGTTGATAAACTCTTGTTTGTCCAACGTGCGAAAGCTTTAGGTTTTTCTTTGAATGAAATCAGAGAGTTACTTGATCTTAGTGATCAGCGTCGTTGCCATCATGAGGTGCATGAAGTCGCTGAGCAGCGCCTTGCTGACATACAGAGACGTATAAAGGAGCTAGCACGTATGCGTGATGGATTACACGCTTTGGTGCAATCGTGCCAGCATGAAAAAGAATTGGAAAAATGTCCCATTCTTGCGGCTTTACTTGAAGGTGGGGTGGATGATGAGAGAAAGTAAGTTAAGTGTATTTAATTAGGTGCTAACTCTGGAATACCTCGTCGGCCTTGCAAGCCGCCAGTATGAATAATAATAAGTGTTTGTTGATTAAAACGATCTTGTTTGATTAGATCAAATAAGCCATAACACAGCTTAGCCGTATAAATCGGATCAAGCAGGATGGTTGGGTTATAGTATTCAAAGTCTTGAATGAATTGAATGAGTTGGGCCGGAACTTTACCATAGCCGCCTAAATGATAATCGGTTATTAGCTGCCAGTGCTGAGTTTGTCTAGAAGAATAGTCGCCTGATTGAATGAGTAATTGTTTAATTTCATTATATAAAAACTCACCTTGCTTTAAAACAGGAAAGCCAATGAGCTGGCAGTTGATTTTTGCGCTGCCAGCAATCAGTCCAGCGAGCGTTCCGCCTGTGCCACACGCACAGCTAATAATCGTCTGTTCTAAGTTAATCTGTGTTGCAAGTTCATGGATAATGCTCATACAGCCGGTGACGGCAAGTGCATTACTGCCACCTTCAGGAATAAGGTAGTGTGGGCCGAACTGTTCTGTGAGTTGGGCGAGAAAATACGGCTCATCTTTTTTTCGGTAGTCTTGACGACTTAATGGATAGAGCTGCATGCCATAATATTTTGCCTCATTGAGGGTGGGGTTATTATGTAACTCACCGCGAATTAAGCCGATACTTTTTAAGTGATAACTTTTTGCCGCTGCTGCGAGTGCATAGATATGATTAGAATAAGGGCCGCCAAAGCTTAGAAGCGTATCATAGCCTTGTGCTTGAGCTGCGTGTAAGTTGAGTTTAAGCTTATGCCATTTATTGCCAGAAATAATTGGGTGGTTTAAGTCTTCGCGTTTGACCCACAGCGTGACTTGTTTTTTATCAAGCAGTGGATGGTGAATGGGCTGTAGTGGGGTTGGGTTCATTGCTACATTGTACGTGAACGAACCCATGATAAAAAGTGATAAAAGGACGTGTTAGAGAATAAAAGTGTGTTAAAGGGAAGGGTAGTGTTCGATGCCGCCATATTGGCGTTGCCAGCGTTTTCGCTCAAAGTGCTTTTCTAAGGCGCGACGAGTTGCAACTGCCTTGGCTTTATCTTCTTTTTTCTTTTTTGGGTTACGTCGGGAAGTGGCGGAGTTGACTTCTCGAAGCACTGATTCAGTGAGTTCACCTAATGTATCGTCCATGGTTTCAGAGTGATAGTTCGCCATGAGTTTTCCCTCTTTAAGTATTGTACTTATCCTTGCACAGCTTTAGTTATACCGATTTTGTGACAGAGGGTAAAGAGGTAGAGTGAGAATCTGTTTGTGAGCTAAAGTCCACAGCCATAGGGTGAGCCACAGCCCATCTCTAAAAGCTGGTCCGGATTAGCCTTTGGGTTGGTCGAGTATTCTTGTTTGAGCCAGAGAATGACATCTGTTAGGTTTGTGGCATTTGCAAAGCGCTGAGAAGAGAACATCGATTGATCGATAGCATGTTCAAGCTGGTGGGTTTTTGTGATTGCGGTGGAGTCTAAGCGTAGCAAGTCCGTCTCATCGCTGTTTACACAGGGGTCACACTCAAGTGCACGGTGTGAAAGTTTGTCTAGGCCGGAGCGTTGTATTAGTGCATCACGTTCTTTTGTTGTACAGAGGTATAAGGGATGCCAAAGCCTCCGGTCGCCGTAATATTCGCTTTCTTCTATATATTCAGGAAGTTGCTGATTGGCTGGGCTTGCTGCTCTGCGGTGGGCGATAAGAATGGTTGCTTTACAGTCAAAATCTTCTTCATCTAGCCACTCTAACAGAGGTAAGCCCTTTAAAATTCCTGCACACCACTGAAATTTGGTGGTCGGAAAGGCGCGCCGTTCCTTGATTAAGCTGGAAAAATCATGTTGGGCTGTCAAGTGAGTCACATTAAAGCCCAAGCGCTTAGCGAGTTCTTGGCCTTGATCAAGGCGGTGTTGCCAGTGTGTGCCTTGCCAGCCGGTGATCACGTGCGCTACAGTAACATCAGGCAGATTATTTTCATAAGCCCATTGAATCAGCGCAATAGAATCATTGCCATAATTACTAAAAATAATGTTCATAACTACACTGTTATATAAATTAAAAATTAAAGTTAAATATTAATTTAAATTGATTTTACGGAGTAAATTCAGTTGATCACCTACGCTAGGTGGTGGCCGGAGGCGGAATCGAACCGCCGACACGAGGATTTTCAATCCTCTGCTCTACCAACTGAGCTATCCGGCCAACCTGGCTATTTAAGCGGATTTCTTTCACAAGGTCAAGTGATTAAGCAGTGTATCAGGAAAGGGAGGATAAATCAGGCTACACTTTAGCATGGGGTCTGATTAGGCGTTAAGTGAGGTAGACAATGAGGTGGTTAATCGCTCTATTGCTACTTTGCTTGAGCTTTACCTTAACTGCAAGCACTGTGCCGGTGTCTTTTATTAAGGGCATGAAAGTATGTGGGAATTGGGGACAATACCAGAAACATCTTTTTGCTAGGACAGCCGCTTTGGTTAGTAAGCGTGGCAAGGGAAAATCAACAGCGGAGCAATTATCACGAGCCCAATATAAGTTAGCGATGTTGTATGCTTATGGTGTTGGGGTAAACAGGGATTTTGAAAAAGCGTTTAGTGTCTTGAATGAGGCGGTGAAATGGTCGGGTAATTACGCGGCACAGGATGCGATGGCACGCTTTTATCGTCAGGGCCGTGGGGTTTCGTTGAATATTGCTAAAGCATTGCACTGGCAAAGGTTAGCAGATCAAAACCGGGCAGATCGAGTCCTTGCTCGATTAGATACTAGTACGCCTCCGGTTCAAGTACTGATTGCTGATTATAAAATGCTTTATTCTGCCTGCAAAAAGAAAGCAGAGGCTGGAAATGCCGGTGCTCAGATTTATTTAGGGCGATTGTATACCTATGGCCTTGGTGTTAGAAAAAATATGAAAAGTGCGATGGTTTGGTTTGAAAAAGCGGCGGCAAGCGATAGTGCACCGGCAATGGTTGAGCTTGGGCGAGCGTATTTGCGTTCTAAAAACTTATTTACTGATGTACAGCGATTAGCCGGTCAATGGTATTTTAAAGCTGCAAAAGCAGGTTATGTGCCCGGAATGTATTATTTAGGGCGTGTTTATTTTGAAGGCGTCGGTACTGACAAAGACTTAAAAAAGGCATTTAAGTGGTATTTAAAAGCAGCTAAAAAAGGTTATATCAAGGCACAGATTGAACTTGCTAAAATGTATTTAAGAGGTCTTGGTGTGAAACAAAGCTCGCAAGAAGCAATTCAGTGGTTGGCGAAGGCCGCGAAAAGAGGCAGTTCAGAGGCAATGCTGCAGTTGGGGATTTTATATTACGAAGGAGAGTATACAGGGCAAAGTTATGAGCAAGCCCGTGAATGGTTTGAAAAGGCGACCACGCGTCGCAATGCGCATGCACTATATGCACTTGGCATGATGTATTTTAATGGCGAGGGGGTAACACAAAATTATCGCCGTGCTTATCAAGCTCTATTGCAAGGCGCGCATAATGGCTCTGAATTGGCTAAAAACACCTTAGGGATTATGCATTTCCAAGGGCTTGGAGTGAAGCAAAATAATATTATTGCATTTGCCTTTTTTAATTCTGGAGGGTTTGCCAAAAAAGCCAGTGAAGTACAAAAGCACATGACGTCTGCACAAGTGACAGAGGCCAGGCGCCTATCGTTAGTGTATATGCGTAAATTTAATGGCTGGGAGATTAAAGGAGTTGATTATATTGGCAAATCCCCTTTGCCTGAAGGGCTAAAAGATCTGCGCATTCAATAAAAACGCTGCGAGCCAAGGAGTGCAAAGCACGGGGTGAGTAGGCCGAGGTAGGTGAGGATTTTAGCAGAGCGGAGTTGCGGAAGACCGTAAGGTCTGTAGCAAGCGGAACGAGTGTCTAAAAATCTTTACGAGCCGTAGCGCCATTTGAGAGCAGGGTATGTAGTGGCCGATTCAAGGCACGTAATGCCCTGTGACGAGGGCAGCCGAGGGTTTATAGTCGTCGCGTTTTGCTCGGCGATTTTGCATCATTGGATGTGCAAAATACCTACCGAGGTAGCGACGCTTACGATAATCCTTATTAGTTAGCGGTTGTTTCCG
>LVCQ01000119.1 GCA_001644975.1 Piscirickettsiaceae bacterium NZ-RLO1
ATTAAAACTAGCGGTATAACACACCAGAAATGAAACGCTATTTTAGAAGAAAGCAAGTAGAAAATATTGGAGTATCATCCAGCTAATATAAGCTGAGGAGATTATAATATGTACCCAACAAAACAACCTGTAGAAGAAAACAACTCAGCAGCAAGCACTCAACAAACAACTACCTCACCAACAGCTAGCTCAGTAGCAAGTAATCACGCAGCAGAGATCTCAAGAAAAGACCGGCTTAGCATTAATAAACAACTAGTTGCTTGGAGAAAAGGTGGCCCTCTGCCTTCGTTTACAGAGTATGACGACAAAACAAGAGCATATGCTCTCGATAAGCTTCATAGTCAACAAGGAATAGAGGGCGATAAACCTTTAAAAAAAAGGCTTCATATCAAGATTAAAAATTATCTTCATAGAGGAGCCAAAGGCAAACTTCCTTTAACTGACTTAACATTAAATGCACCCATGCAAACATGGCTTGAGCAGGAATTTAAAAATCAGACAAAATACTTTGACCCTGAGACCCAAAATGAGCTGCTAGACGTAAGCGTCGCTACCTCGGTAGGTATTTTGCACATCCAATGATGCAAAATCGCCGAGCAAAACGCGACGACTATAAACCCTCGGCTGCCCTCGTCACAGGGCATTACGTGCCTTGAATCGGCCACTACATACCCTGCTCTCAAATGGCGCTACGGCTCGTAAAGATTTTTAGACACTCGTTCCGCTTGCTACAGACCTTACGGTCTTCCGCAACTCCGCTCTGCTAAAATCCTCACCTACCTCGGCCTACTCACCCCGTGCTTTGCACTCCTTGGCTCGCAGCGAAGGAGTGGAATTAGGTCATATACTCAAACAGAAAGTGAAAAGCAAGCCTCTTCTACTGAACCCAGTGAAAAACTGCTAGAGTCAACCAGTACAGCGACTGCTTTGGAAGATCAAGAAAAACAATTTGCAAAGGCTAAAATCGATGAAAATATTAGAGAAGGACGTGGACGACCTTCTTTTAGGAAATTCAGCGAGCCTGTGCAAGAATGGGCCAAGCAGCTGTGGAAAGAAAAGACAAGCAACATACAGGATATGCAGTCTTCACAATCTAGCGCCAGTACAATGTCTGAACAACCACTCCCTCAGACTCATACTGAAACTAACCAACAATCATTATTTAAGAAAAGAAAACTATGGGAAGCTTTTCAAACTCAGCAGCAACGACCACTCAAGAAAAGAAAAATAGATATAGATATAGATATAGAGCAACAAACAACAAACTCTGAATTTACAATTCCTGAGCCCTCTCAACCACCACTACAAAAGCTAAAAATATACAAAGAAATCCAGGGTGGAAAAAGCATGTTTTTTTCCCGCTTTGTCACTTTAGATGAAAGCAGCCCTCAAACACCTAGTTCAGGCCCGAGCGCTAGTACCTAATCCTAAACTTAGCAGCCAACTAATACTTTACAATACCCTACTCTTGAGCCTGTCAACGATCGGCAGGCTCAAGAAGCTAACTCAAAGCCATCAGCTTCTGCCAACAAAATTTTAGCTTAAAGTTAATAAAGCATTAGCAACCCACCACTCACATGCTTTTGATTGGCTAAATGCCATATAATTTCCAACACCTTTCATCTGGTTGATATTTTAAGACAGAAAAATCGAAAATTTACATAACCATACGATGCTATAAATTGAATGAAAAAAACAGCAAAAAATTAATAAAACCATAAAAAAAACACAAAAAATCATTACTAAATAATATTACCTTTTACTTCTGAATATAAAATATCAGCAATAAATTAATTAATTGATACATATATTTTATAAATTAACATAAACCTTAATAAATGCTGTTGACATATTAACAATATGTGTTAATTCTGATAATTAACTAGATTTAAGTAAAACAAATGAATACTTTTTCTAGTTTTTTGGGCCTTGACTATTTTTATAAAGCAACTTCATGATTGCTCTGGGAGACCATGCTATGTTTAAAAAAAAGAATATTCATCTTCTTCTAATCAGCAGCTTAAGCTTAGCAATAGCTTCAGTTCATGCAGAAACCTTGCTTGTTACCATTCCAGGATCTGCAGGCCCAATGATGCGCGGGGCTAATGCCTCATTTTCAACAATGATGCCTCAACAAGTCACATTAATGAAGGTGAGTTTATCACCAGAGCAACAAGCTGAGAAAGTTTCCAAAATATCGAAGGCACTAGAAAATACCCAGCAAACACCTAATTTTAATATGCCAGCAATCAACCATAGCACGCAAAAACAGTTAGGAATGGCAGGCGTCCCCGTACATAGTCAAGGACGCCATGGCAGTTGCGTAACATTTGCCAATGCTGCTGCCGTAGATGCTCATCTTGGGCTCACCAGTACATACAATCAAATGAGTGAACTGTGTAACCTTGAACTAGGAAAATATATTAAAAACCCAGATGTTATGGGTGGCTGGGAAGGCTCTTGGGGGCCTAAGGTCCTCTGGCAAATCACTGAATATGGCTTTATGAGCCGAGACCAAGAAAGTGAGATGATTGATGGGGTATATGTTTGTGGTGGTTTATCACGCTATCCAACCTATGATGAGAGTCAAACAGGAACCTATATAACATCTGAGGTTTTCCGCCAATTTAGTGATAAACGCTTTACAGACAAAGATTGGCGTAAAATTCCGATTGATGAAAGTGTTACGCTGAGCATGGTAAAAAGAGCTCTGAATTTGGGCCATAGGGTCACAGTAGGCTCTCTGCTTGCCGTTGTACCCAAAGAGTCAACAAAAGGAATGCCTGGCACCCTCGTTATTGGTGGTTCGTATAATGATGCTCCAGATGATACCTGGGTAATGATTCCTGAAGTCAAAGACTTTGTTGCACAAAAGTCCTATGGTGGCCATGAAATGATTATTACCGGCTATAATGATCAGCGCTGTGCAAATATTACCTTTGGTGTAGAAAGTGGCAAGCAACAATGTGGTCTTTTAACCTTGCGCAACTCATGGGGAAGCAGTGCAGGTGATCACGGTAATTACTATATGACCTATGAATTCTTTACACAGATGGTTATGGAAGCGCAAGAGATAGGACGTAGACAATAATAATATATGCAGCCTTCGTTAGGAAGGCTGCTCTAATTTAGCTACAAACACTTCTTAGCATTTTCATTAAAAACCCTTAAAAATTCTGGATTGTCTTTAAGGTAACGATGAGACATATACAATCCCATCGGCTTATGAACTACTTTTATTTCTTTGACCTGATCAAAAACTCTCAGCCTCTTTAAATACTGATAGATTGCGATATTGCTGCCAAAAATAGCCGCTACACGCTCTGCTCTTAATATATTGACCAAATGACTGATTTCCTGAGGTGGATAATTAATAAAATTGTAACTATTTTTTTCTAACCAATGCTGAGAGTTAGACTTTTTCCAACTAGATACTTTTAGTGATTTTGATTCAAGTTGTTTTTTTGAGATATTTCTAGACGTTAACGTAAACCAACTCCAGTACTGATCAACAAATGGATAAGAAATCGTCGCATATTCGTCTCGAGTTTTATTATGGCTAGCCGCAAAAAATCCATCAGCGTATCCCACTTTGACATAATGCTGCGCTCTTGACCAGGAGACCACTTCAACATCATAAGCCTGCTGCATATGCTTAAAGATACACTGCAATGTTTGTATCACCGGACCTTTTAACTTGCCATCTTTAAGATAGTGAAACGGCGGCCGATCGTCCATGGTTAACTTAATTACTCGCTCAGCACTATAACTAACATTTAGATTAAAACCGCATAAAGCAAGTACAAAAATAAGGTTAATCAAAATTTTCATAACTAAAGCTGCAGATAAATAATAAGCATACGCTTTTAGTATAATAGATATGTTTTTGAAAAATAGTTGGCTGACCCTGACCTCATATTTTTCTAAAGTAATTGCCCTATAGCTTGATATTTTAATTTTAGTTTTAATTAGCAGACTGTTTTAGCACTTTTTTTATAGTAAATTATAATTTTTCCACCGCGACTTTAAAAAAGAAGCTCTATACTTGAGATTACTGGGGAGGGTCAGTTATGCCAGATATACTCGCAAGTGTTGATGCTAGAACACAACTTGTCGGTCATAATCGTCTAGAGATATTACTCTTTCATCTGGATGGCCAGCTGTTTGGTATTAATGTCTTTAAAATTCGAGAGGTTATTAATGTACCGCCATTAACCCAATTACCTAACTCACATAAAGCCGTCATTGGTGCAACCAGCATTCGTGGTACAACCATGCCCGTTATCGACCTTAATAAGGCCGTCAACGATGAATATACCTATGATCTAGAAGATAAAGTTTTAATCATCACTGAATATAATCGCAGTGTACAAGGCTTAGTTGTTTATAAAGTAGACCACATTGTTAATGCATCTTGGGAAAGTATTGTTCCCCCCCCCAGCCACCGGCCAGAATCATTATATCACAGGCATAGCCAAGGGCTTAGCGCAAGTAGACAACCGTTTAGTTGAATTACTCGATGTTGAACGTGTTCTTGGCGACATCCATGATGTTAAAGCAAAACTCAACACTGATGACCTTGATGAAGTGATCAGAAAAGTCGCTCACAAATACACCGTACTTGTCGCCGATGATTCCTCAGTCGCTCGCCGCCATGTTAAGCAAGTATTAGATCAAATTGGCGTTAATGTCATTATGACCAATGATGGCCAACATGCACTGGACATTCTTGAGCACGATATTCCGCGCACCGCAGGTGATGTTAGCCGTAAATACCTCATGCTTATCTCCGATGTCGAAATGCCAGAAATGGATGGCTACTCACTGATAAAAAACTGTCGGGAACATCCAGGGCTTAAAAATTTGTTTATTATGCTAAACACATCGATTACTAGTGTTTTTAATGAACTAGACTCCAAAGAAATCGGCTGCAATGAGTTTGTTGGCAAAATCGACCCACATAAAATTTACAGTGTCGTCAAAGAGCAAATTCAAATACGCATTAATAAAGCAAATAAGCAGTAGGCTAAACATTCCTAAATATGGTTTAATGCCCATAGACTCATCTTATCAGGGTATTTACTATGAAGTATCAACACATGGACATAAACCAACACCCCCTTCAATGGCAACCTGGAAAAGCAGTGTGTGTTGGTCGCAACTATGTTGATCATATTCACGAGCTCAATAATACAACACCGACCACACCGCTATTATTTATGAAGCCGACCTCGGCTATGATTGATTTAACCACCCCCATCCAGTGGCCTACTGCTTATGGCTCTTGCCACTATGAGCTGGAACTTGCTTTACTGATCACTGAAACAATTTCTAAACAACAGCCAGAACAGATTCAACTCGAGACGTTTTATTATGGCCTTGCTATTGATTTAACCCTGCGCGATTTACAAAACCAGCTTAAAAATAATGGCCACCCTTGGGAAAAAGCCAAGGCTTTTGATGGTTCATGTGTCCTAAGCCCCTTTATGCACAGCCACCAAATAAAACAACTTAATAATATAGAGTTTAAATTATCGATTAATAATGAGATACGCCAACACGGCCTAACTCAACAAATGATGACTACCATTCCTGAATTAATCAGCACAGCCAGTCAGTTTTTTACCCTAGAGCCTGGTGATGTCTTTCTGACCGGTACGCCTGCTGGCGTTGGTCCACTCCGCTCAAAAGATCAATTAAAGCTCTATTTAAATGATTATTGCTTTAATCATACAATCACTGTTGTTTAAAATAAGCCTAATATTCTCTGAATATAACATAGCTTATAAATCATAAAGCTCAGCATGCAAAAAAGGGGTCATTGCCAAAGTTAATGCTTCAATATAACAGCTTTTTCGACTCGCATGTCCATTGGTAAGCAGAGCAATCGCCCCACCTTTGTGTTTAATATTTTGAGTATGGAATAACCGATCCATCACCTGACCAAGCTCCTCTCCATCAATCAGCGCCTGGTAAATCACCTTAGATAAAGGTAAATTCGCACTTCTACCGATGGACTGATACTCTTGGTGATCAATCACAACATACGCAAAGGTTGCAGCACCATATTCAAAACAATCAGCACCACCTTCCATTGCCATGTAAAAGTCAGCACCTGCAGCATATTCTTTGCAAAAAGCCACGCGATTAAGTGCACCCATACGTGTGTCTTGCTCACTCATAGGCTGGTCTGCAACCTGTGAAGGCGCAGCCACTCCCTGACAAAAGACCCTAGCTTTAGGGTAATACCTCACAATGACCTCGCGCGCTGCACTGACTTTCACTGGGTTTTGCGAACCAACAACAACGTTAATTTCATCCTTTTTCATACCTTAATCACCTAGCCCACCTGTCATATAATATATAACTCAGCGTATTAATATAGCATGATAAAAAAAACATTTTCCATAGTTGCAAAACCTCCATACACACTTTTACTCGGATTTTTCTTGATGATTTTTCTGATCACGTAAAAATATGTGATAATTTATTTATCTTAAATTTCAGCTCATTCCATGAGCAGTTTTAAATAAAGCTTTAACTATTCTAACGGTAAACCAAGGTCTTTCACTATCTGGCTTGTCCTAGATAGTGGACACTCTCTGGCATGTTGGAACAATAGAGCATTTCTACTCTCAACCACTCCCACAGTAGCCGACTCAGAGCTTTGCCTGACCCACTGTGCTACTGCACTTGAAAAAAACTGTTTTTCTCTACCATAATTATAAATTTCAGCGGCTAAATTCACTTGGCTATTGACCTCAGATTGGCAGTCTCGATACTTTAAAAGCAGTTCAAACGCTTTTGACGTTCTACTATTACCTACAATATCTGCAGCTAAACGAGAGTTAACATTTTCAACAGTAAAATCCTTATCTTGTTTAAATGATCGTATTTTAAAAATTGATTGCTGTGCATTATCTAAAGCCGTATAAATCTTTTTAAAAAGCCCTAGCTCATTTGGCGATATTTCTCTTCTATCTTGATTAGGCTCAAACTTAAACTCACCATCCTTTTCTCTATCAAACTCTTTATTCTCCCTTCTATCCCTAAAACCAAGCTCTTGCTCATTCTGGAGTGACTCTTTTTCATCTTGATCGCCCACCCTAAATCCTTCATCACCCTCAAAGAACCCAAATCCATCTCTATAGCCCCCTCGAAGAACCTTGCTACCATTCTGGGGTAATTCTCTTCTACCCCTAAAATCAAACTCTCCTTCACTTTGAGGTGGCTTTTCCTCATCTTTATCACTTACCCAACTAAATTCTCCAGCGCCCTCACCAAAGAACCTAAACTCATCTTGATAAAACCCTAAAGCACCTTCTCCATTACCCTGAGAAGGCTTTCTTCTATCCCTAAAATCAAACACTTCTTCATTTTGAGGTAGCTCTTTCTCATCTTGACCACCCATCCAGATAAATCCTCTATCATCCCGGGGCAACCCTTGTTCATCTTCTTTACTAAATTTTTCTTCACACCAAATTAAAGCATGGTTAATATCAAAAATATTATGATATTTATTATCTTTCACATAACAATAATAGAAAAACTTTACTACAGCATTCACCTCTTCTTGACTAGCCAGATAAGGCTTATTTTTAATTACATTATTTATAAAATAAAAAAAACGAACAGAATGAGCTGAAGGTCCATATATAGCGCCC
>LVCQ01000120.1 GCA_001644975.1 Piscirickettsiaceae bacterium NZ-RLO1
CGTAAGTAATAAGTAATAAGTAATAAGTAATAAGTAATAAGTAATAAGTAAAGTTAGCCAATCTCTCAATTCAAGCATAGCTCCCACAGCTCTCAGACAATAATATCGACCCTGCACTAAGGCAGCGCCAAACAGTTAGGCCATTTTAATCTTAACTCAACTAGCGTTTTGAGATAATTTCAAGCAGTAATACAAATAACATTATGCTGAAACTAAATTATCGCTTACTATAACCATCTTATTGAAAAGGTTTACACTCACTTTTTAAATTCAACTAAAAAAAACCAACTAACTTTTATATTTACACATTTATAATTTACATGTTAATATTTCAATAGTTCCACAAAACATTTATCTTTAAAAAAATTAAAAATAAAATTTTTTAAACAAAAATACATATTTTTATAGCTATCGAATATTAAAAATTAAAATAAACTAAAGGAGATTTAAATGTCTAAAATCGCTAAATTTTTAGTTGGCTCATGTTCATTATTTGCTGTTATGTTTTTCCTGGTCGTTGGGCTGTCAACCCTCAACCAACACAGTTCAATAAGCCAATCTCAATTAACCAGTGAAAGCATATTTAATTAATATATATAATTATATATTTAATTTTAAAAAAAATAGCACAAAAACATTATAAAATATAAATAATTTTTTATAAATTTTAAATTACTTAAATTTATCACTCATTAATAATAAATTAGCATTCTCAATAGGGGAAAGTATAATATACATTAAGAAGAACAACTTAATATTATTTTCCTCCCCCAATCCGGCACAGGTGCGGCATAATGCTCAAATTCTGGCTGCTCATCGCAAGGATAAGTTAAACAACGCATCAAACGATCGACTTCCGAAAAATCACCTTGCTCTGCCCACTCTATTGCCTGGGCTAGTAAATAACTTTTTAAAATATATTTCGGATTCACACTCAGCATCTGCTGACCTATCTTCCTCATAGGTGTTTTTTGCTCTGTTATCATTGTTTCATAAGCACCTAGCCAAACTGTCAGCTTTTCATCACCACTATAGCAATCTTCCATCATTGCTTTCATGTTAACGTCATCTTGATCTTGATATACCGCATGGCTTAACTTCCGAAAAAATTGATGATAGTCAATCTTTAACTCTTCCAAGATAGACAACCCAGCAAGCATTAACTCTTGCGTAGAGCGATTAATCAAAGTAATTCCAAAGCGCTGCGCTAGCTGACTAAAATAAACTTCAGCAAATTCTTTTTCATAGTATTTAAGCGCGCAAACAATATCCTTATGGTCAATCAATGGTGACAAGGCGTGCGCTAATGCATTAAGATTCCAAAGGCCGATATCTGCCTGCTGGTTAAATGCATAACGCCCATAGTAGTCTGAATGGTTACAAATAAAACCTGGGATATAATCATCTAAAAATGCATATGGACCATAATCAAACGTTTCACCAATAATCGACATATTATCAGTGTTCATCACGCCATGATTAAAACCATACACCTGCCACAATGCGATTAATTTTGCTGTGCGCTTTACAACCTTAAGCAAAAAAGCGGCATAAGGGCTTTCTTCGTATAAACACTCAGCATAATGCTCTTTTATTACATAATTAGCTAACTGTTTTAAGCAGTCATATTGCTCTGTATAAAAAAAGTACTCAAAGCTACCAAAACGAATCAGGCACGGCGTTAACCGCACTAATAACGCCGCCGTCTCTGGTTGCTCTCTCTGTACAAATTCATCACTGCTCATCAAAGCCAGTGCCCGTGTCGTTGGTATACCTAAGGCATGCAGTGCTTCTGAAGCTAAATACTCGCGCACACTAGAACGCAGTACTGCTCGACCATCACCCTGACGTGAATATGCCGTTTGTCCAGCCCCTTTAATCTGCACCTGCCAACGCTGGCGTTGCTGATCCTGAATTTCTCCAAGTAAAATCGCCCGCCCATCACCTAAACGAGGAACATAGTGACCAAACTGATGACCACTGTAGACCATCGAGAGATAATCAGCGCTCGCCCAAGTTTTCTCACCATTAAAATAAGAAGTGGCCATTGATAATTCTTCAGACTCAATACCAAATGCTTTAGCTAACTTTTGGTTACTATGCTGAAGCTGAATATTTTTAAGCGGATTAATTTTCTCTTGATGATAAAAGCGCGGACCTAACTGCCTAAAACTCGAGGACAAAATTTTCACAATGTATACAACTCACCACAGTCAACAATACTAACCACTTTAACGAAGTATCAGCTATTCTAACCAGATTTATAAACTATTTAACTTTATGCTGCCGTTGGCGAATATAAATCGTTTTATCAATATGAGCAATAACATCATTCTGATCATCAACAATATCAATCGGCAAAGTCAATAAATATTTCTCACCAGAACCCGTGTGCATTCTCACCTGATCTAACACAGCATCATTCAATTGAAAGTGTGCATATACCGTCCCTAGACCTGGTTTTAAATACGTAATCTTAGCCGCTTGGTCTAAAATTTTATATTGAGGCCCTAAAATTTGTACCAACATTAAAATATAAAAAGGGTCAATCATACTATATAAGCTGCCGCCAAAATGTATGCCGACATAGTTTTTATTATAAAACCTAAGCTTCATGCTCACTCGTATTTGACGAAAATCAGCAGAGATAAAGTCAACACGAATACCAGTTCCCCAAAACGGTGGCCATAACCAAAACAAGTAAGGTATGATCTTCGCTCGCATGCACATTGCTGTAATTTTTCTTCTCATACCCGATAGCCTATCAATAATTAAATTCAACAGCAAACCCAGTTATTTTAAATAACACACCCAACTTATACAGTTATTTTTATTCTGAGCACAAGCTCTGCTATTCTATGTGGCGTTATCAATAACATCAAAGGCAATAACAGCATATGACCGTCTATGAAGTAATCTCTGCTTTGCTTATCCTAGCAACTATTTTTGCATACTTAAACCATCGCCTCTTTAAAATGCAGACGACGATTGCTGTTACTTTAGGCGCATTATTCACCTCTATTTTAATTATTATCGCAGACCACCTCGGAACACTCGCACTACACCAGACAACCCAAGCCCTGTTTGAACACATTGATTTTCGCAACTTTCTATTAAATGGCATACTCGGCTTTATGCTCTTTGCCGGTAGCTTGACTGTTGACCTTAAACGCTTATTAAAGTTTAAATGGGAAATCACCAGCCTCGCCTTTCTCGGCACCTTAGCCTCAACGCTTGTCATCGGCTTTTTAAGCTATGAATTACTACAGCTTTTGCATATTCAGATCCCGTTTATATATTGCTTATTATTTGGCGCGTTAATCTCGCCAACCGACCCAATCGCCGTACTTGCAACGGTCAAAGAGCTCGATGCACCAGAAGACTTAACCACCAAAATTGCCGGAGAGTCACTATTTAACGATGGCGTTGGTTTAGTCATTTTCGTAACGCTTTACCACATTGTTGACTCAGGTCACATACCAAGCTGGCAAAGCATTGGTCTACTTTTTGGCCAAGAAGCCATAGGCGGTATTCTCTATGGTTTAATTTTAGGCTTTATCGCCTACTTTTTAATTAAACACATTCATGATGCCAAAATAGAAATTTTAATCACCCTATGCCTTGCTTCAGGTGGCTACCTCGTAGCCCAAGAGTTTCTACATGTATCAGGCCCCCTTGCCATGGTCATTTCAGGCATTATCACCGGTAACCTCACACGCCATCAGGTATTAAGCAATCAGGGTAATCAGCACTTAGATACCTTTTGGGAACTGATTGATGAAGTACTTAATATGATGCTATTTGCAATCATTGGCTTTGAATTTATCAGTTTAACCCTTAATTTAAATGACTTTATCGCCGGCGCACTAATGATTCCCCTAGCCCTCATTGCACGCTTTATTACCGTTGCTCTACCAATGAGTTTATTTAAAATGCAGCGCCAATACACACCGTTTGTTATTACCATTTTAACCTGGGGTGGACTGCGTGGTGGCCTAGCACTCGCCATGGCTTTATTACTGCCAGAAGGACCCTATCGTAATCATATTCTTATATTTACCTATTGCATCGTACTATTTTCTGTTATCGTCCAAGGCACCACCTGTAAGTCTTTAGTGAAATTAAGCTCAAAAGGAGCAGTTAGTAATAAAATACAACAATAAAGATCACTTAATACTTATATCTAAATCTAACAAGTTAACCTTATATAGATTAAATTTAAAATAATAATCAAAGGCTTATAGCAATGAATAAACCGTCAAACATAACCGCGAGCCTACTCGTTTCTCTACCCATGGTCACTTTTTTAAATACTGCCTCTGCAAATACAAATAATATACATTTTTTAACCATCTCAGACATCCATTTGAATGCAAAACAACGCCATACCATGCAGATTGACCCAACCGGCTACGACGCACACAATGATATGGACCTTACAACATTCAAGCAATTAACAAGCCTGATTAAAAACAATACCGGCCCAGACCATCTTATTCCAACACCTCAATTTATTTTATATTTAGGTGATATTGTTGGCCATCAGAGTAGCTTCTCCAAATTACTTCAAAATAGAGAAAAATTCGTAACAACGAATCAAAAAGAAGTGCTTACTCAGCTACAACAAACATTTCCTAGCACTCCCATCATTAATGTCTTTGGTAATAATGATAGCTTGCAAGCAAACTACGGCGACTACATTTATCAAAATAAATCACCCTATACAGTCGCTTTGGCGACTGGATTTAAAAATGGCTTTCTTTCTAGCGGCACACGTTGCAACACTCAAACAACCCAAGCGACCATGCCATGCTTAGCAACACAAAATACTGAATATGGCTTTTTTAGCATTAAAATCACCCCAGAACTCACCCTACTTGGCCTCAATAGCGTAATGTTTTCACCAGAGCATAAATCCAATCCGCACGCGCTAAACAGCCAATTACAATTTATAAAAAATCAACTCGCAACTGCACAAAAAAACAACGCCGGAATACTCATTGCCATGCATATTCCAGCAGGTCACAATGTCTACGATGGCTCAGCATTTTGGCAAGATAAAGACCAACAACAGTTTTTAAACACTATTGCACCATATCACCATCAAATCCGCGGCATCCTTGTTGGCCACACGCATATGGAAGAATTCAAAATTATACAAACAGCAGGGAAAGCCTATGGAGAATATTTTACAGCAGGCTTATCGACATCGCATGGCAATTCCCCATCACTTAAGCTATATACCCTGAAAAAAAGTAAGAATAATTGGGCAATTAGCGACTATAGCACTTATCAAATCCATAAAAAAAATAATACGCTTACGCTATCAAAATATTATAATTTTGCTGATGTGTATTGTAAAAATTTAGCATTTAACGCAAATATTAATAACTGTTTGAGCCATATTACTTTTAATATGATAAAGCCATATTATACTGTGAATAACCCTAACTACTTAAATTATAAAATTAAATCTCCGGAAGCTTTCTATGTTCCCTCTTTATAAGTAAATCACTTTAAAATATTTATACTCCCAATGACATCTCTACTACTATTGGGAGTGCACATAAGGAAGTTAATTTAATAGGTATAACGCCAAGTCAAAGTAAATGCATTTAAATCAACGAGTAAACAATGATCATTTGTGCCACAGGTCATCCCGGCTCGCGTCAAGATTGCAGAATTTTGTGTTGCTACGTAGCCACCTAAAGCCATTTCAATCGATGAATGACCTGTTAACTGTACGCCAATGCCAGCATTCACTTTCACGGGTAATGAGTCAATATTCTGGTACATTGCTAAATAGCTTTTATATTCAGAAATCTTATCAAAAACAAAGTAAACATCACCTACCCTGCGTTGATCTGCTGCATTTACAGAGAACATAGCAAATAACACCAAAGTTAAAACGTAAGCAATACAAAGGAAGTTTTTATTTTTCAAAGCGATCGCACAACCTCAAGCTAACCTATCAACGTTCATTAAATAAAACACACTGCAAAGAGTAAGCCACCCTATTAACTTTCAAAAAAACATGCACTTTGCTGCTTTTCTTAAAGATTATAAATAGCAGTTTAAATTAACAACTGAACATTTATTTCGCAACTATTATTTTATATTTTTTTAAATGTTCTAATTTAATTATTTAAAAGATCAATAAAATTCTTCGCAGCATTGCCAGAAACACCAAATACAGCCGCATTCACCTGAAACTTCATTTGTTGATTAATTTGTTCAGTCACTTCCAGAGTAAAATCTGCATCCACCTTTCGACCTAAGGCAGCAGTATTATTTTGAAAGCCTGTGCTTAATTGATCAAGTCGATAGTCATTATTATTTTGAAAACTCCCTAAATCAGCCAAAAATCCCCCTAACTGATCTAAAGCATGGTCAATCACCCCCAATGCATCTTGAGCACCAGACTGAGTACTTGCATCAACTGTATTAATACTTGCTAACTTTGAATCTGTAATTGCCGCTGCAAATATATCCGCACTCGTGCTATTAACACTAAAGCCTATTGCTGACTCACTAAAAAGGCTCACTTGACCACTGATTAATGCGGAGTCTACTCCTCCTTCCAACAGATTCGTCACCGTTCCACTCGCAGAGATTAACTCAGCATCAAAGCCTGTGATATCAGTGATCTGTATATTCTCACCCTGTTCATTTATTAAGGTAATTTCAGTCATGCTCCCAGTAACAAAGTTTGCTGTTACCCCGGTTTCTTTAAAAGCATCATTAATCGCATTCACTACGTAAGCGTCGCTACCTCGGTAGGTATTTTGCACATCCAATGATGCAAAATCGCCGAGCAAAACGCGACGACTATAAACCCTCGGCTGCCCTCGTCACAGGGCATTACGTGCCTTGAATCGGCCACTACATACCCTGCTCTCAAATGGCGCTACGGCTCGTAAAGATTTTTAGACACTCGTTACGCTTGCTACAGACCTTACGCTCTTCCGCAACTCCGCTCTGCTAAAAATCCTCACCTACCTCGGCCTACTCACCCCGTGCTTTGCACTCCTTGGCTCGCAGCGATTGCTACTTGAAAAAGAGTTTATGCTTAACTGAATATTCGTTATCGCATCAGCACCTATACCTTCAATAAACTTAATCGAAGAGGCAACCTCTGCCGCTGAAGCATTAGCAACCATTGCAACACTATCACTACCATCATTTTGCGACACCACAAGTGTTTGTGCAGCAACACCATTAGTTGCAATTGCAGCAGTTGCCACCGCACTGACTTCATTACTTAATACAGAGCCATCCGACTGTAGTCGCTGTGCACCAACACTGGCACCCAAACTGCTTGAGATACTCAGACTCACATGATCAGCCAAAGAACCGCCCACTTGAAAACTGCCACTGAAGCGACCATCTAATAAAGACATCCCATTAAATCGGGTATTTTCTGCAACTGCATTAAAATCTTCAATCACACTTTGTAATTCATTATTAATCAATCCTCTATCACGATCAGATAAGGTCGGATTACCTGCCGCTTGCAAAGCAAGTTCTTGTGCACGCCCAAGCAAATTTGCCTGAATTTCTATGCCAGCGCTTGCCACTTGAGCGACAGAGCTTGCATCATTAACATTGTGAATAGACTGTAACGCACGTAAGCG
>LVCQ01000121.1 GCA_001644975.1 Piscirickettsiaceae bacterium NZ-RLO1
GGTAGCGACGCTTACGAACCTCTTTATTTTTTTGTTTTTTTATTTTAGTGTAGTGATCTTTAAATCCTTGTTTTAAAGGCGTAATATTATTTGATAGATGGAATCTTAAATAGGAGATAAAGGATTTATGCTTCATTTTATTCGGAAAATTGGTTCTGGCCGGTTTGGTAAAGTCATTTTGGTTGGTGATAGCGCCGGAGGTCAATTTGCAGTGAAATTATTTCGCCAGCAGTATGTTCGGCCTGGTGTAGTGAGATCTTCAGCGCCGCTTGAGGCAGCGAATTTTAATAATTTTTCTCATCATATTCAATATATTGGTCAGGCAGAAGTGGTTCCTCTCACAAGCATTCTAGGTTTGGCACCAGGTGAGTTTGAGCAGTATAATTTGGAAGCGATGTTAATGCCGTTTTTTGACAATGAACGTGAAGTTAGCTGCGAAGAAATAAAGTTTTATCTCTCACGCTGGGCTAAACGTAATTTTTTTATGGGTGATCCTAGAGCCGATAATTTTTTTTATACTACTGAATTTGGGATTATTCCAATTGATTTTGGTCTGGTATTCGAAGGCGATAGTCCATTATTTACAGGGGATCACCGATCAGCTGTTATTAATGCAATTTTTGGTTATCCAGAAATTTTCAGCGACTCGTGCATGGGAGATACTGCTAAACAATACCGAGAGCTTAGTGAGGGAAGAGAATCTACGTTATTTAGGGAGTCTTTGTTGTTTTTTGATAGTGAAACGACAGTGGCACTGAGGCTACCAGATTCTGTGTCGGAGCTAGAGACGGTACGAGAGAAGTCCGAGTCAAGTGGTCCTTGCTGTGCTGTTTTATAAACTATAAAGCGCTCACTGTGTTAGTTTTAAATAATGTTTATAAAAAGTAAAAAGCAGCCCTTGTTTTTGAGGCTGTTTTTTTATTAACGTATATATTTAGTCTCTGATATTTAGTGATAAAATTTAATTTTTAATCTTTTAATTTGATTTTTTTAAAATAGATTTATTGTTGATTTTTATATGAAATTAAAGAGTTAAATGGGATAAATTTAATATTTTACAAGAGACTTTTAAATTGGACAAAATCTGCAGTAAGGCTTAAGATTTTCTTTAGTGCATATGAGAGATCTCCCACAGTTTGTGCGTTTGCACAACTTTATACTGGGTATACCTGTTTTGCTACTTATACTCATTAAGTCTAAGTTTATCAAATGCATTGGGTGTATTGAATTGAATCTATTAAAGCTAAGGACAAGGAGATGGATTATGAATCAGCAGCAAGGTGAACTCGAATTACTACTTCATTCGCAAGTGACTGATTATGCCAGTGAATGGATGTCGGGCTATGACGCGGCTCAAAATGAGCAGTTAGAAGCTGATAATCCGAATGATCCAGATCAGGAGACAACTGCATTTGATGCTTGGACTGAAGGTTGGTGGGCAGGTTTTTATAATGAGCCGCCACTGTATCAAAAAAATGCACCAGTAGATAACGTTGCTGCGGCACGCTCGCAGGCGGCTAATGAAAATTCTCTGCAATCTAATAAATCTAATAATAGTGAGGAGCACCAAGAGAAAGGTTTTGAAAAAGCATTACTTGGTGTTGGCGTTGCTTTTGCGTGTGTTGTTTGTTATGAGCTGGTTGTGACGATGGTCGCTTAATGATTAATAATTATCTAAGACCCTATATTTAGCCATATTGTATTTATTATACTGATAGCTTTATTTATGACTTTAAAAATAGGATGTTTTATCGTTTTTTATTTTTAAAGTTAAAGCGTATTTTTATTATTCAGGCCCTATACTGAAAATTGAAGAGTTGATGGAAGTTAAGCAAAAGTAATAGGGTATTGATGGCACGCAAGACTCAAGCGCATCTTAGTCGTGATGCATTACTGCATAATTTAAATCATATTCGCGCTCATGCGCCGGGCTGTCAAGTGGTTGGCGTGGTCAAGGCCAATGCTTATGGCCATGGGCTTGAGGATGCGTCGCGTGTTTTAGCTCCTTATGTTGATTATTTAGGCGTTGCGACTATAGAGGAAGCGATGACCTTGGTGATGATGCCAGTTAAAACGATTATCTTATTAATGGAAGGCATTTTTCAGGATTCTGAGCTTGAACTCGTTGCAGAGCATGGCTTAGAGATGGTCTTGCATGAAGAAGGTCAGATATTGGCATTAGAGCAGGTTCAGCTCAGTGCGCCTATTACTGTCTGGTTAAAACTTGATACTGGGCTTGGACGCTTAGGTTTTCCAGCAAAGCTGGCAAGCACGTTATATCAACGCTTAACGCGCTGCATAAACGTTAAAAAAATTAAATTAATGAGTCATTTTTCTGCATCTGATACGAACTTTTCCTATACACAAAAGCAATTAACGCGTTTTATGGACGTGACTCGGGGGTTGGCTGCTGAAAAAAGTATTGCCAATGGCGCAGCAATTTTCAATTGCCCTGAGTCTTGTGTGGATATTGTTCGCCCAGGAGGTTTGTTATATGGGGTGGGGCTTTGGCAAGGTAAAAAGTCAGGGGTAGACGAAGGTCTGCGGCCAGTAATGAGCTTACGCTCACACTTGATCAGTGTGAAAGACTATCAGTCGGGAGACTATATCGGCTATGGCAGGTGTTGGCAATGCTCAGGGCCGATGCGTGTTGGTGTTGTTGCCATCGGTTATGGTGATGGCTATCCGGTCACAGCGCCTGATGGTACTCCGACTCTAGTCTGTGGGGTTGAAGCGCCATTAATTGGTCGTGTATCGATGGATATGATCACGATTGATCTTGGGCTGTGTCCAGATGCGAAAGTTGGCGATGAAGTGGTTTTATGGGGCGAGGACTTACCGGTGGAGCGTGTCGCCCATCATGTGGGAGTGGTTCCTTATGCGTTACTATGTGCGGTTGCACCACGGGTTAAGTTAGTATGGGATTATCAATAATTAATCACTCTTGTGATTTGAGCTTGCGCCTATTAGAAACAAGTGATGCTGAAGATCTGGCTAATTATTTAGAGCATAATCGTGATTTTCATGGTCCTTGGGATATCGAGCATAGCGCTGAGTATTTTCATCCTGTGTATTGGGCGAATTTATTAACTGAAAATCAGTTTTTGTATCAAGAAAAGCGTGCAGCTCGCATTGGCTGTTACTTAGGGCAGAGACTGATTGGTGTGTGTCATATTGCCCAGGTGCTGGTTGAGCCCATTTGTCAGGCAGAGATTGGCTACCATATTGATGCAGGCCATAGTCGACAGGGTTTAATGTTTGAAGCGCTGTGTTTGCTGATTCCTTGGGCTTTTCATTACTTTGAACTCGAGCGCTTGGTTGCTCTGGTCATGTTAGATAATCAACCGAGCCAGCTATTATTAAAAAAGCTTGGCTTTATCCAAGAAGGCTGTTTGCGAGAATACTTGCTGATGCGTGGGCAGCGCGTGGATCATTTATTATTTTCGCTATTACGTGAAGATTTAAATCATTATCAGCATTTTGTTAGCGATTGCAGCAGATTGGATAAACCGCTAGAATGAGCCTCTTTTGTATGTAATCTAAATGAGTTGATAGGATGGGTGCCATCGGTGTGGAGGAGAGTCAATGGCGGGTTTATTTGTCGATGACTTAACGGTGATTGATTTTTCTTATTTGCATGATGAGCGCGGTATTTTAGGTGAAAGTTGGATTGTTGATATTGAGTTATATGGCGATTTAAATCCAGAAAATATGGTTTTTGACTTTTCCCATGTTAAAAAGCAGCTTAAGCACGTTATTGATAGTACTGTCGATCATAAATTTGTGATTGCTCGCTACCAGCCTGATTTAGTGATTGATAGCCTTAATCATCAATGTCAGGTGCGTTATCAAGGTGCCCAAACTTTTGAGTACAATGCGCCTGAGCAAGCTGTGACTATATTAGAGAGCGAAGAGGTGACATTTGCCAGTGTTAAAGCTTACCTTTTGCCTATATTAGAAGCTGCTGTTCCTGAGAATGTCTATAAGGTAAAAGTTAACTTGCGAGCAGAAGTGATTAAAGATGAATTTTATCACTATACACACGGTTTAAAGCATCACTTTGGCGATTGTCAGCGCATGGTACACGGCCACCGTTCAACGATAGAAATTTATGAAAATGGCCAAAGAAACTTGCTTGAAGAAAAAAAATGGGCAGCGCGCTGGTGTGATATTTATCTTGGCTCACAGGAAGATTTATGTGAGAAAATATCAATAGAAAACTCTGCTATGTTAAGCTTGAATGGGAAAAATGATGATTTTTATCGCTTTTCTTATCGGTCTGAGCAAGGCTTATTTGAATTGAAAATTTTAAAGGCAAATTGTGAAATTTTAAATTCAGATACAACAGTTGAATGTATTGCTGAATTTATTGCGCAAAAATTAAAGGCACAGCGCCCCTTATCGGAATTTAAAGTGAAGGCATTTGAAGGCGTTGCAAAAGGGGCAATTGCATTTGCATAAGCCTGATTTAGCTGGTATATGCTTATATATGTTGTTGGATATATATTTGTTATTGGGTAAAAAGAGGATAGTGTGTGGATGCTGATCGTATACACCTGCGTGCGCTAGAGAAAAGTGACTTAGCTCTGGTCCATCGCTGGAATAATAATTTTAGTGTGATGCGTTACTGGTTTGAAGAGCCTTACGAGTCGTTTGTTGAGCTTGAGGAGCTTTATAATAAACATATTCATGATCAATCAGAACGCCGTTTTATTATCGAAAACTCAGATAATGACATTGTTGGTCTCGTTGAATTGCTGGAAATCGATTATATTCATCGCAATGCTGAATATACAGTATTGATTGATCCTAATTATCAAGGGCGCAGTTATGCTCTACAAGCGACTGAGCAAGTTTTGGGTTATGCCTTTAATGTATTAAATTTGCATAAGGTGTATTTACTTGTAGATGAGCGCAATGAAAAAGCTATTCATATTTATAAGAAAGCGGGCTTTATATCTGAATCGGTTTTGATTGATGAAATTTTTGTTGAAGGTGCTTATCGTTCGGTGCTGCGGATGTATGCTTTAAGTAGCTCAAATTGTGATTCTTTTAGCGACCAAGATAGTTCAAAACAAGAAAAAATCAAAGCAGCGGAGGTTGATCTTAGCTCGTAAATTAGCCTCGCCGCGTTGATAGAGACAGCTAAAATTATTTTATCTGCTGAAATCCATGATCGATTTGAACTTAATTGATGATAGATAATGCAAGTAGAGTTTGAAAAACGACTCCTTTTCCCTTATAATCAGTGCACTTCTTAAGGGGACGACATGGCTTCGACGTGGATTGCAAAACTTAAGGGGCATGCCGAGTGATGATATCTACACTCGTTAATCAGAGATATTACTTTTATAATTGGCGAAGCTAAAGCTGCCAACGATGATGTAGTAGTTGCTAACGATGCAATCGTTGCAAACACTACTGCAATTGCTGCCTAAACACCAGCTCATCGACGTTGCCTGAGTTTGCTTATAGACCCAGATTTTCAACGTTCACCTTCATATAAGATCGCGCTTTAATGTGTCTGTGCATTAAACGCTAAAACTAAAGCAGACTCGCGAGGTGGTGCCATGTTTACCGGGCTAAACCAAGTTAAACACAATAGGTGAACTAAGCATGTAGATCCGAGAGTGGAGGATTTACGGACGCGGGTTCGATTCCCGCCGTCTCCACCACCACACCATCCAATACCATCTTATCCAGTCCAAATACTTCAATAAACACTAGATAAATAGCCATTTTGTTGTCTATTACTGTCCAGAGGTGTACAGTGACAGCCATTATTTTTAGTGGTACTCTTCGTGGTACTGTAAAATTTAACGCTATTTGGTACCACTAAAATGCCAAGACAGGCCACGATGCTAACAAATACTGAGGTAAAACAAGCAAAACCCAAAGATAAGCCCTATAAACTGTGTGATGGGGGTGGTTTACAGTTAAGAGTTAGACCCAATGGCACCAAAAGTTGGTTGTTTGACTATCGACCACCAAATGCGACTAAGCGTGTAAATATAAGCTTTGGCAGTTTTCCTGAAATATCACTGGCTGAAGCTCGTAAGCAAAGAGATAAAGCGAAGGAGTTTTTAGCTAATGGTATTGACCCTCGAGAGTATCGGGATAGCCATCTTAACCTAGCCAAGAAAGAAGCAGAAAATACGTTATTAGTGGTTGCTGAGCAGTGGCTAGAAGTCAAAAAGAGCATGGTCTCTGCTAAGCATGCGAGTAAGGTCTGGCAATCTTTGGAAAAGTATATTTTTCCAACTATCGGACAATTGCCGATTAGTAAAATTAATGCGCCGGATACAATCAAATTATTAAAGCCTTTAGCTGAAAACGGTCGCTTGGAAACGGTAAAAAGGCTTTGTCAGCGCTTAAATGAAGTGATGTCCTATGCTGTAAATACCGGAGTAATACACAGTAATCCTCTGGCGGCGATTAAGTCAGCATTTAAAGCACCAAAAAAAGCGAATTTTTTAACGATACGACCAGAAGAACTCTCTGATTTTTTACAAACGCTAAACCGCGCCAGCATTAGTATAACAACACGTTGTGCTATTGAATGGCAATTACACACTATGGTAAGGCCAAGTGAGGCCGCTGGTGCTCGCTGGGATGAGTTAGATTTAGAAAATAAACTATGGACTATTCCAGCTGGACGTATGAAAGCGAAAAGAGAGCACACTGTTCCTCTAACACCATCTACGTTATCACTATTGGAGATAATGAAGCCTATTGCTGATAGCAGCGCCTATATTTTCCCTTCTGGGCGTATTCCAAAACAGCCGATGAATAGCCAGAGTGCAAATGTCGCTTTAAAGCGTATGGGCTATGGTGGGCGTTTGGTTGCTCACGGCTTAAGGTCAATTGCTAGTACTGCTTTAAATGAGCAAGAGTTTAATCCGGACATTATCGAAGCAGCTTTAGCTCATGTCGATAAGGATGAAGTGCGTAGAGCCTATAACAGAACTGATTACTTGGAGCAAAGACGGCCAATGATGGTTTGGTGGAGTAACTTTATTGAGGAAGCATCACAGGGAAGTGTAGCTCTAGCAAATGGATATAAAGGTTTAAAACCTATTTCTTTTCCTGGCCAGGAAAAAATAATAGCTTAATTACTTTAGTTTAGCTGTGCCTAGGGTCGCTCCTGAAAAGCTGAAAACCTCAACTTCAGTCTGGTACAGCTTCTTAATTTGTTGAGTTATAAAGCACGGTTTGAGGGGTGGTGATAATGCTAAAAATTAATCCTTTTAAGTTGACTACGGTTGAAGCTCAAAAAATACATGATAAAGTGGTAGGTTTTGAGGAAATGAGGGGTAACATCACCCCTCATAACTTGACTGTTGTGGCGAGATTGTCGCTCCGGGGAGCGATAGTTGAGGAGGCAAAGAGTAGAAATATCTCAAGATATAATGAGTGGCGAGAAAAAATAATAAAAGCTTTAATTAGAAACAAATCATGGCTTGAAAAACAAAGAGTAGGGTGTACAAGCACTGTTATTAATGTTGATTTGAAACGAGGAGAAAAGCCCCATATTAAGGGTTATAAGGTAGATCGCTCTCGTGAATCAGAAGAGACGGTAATACCTGAATCTTTCTTTGACAGCATTTATAAGGCTGATGACACGGCA
>LVCQ01000122.1 GCA_001644975.1 Piscirickettsiaceae bacterium NZ-RLO1
GGTAGCGACGCTTACGTTGGTTGTATCTACTCCATAAACTGGTTTATCGGGAATATTATTGGTATCCACTGGAATGACTGAAAAGCCGAGGTTCAGGGCGTATTCAATATGCGGTTTTGCGTTATCAATTAATACCACATTTTCATATGCTATTCTTCGACTTTCAGCTATTTTCTTAAGACTTTCTGTTTTATATACTGCGCGATTATAAAAGAGGAAGTCTGCTGGCAGATTAATACCATATTCAGTTTGAAAAAAAATATAAATACGATCTTTAGGAAACCCTCCAGTTGTTATAAAAGCAATTTCATCGCCGTTAGCTAAAATAGCTTTCATAATTTCAGCTGTTTTTTCTCTATTAATTGTGTAGCACATACTCCTTGTACTGTGAGGAACATTCTCCTGGCGTGGGTGGTAGGGATTATAACGGGATGGTTCTCTTGGCACCTGGTTTACATAGGGTTGGCGTGTGGGGCTAATTGCAGTTAATAGTGTTTCTTCAATATCAAATACAAAAATTTTTTTCATGCTATTGTTTCCACGCTATTAATTACATTTGAAATATAAAGATTTACTAGAGTAAATCTAGAAGTAAAATTTTATTTTTTATTTATAGAATGAATATTTCTTTAAAATCAAGAGTTAGTTAAATCTTAATCTCTATACAACATGGGGGTATGAATGGTTTTAAAACTATCCTATTTTTAGTTTTCATTGAAAAAGCTCTGTCAGTTAGACCGGAGCTATTGTGTTGGCTTAGTAGGGTGTATCAGAAAAAATAGTGGCTAAAGCTTTTATAGTAAATAATATGTAGTAATTATTTATTTATTTTAAATTTATTGTAAATTAATAAGATATATTATATGCCTTATGAGCGGATTGTAAAATATTAAAATTTTTTATTTTATTTTATTTTATTTCTTGAAACTTTTGTTAAAAAATCAGCAAAGTGCTGACTTACATAATTGATAACCTCTGGTTTTTCTAACATCATAAGATGGCCTGATTCATTAATAGAGTCATTGATGGATATATTATTGAATGCAGCTGTTAGGATCGCTTTATTTTTTATTGGGTAGAGTCGGTCTTGTTTTCCCCAAAAAATTGCAACTGGTTTTTGAAAGCCTGTTGGTTTAGTAAAGTAGGTAGCGTAAGGGTTTGAATTTAATTGCTCCCAAACAAGAGAGTATGGTTTATAGTTTTTTGCATAATCATTAATGAGTATGTTAATTTGCGCAGGTGTGACTATATTGATAATTGCCTGCGCATTGTAGATGAGCCCTCTGATTTCAGTATCAAATTGCTTTTTACTAGATGGTAGGAATAGATTATAACCTTGATTGTAAGCATGGTTGATAATGGTAGCGGGTAGTGCAACACCTGCAGGTGACCCAATAAAGGTGATGCTTCTAATATCTAATGTTGGATAACGTTTAGTAAGTAAGACCTGTATAAGGCCACCCATGGAGTTTCCTGCCAGGTGAATGGGTCGTTTTGATAGGTGGAGGACACGTAGAAAGTGGTAAAGTACCTGTGTTTGAGATAATCCAGTTGCAGTGTCTAATCGATAAACGGGTGCTGGAAACGATTTTGAGTGGCCGTAACCGGGTAAATCAGGGGCAATTATCGTGTAATTTTTCTTGATATAGCTGTTGTTTTCGAGATTAGTGATAATAGGGGTCCATTGCTCTTTATTAGCCAAATAACCATGTAAAAGTAAGAGCACATTTTTCCCTTTCCCAGCCTTATTATAAGAGAGGGTATGTCCTGCTATATTGATGGACTGTGTAGAAATAGCTGCGTAAGTACAACGAGTCAATAGGATGGCTATGCTGCTGATTAATGCAATGATTATTTTTGCTATTTTCTTTTCTGTGCGCTGGAAAATTAAGTTCATTGTGATTAAGGGTTTTCGTTGTTGATGGGGTTATTGTAGTGCGTGTTAAGTATGATATCTAGGGCTACAACGTAAAATTACAAAATAGCCCACATTTGTTATTTAGTTGATTTATAGTTTGTATTGGGTGCTTTTAGTCGTCCATAGCGGTTATTTAGGACGGTGATAAAAATAATAGCGATGATGATAAATGCTAAGATGGGGGCGACGTAAATTGGTGTTACTTTGTCGACATGCTGCCCTAAAAAACCAGACATAATAAGACCAACAAATCCGCCGATAGAGCCGCAGGTGATGAGAAAGGAGGTGGCCCTGGGTGATTGATAGTTGGCTTGTGCAATGCCATAGCCTAATAATGTTGGAAATAAGGAAGCACAACCACAGCCAATTAAAATAATTGAAGCCATAAAACTAAAATAGTTTGAGCTATTTAAAAAATATAAAAAGCCAA
This sequence comes from Piscirickettsiaceae bacterium NZ-RLO1, assembly GCA_001644975.1. Lineage (GTDB taxonomy): Bacteria > Pseudomonadota > Gammaproteobacteria > Piscirickettsiales > Piscirickettsiaceae > Piscirickettsia. The sequence goes on from LVCQ01000122.1 coordinate 2,349, forward strand.
TAAATACTGTGATACAGCTTAAGGTAATGTAGTTTGTTGCTCTGATTTTTTTTAATAAATAAAGTCCAGCAATCAGCCTCACTGCAGCAATTGATGCCCCAAATATTCCGAGGAGCTTTCCTGTTTCGATAACGCTGATATGCTTGTCCATTTGTAGGTAAGGTGAAAACCAGTAACTTACTACATATTCTATGTAAACATAGCAGATTAAGGCCATACCAATTAATATGAGTGATAAGTTAAATATCGATTGATTATTCTTTCCCTGTGACTGTTGGGATTTTGGCGTATTGTCACAAGTGGGCTTTATTTTAAATGTTAAGGCGCAAATTAATAAAAAAACATATAAGATAGCCAACATCGCAAAGACACGACGCCATGATAGGTAGTGAGTAATATAACCACCGACAATTGGAATAAACACTGAGCCTAGACTAAAGAAGAAGTTAAGTAAGCTTAATTTTGAGTCTTTTTCGCGGCTTACTGTGTGAAGGTCAGAGATTGACTGAGTTACTGCAGGCACCAAAAAGCCGATGGAGATACCATTTAGCATAGAGCAGGTAGCATAAAACGACAAAGGCAGGCCTAGCGCCAATAAAGACTCTGCAATGATGCCTAGAGCGATTGCAAAACAGAGTGTATTGTGAGTATTAATTTTTTCAATGAGGCGGCCGCTAAAAAAGTTACCAATCAGCAAGCCGACAATATTTAAAACATCAATGTAGACGATATTGGAAATATCTACATTATAGTATTTTGATATTTGAGGAGAAACAAGGCCAATTGCGGATGAAAACCCACCTGTGATTAAAGCAGAGAGAAAACATAAGGTTAAGCATTTTTGTTTAAATGTCACGTTCGTTACTCCAAATTGAATTTAATTCCCATAGTTTTCCAGCAAATGATTGAGGGGATTTTGTTGTAGTGCAAATAGTAATATTACTATTTTTATTAAATTCTAGTCTGAGTGATCCACATACTGTTCCATTATCAATAAAGGCTTCGATACTGGTTGTATCTAAAAAAAAGCTAGCATCGATTTGTTGTTTTTTGTCTGGTTTGCATATATAGGGGCTTATGCAGGTTTTTTGTTTAGTTTTTAGTATAATTTTTGAGCCAGTCCATATAATGGTTAGAGCTATATCTGCCTCTGACTTAAATTCCATAGACCATTCTATACTAGGGCTAAATAAACATTCTATTTCAAAGGATTTTTTATTGGTTTCAATTTGACAGAAACTTTGATTAAAATCAAAAATTACTTCTTGAGAGGCTCTAATATTTTCAAGTTGGCTGATAGGCAGCATACTCAATTTATTATTTTTAATTGATAGTTTTCTAGGTAAACTCATAGCTCCTGCATAATGATTTTGCGTAGAAAATATGTTGTCACTCCAATTATTCATCCATGCGATGCCAACTCTATTCATGCTTTTATCTTCGAAAGTTTGTAATGCATAAAAGTGATTACAAAAATCGATTTCATATATTTTGGTCGTTGGAATGAATTTATTTTTTTTAAAGTTCCCTAAATAGTAGTAGCTTCTATGATTAATATTTTTATTATTAATAGTGTCAAATAAAGAAAATACCAAGACATAAATACCATCAACCATGAAAAGATCTGGGCATTCAATAGATCGTCCTTTAAGTTTTTTTTCTTGAAAGAGGATACCTTCATAAGTCCAGTCGTTGGCATCAATTGAACTATAAAGTGCAATGCTAGGTAAGTTATTTGCTTTACTACCGATAATTAAATAGAATTTCTGTGCTAAATCACAGAACCAAATTTTTGGATCTCGAAAGTCGTTTGAATAATTATTTGGTGCTCTGTTGATGATTGTTTTCGGGTTTGAAAAGGTGATACCATCAGATTTAATTATTTTTTGTTTTTCTATAAAAATATCTTTTGAGTTTATCGAGTCTTCAAAGTGATCGGTGTAAGTGATGAGCAATTCCCCATCTTTAGATAAGGCACTTCCAGAAAACGCACCGCCAATAAATCGGTTATTAAGGTTGTTGTTTGGATAAAGAGCAATAGGTAAGTGTTGCCAAGAGACTAAATCTTTACTTACTGCATGTCCCCAATGCATGTTGCCCCAATGAGGCTGATATGGATTATACTGAAAGAATAAATGATAATAACCTTGATGGTAGACTAACCCATTCGGGTCATTAATCCAGCCTGTAAGAGGCGAGAAGTGATATTGTAGTCGCTTCTCATCGCAATAAAACTGGCTACTGTCTAATGAATGGTAAATAGACCAGTTTTTATTTTGATAAGAGAAGCAAAACCCTCCGTTTTCTAATAACGTGTGATTACTATAAAACCAGCCATTTTTTAAAATAGTATGGTCGTCAGGTATTAGAAGATATTGTGAATCTTTCTCAAGTGACCACTCTATATGAGTAAAGTCATGGTTTAGAGCTAATGGTTCATATTCGATGAGAGTATCATTTTTATAGAGTTTAGCTGCCCCTTCACTTAATACACGAATATCAAATGACATTATGCAATCAAGATTGCCAGTGGTTAAGTGAAGATGGTTTTTATTTGGCTGTATTTTCATGATTACCTTCTGCTTAAATTTGCACTATCCATCCCTTGTCAGGTTTTTAGCTTATTATTCTAATCAATTGTAGAAGAAAGTACAGTTTATACTCTTGAGAAATTTAAATGTGTTCAAGTATATTAGGACAATAAGGTAATTTTTTATTTTTTATTAAAGGTTGCGAAAATTTTCTAATTAATGCTAAGCACCATAGACACTTTCGCTAACGACTTGAATTCTTCCGGAGCCATATCCTGAAATATCACTCGCGTTTTCTTGAACTTCAGCAATACCTTGAAATAACATTGGAGTATCCTGGCCTAAGTTCAATTGAGAGTCAGTGCAGCATAGCCTTTTTATGTAATCGAATGCTGATTGAAAAAGTTGATTGAGGCCGCTGCCCCAAATGGCTGTGGTTGCCGTTCCTGCAAGTAGCATAGAAATTACTTGAAATGTTTCATTATCCGAGATAGCCAAATTTAAAGCAGCGAAAGAAAGTGCAGTAAATGATGCCATCATATATGCTATTATTTTAATAATAAGATTAGATTTTCTTTTTTCTTGAGTGTGATCTGATCTATTACAACAGGATGATTGCTTTTTGAAATCGACTAATCCTTGTGTAAATATGCTGGCACTTAAGCTATTGCATGAGGATAAAATACACCAATTTGCTTCTGAAGAAAGGGAAGGAAAAACTCTTTCTAAACCTTGAGTAGCAGCTAAAGTAGGGGCTACAAGTAAGGCTGCTGCAGCAATAAAAGCACAGATATATATATAGATTTGGTTTTTAAATTTCTTTGAATCAGTGGGAGCTAATAGCATCGCATTCATTGTCGCAAACAGTGAACCAAAAAAATTAGTACTGGAAAGCGTCGCTGACATTAGTTTATTGCCCATAATATTATCTTGTTGCTGTAGGCCGTTGTAAGTTAAGAAGCCGCCAGGTGTTGCAGCAATTGCAGCGAGGATCAGGCAAGAAATTTTTTTAGCAAAAGAATCTGGCCCTTGGCTGATTCTGCTTATTAAATTTTTTGTCGCATTAGTATTAAAAAATGAGTAAGTTAGAGAAGCAATGATGCCTACAGCATCAATAAACCCCCTACTATCGATAAGGTCTTCTAGTGATTTTCCACTGGAGAAACCAGACAAACCGGAACCCATTGCAAAAAAAACATCACCCCTTTAACAACACAAGAAAGATAAGTATATCGGGAATGTGGAAGTTGTGCATCTTGATTTGGTTGGCTAGAGTGCTGAGGAAGAAGCGGTGTTGTCCTTGAAACTACAGCTAATCGTTGGCTCATATCTTCTGCTGTTGTCGACAAAATAAGGGTCCTTTTATAAGAGATTAAATCTGAAGGGAGGATATTAGCAAAATAAAGCATGTATACATAATTGATAATTTTAATATAAATACAAGTAGGAGTTAGTTTTTCGAAAATCATGTTAAACAGTAAATTTATTGCTTTAATAAATTAATGAAAATAATATTTTATTTGAAATGATTTTTGTAAAACATGAAAAATGATTTATATCAGAGTGTAAAGTGCTATATAGAGTCATTATAACTTTTTAGGGATTTAGTATTAAAGGCTGATTAAATAATTTTAACTAGGTGTTATCTTTCGCTGCGAGCCAAGGAGTGCAAAGCACGGGGTGAGTAGGCCGAGGTAGGTGAGGATTTTTAGCAGAGCGGAGTTGCGGAAGACCGTAAGGTCTGTAGCAAGCGTAACGAGTGTCTAAAAATCTTTACGAGCCGTAGCGCCATTTGAGAGCAGGGTATGTAGTGGCCGATTCAAGGCACGTAATGCCCTGTGACGAGGGCAGCCGAGGGTTTATAGTCGTCGCGTTTTGCTCGGCGATTTTGCATCATTGGATGTGCAAAATACCTACCGAGGTAGCGACGCTTACGATTTTTTATAAATTTAACTGGGTAGTTTATTTAATATATTATTTAACGCAATTTATATGTATTTTAATTTTTTTTATATTTTTTATTGCAGATTCTGTCTGCTTTCTTATAGAGTGGTACTCGTGAACCTTAGAAGGAAGGGTCACAAAAAGGATAACAAGGAAGCTAAACTGTATTTTTTAAAAAGGGAATTAATATGCCTCATGCTAGAACAATATTACAAGAAAGAGCAGCAAAGCTACAACAGAAGCTTAAGTGGTTATATGAAATTGCTAAGAATAGAGGAATAACGTTTGAGCAGGAGGTACAATTAGAGGCGTTGCTTATATCTATTCCTCATGACAGCTCTCTCTTACAGAGTTCGCCTTATGCTAGAGCAATTTGGGCTGAGGTGGAAGATGTTGGTGTAGAGAGAAAGCTACTTTTTTTAGAAAGACTTGTTACAGAAGGGGTCATTGCTCAGTTAAGTGCTTATGATTTATTAGATGATAACAGTGATTATTTGGATAGTGAGTTTGGTGCTTTAGTCGCTGCAGAAAAATTACGTTTTGCTGGCTGTGACGGAGAGATTAAGCCTGCGACTTACAGGCGCTGCGAGCCAAGG
>LVCQ01000123.1 GCA_001644975.1 Piscirickettsiaceae bacterium NZ-RLO1
CACGAAATTCTTTGGGAATGGTAAAAGTGATGTGTTGATACTCACACTGAGGAAGAATGGCATTTTGTTCCTCAATCCAAATCTCTGTTGCTTTTTTGCCACATGCACTGCAAAAACGTGACTTACAGGTATAAGGTACAACTTTGGTATGAGAGCATTCAGAGTTGCTACAACAGTATTTTGAGTGACCCATCACGGTTGTGCCGCATGCAAGTACTTTAATCACGTTTTCCACAACGACATTACGGTGCTTGTCCATGTTAGCTATGAAGTCACGCCACCAATTGTCGGCAGTTTGAAGAAGATGTTTGACTGTGTTGAGCAATTGTTTTCCTCTTAAAAACAATACTCTATAGTAGCGATTACGTTGAGTTTAGCAAGGCCCTCCTAAAGCTGCCGACGCAGGAGGCCTCTTTTAAAGTTGAAAAAGTACAAGAAGAAGAGCATATACAGAGGGTATGGCTCTTCTGGATTTGCGGCTAAAAAAAGCTTATTGGTTGTTACGAAAATAATGAATTAAGCCTTGCGTTGATGCATCATAGCCGTCAATGTTATTATTTTTAATATTTGATCCGTCTTGTAATTGAGCCAGTACATCTTGGCCGATTACTTTACCAAGCTCAACGCCATATTGGTCAAAAGAGTTAATATTCCAGACAACTCCTTGGACAAATACTTTATGCTCATACAGGGCAATTAAGGAACCTAGACTCTCAGGGGTGAGTTTATCATAGAGTATGGTGGTGCTCGGTTGATTACCAACAATTGCTTTATGGGGTGCTAGTCGTTGTGCTTCTGCTTGATTAACTCCTTGGTTGATCATCTGCTGGTAGACTTCTTTCTCGTCACAGCCCCACATTAAGCCGCGTGTTTGTGCAAAACAATTGGCTACTAGCATATTATGCTGTTGTTGATACGGGCTGTGTGTTTTTAGCCCAACAATAAAGTCCATCGGGATCATCTCAGTGCCTTGAAAAAGCATTTGATGATAGGCATGTTGGCCATTGGTACCTGGTTGTCCCCAAATGACTGGTGCGGTTTGCCCGTTAACAGGCTCTCCATTGATTTGTACATGTTTACCATTGCTTTCCATATCAACTTGTTGAAAGTGATTTGGGAAAAGAGCGAGCATTTGCTCATAAGGTAGTAATGCATGTGAGCGGGTATGCCAAAAATTAATATACCAAAGGCCGATTAAGCCAAGCACAACTGGTAAATTATCTTCAAATGCTGCGGTTTGAAAATGGCTATCCATTGCATGCGCTCCGGCGAGTAGGGCCTCAAAGTGATCAAAGCCTGTAGCAAGCGCGATGGGTAAGCCGATGGATGACCACAGTGAGTAACGGCCGCCGACCCAGTCCCACATTGGTAAAATATGCTCTGCTAAGATACCAAACTCGCGGGCTTTTTCCGGCTTGCTGGTACAGCAGATAAAGTGATGATTGATTTGTGCTGTTGATAATTGTGCTGTCTCTAGCCAATGGCGCGCTGATTGTGCATTAGCAAAGGTTTCTTGAGTAGTAAATGACTTAGAGGCGATGATAAATAGGGTTGTTTCAGGCTTTAAGCTTTTTAGGGTGTTGTGCAATTGATTGCCATCGACATTAGAGACAAAGTGGCAACGTAGGTACTTTTTATGGTAGGGCGTTAAGGCGGCTGTGACCATCGCTGGACCAAGGTCAGAACCGCCAATGCCAAGGTTAACGATATCAGTAATGACCTGACCTTGCGAGTAAAGTGGTGTTTGACTGTGAATCTTAGCGCATAGTGCGCGCATTTGGGCATGAACAGTTGTGATTTGTTTGGCAATCTCTTTGGGCAGTTGGTGATGCTTTGAAGTGGGTACACGTAAAGCGGTATGAAAGGCAGCACGATTTTCAGTGATATTCAGCGTGGCACCTTGCATTAGGGCATGAATTTTATCGCCAAGTGAATGTTCTTGTGCCAGTGCGATTAATAATTTAAGGGTGTGGTTAGTGAGGTGATTTTTACTAAAATCAATACTTAAATGTGGGCCTTGTTTAAAGTAGTGATTAAAACGTTGCGAGTCATTGATAAAAAGATCGCGTAAGTGAGTGTGCTTGATTTCTTGTTGGTGGGCGGTGAGTTTTGTCCAGGTGGCAGTGTTCATGTGAGCTCCTTAAGTCAATCATTGAGGGCAGTGTAGAGCCTTACTAGGTGGCTTGCAATAGTGAAAGTCGTTACAATGAGTGGGTTCATTGTAATAGAGAAAGGCAAGATCAATGAGAGTGACTGTATTTGGTGCAGGCTATGTCGGGTTAGTCACAGCGGCGTGCTTTGCTGACTTGGGTAATCAAGTTATTTGTGTCGATGTTGATGAGAAGAAGTTAGCGCAACTTGCTGAGGGAAAAAGTCCAATTTATGAACCAGGTTTGGATGAGTTATTGCTCCGTGGTCAAGAGTCAGGGAGTTTAGAATTTACCGCGGATATTCAATCTGCGGTAGAGCAGGGTGAGTTTATTTTTATTGCGGTAGGCACGCCATCTGAAGAAAGTGGGTCGGCTGATTTGCAATATGTGCTTGCGGTTGCTAAAAGCATTGGTGAATACATGAATGGCTATAAGCTGATCATTGATAAGTCAACCGTTCCTTTGGGTACGGCCGATAAAGTACGTCAGGTTATTTGTAATGAATTAGGTGCGCGTGGAGTGAACTATGAATTTGATGTTAGCTCAAATCCTGAATTTTTGAAAGAAGGTGCGGCGATAGAAGACTTTATGTATCCAGACCGTGTTGTCATTGGTATTGATAATCTTCGTGCTGAAAAGCGTTTAAAAACTTTATATACGCCACTCACTAAGAAAAATAATTGTTTAGTTGCTATGGATGTCCGTTCAGCTGAACTGACAAAATATGCAGCCAATGCAATGTTGGCAACAAAAATTAGCTTTATGAACGAGATGAGTCAACTGGCTGAGCGTGTTGGTGCAGATATTGAGATGGTTCGCCAAGGTATCGGTTCTGATTCACGTATTGGTTATCACTTTATTTATCCAGGTTGTGGGTATGGTGGCTCATGTTTTCCTAAGGATGTGCGAGCCTTAGTGCATACCGCTGCAGAGCATGGTTTTGATACGAAAATTTTGGGTGCAGTACAAGAAGTGAATGAAAAGCAAAAAGAATTATTACTTGAAAAAGTATTACGTGAATTTCAAGGTGATATTCAGGGTAAAACGTTCGCTTTATGGGGTTTAGCGTTTAAGCCAAAAACGGATGATATTCGCGAGGCACCCAGTCGTGTGTTGATGGAAGGCTTATGGCAGCATGGGGCTAAGGTGCAGGCGTATGATCCGGCGGCAATGGATAATATTCAAGCCGTATATGGTGCACGTGATGATTTATATTTGGCAACAAGTGCAAGTCGTGCATTAACCGGAGCGGATGCGCTAATTGTCGTGACGGAATGGACGGAGTTTAGAAGCCCTGACTTTAATGTGATTAAAAAGACGTTGAACCAGCCATTGGTGATTGATGGACGTAATATTTATGATGCTGAGCACTTAGAAAGTTTAGGGATAACTTATCGCTGCATTGGTCGAGGGGAATGGTTAATGAAGGATGTGTGTTGATGAGTGTAATAAGAAAAGCCGTATTTCCTGTTGCTGGCATGGGCACACGTTTTTTACCAGCAACTAAGGCAACACCAAAAGAAATGCTCCCTGTTGTTGATAAGCCATTGATTCAATATGCGGTTGAAGAGGCGATTGAAGCGGGAATTAAAGAATTAATTTTTGTTACTAGTTCAAATAAACGTGCTATTGAAGATCATTTTGATCGCCATTACGAATTAGAGAAACGTTTGGAAGAAGCTGGTAAAACGCAATTTTTATCCATAGTTCGTGATATTTTGCCACAAGGAGTAAGTTGTTCTTATGTGCGCCAAGCAGAGCCTTTAGGTTTGGGTCATGCGGTGCTTTGTGCGGAATCTTTGGTGGGCTCTGAGCCTTTTGCTGTGATTTTAGCCGATGACTTAATTGCCAATGATGGGCCACTATGCTTAAGCCAAATGGTAGAAAAATACAATCATAAAGGCGCGGATTGCGTTTTAGCGGTGCAAGAGGTGCCAGAAGGTGATACGCATAAATATGGCATTGTTGCCACTGAGTTATCGGATCGTGTCATTCATATGGTGGAAAAACCCAAGCCTGAAAATGCGCCATCGCGCCAAGCTGTGGTAGGTCGCTATATTTTATCACCAAAGATCTTTGCAGCGTTAAAAAACACCTCACAAGGCGCTGGTGGTGAAATACAGCTCACTGACGCGATTGCTAGCGTATTACAAAATCAGCGGGTATTGGCCTACCCATTTGCTGGTAAGCGTTATGATTGTGGTAGTAAACTTGGCTTTTTAGAGGCAACGCTTGATTATGCTTTAGATCATCCTGAGTTAGGTTTAGCCTGTCAGGAGTATTTGCAAAAGCGTTTTCAGTTGAATTAAAGCTATATAAAATCTAGGAGTTGTATTTACATCGATAAGGTCAGCACTGGCCTTTGCAGAAATGGCAACACCGAGGGTGAATATTATTGGGCGCAGTAGTGTATAGTGTGATGAATTTGGCAGCTAAGCAATTAACTGCACGAATTGGCTTATATTAGGATTGGCTTCATTCAAATAGGTCTAGGCAGTGCTGTTGCATTTGCTTTGGTTTTTTTGTGGTAGTCGTTTTTTTATTTTTTAATAGCGTTAATCGATATGCTAAAGGAGGGAGTGAGCTAAAATTAGAAAGAGTTTGTATCTTGATGGTGTTATCGGGCCAAGTTTTATTGTAATAAATAGTTTTTTGATTGATTTTGTATATTTATTTAACGCATTTTGAAGAATTTAATTAAAAATTTACTTTATAATTTCAATTGGTGGGTGATTCTAGACGAAAATAGTTTATTTTGGAAGATGCTATTTAATATAAGCGAAGCATAGATAAATCTAAAGCGAATGAAATTGTTTTAATAACTAGTTGTACCTATGCCATTGTTGCTGTTAGGCTAGATTCTAAATGGAGAAAATAGCTGTTAAGTGGATAGTGGTATATGGAGATAACCTCGCGATTTAATGATGTGATGCTATGGTTAAATCGCTATTATAAGGTCCGTGCAACTACAGAGCAGATCTGTGAAAGTTTGGAGATTGAAGACTATGTTGTGCAATCTCATCCAGATGTAAGCCCGATAAAATGGCACTTAGGGCATACAACATGGTTTTTTGAACGCTTTATTTTGGTTAAATTTTTAAAAAATTATCAAATATTTAATGATAAATTTCATTTGATTTTTAATTCTTATTATAAAAGTATGGGGCATCACTGGACTCAAGGTGATCGAGGGCAATTATCACGTCCGACAGTTTTGTCAGTTAAAAAATATAGAAAATATGTCGATGATCACCTGGATAGCCTATTGAATCGCTTGCTTGATAAGGGAAATAGTGAAGAAGTTATATTATTATTAGAGCTTGGTATTAACCATGAACAGCAACATCAAGAGTTATTGTTTATGGATATTAAATATAACTTTGCCGTTAATCCATTAAATATTAGTTATATCAAAGAAAAATACCCAGGTTCTTTGCCCTGTTCTAGCAAATATTTAACGATTGCCGATGGGCTCTATGAAGTGGGGCAAGCTGATGGGCAGCACTTTTGCTATGATAATGAAACGCCTCGTCATAAAGTCTATATTCAGTCTGTTAGCATTAGAAGTTCATTGGTGACTAATAGAGAATATATTGAATTTATTGAGGATAAGGGTTATCAACGCTCGGAATATTGGTATAGTGATGCTTGGTTATTGATACAGTTAGAGCATTGGCAGGCGCCTTTATATTGGTTTAAAAAGGAGGACAGTTGGCTATATAAAACACTTTATGGTGATGCTGTAATTGAAATGGATGAGCCGGTATCCCATGTTAGTTTTTATGAAGCGGCTGCATTTGCCAAATGGTCGCAGTGTCGCTTGCCGACAGAGTTTGAGTGGGAGGTTGCCAGTTGTCAATTAAATAGAAGGCTGAGTGAGAGCAGTAGTGAGATAGATAATAGTAATTTTATGGAGAGTGGGCGTCTTGCACCTATCGGACAGGTTGAAGCTGATTGTCACGATTTTATGAATTTACATGGGAATTTATGGGAGTGGACACAGTCTTCATATCAGGCTTATCCTGGTTATGTTGCACCTGAAGGTGCTTTGGGTGAGTATAATGGTAAGTTTATGAATGGACCCATGGTGCTTAGAGGTGGCTGTTATGCAACACCTCGACAGCATTATAGAAAGACTTACAGAAATTTTTTTAATGCAGACAAACGTTGGATGTTTAGCGGTATTCGATTGTGTAAGGATGGCACAGCATGACAATAAAAATTCTTGATAATATAGAAATTAAAAAAAATAACCTGAAAGAAAGTTTTGAAATGGATGTATTAGCAGGGTTATCTTCTAGAAATAAATATATTCCATCTAAGTACTTTTATGATGATCAAGGTAGTCGTTTATTTTCAAAAATTACTGATGTTGATGAATATTATTTGACAAATTGTGAAGAGCATATTTTGAAAAAATATGGTCATGAAGTAGGTCAATTATTAGGTGAGAATAAGCAATTTAATTTAATTGAACTTGGGGTTGGAGATGGCCGAAAAACAAAGATTTTACTAAGAAGTTTTATCGAATCGCAACTAAATTTTGATTATATATCGATAGACATTTCAGAATCTACAGTAAGAGATCTTGATAAGAATTTATCATTAGAATTCCCTGAATTACAACATACTGGGGTTGTTGGAGAGTACTTAGATGCTATTGATTGGATTAAAGATAATAAGCAAGGCGTTAATGTTATTTTATTTTTAGGGTCTTCGATTGGAAATTTTAATGAAGAAAGTGCGTTAATTTTTTTAAGATCATTATGGAAGCATCTCAATCAGCATGATTATTTATTTATTGGCTTTGACCTTAAAAAAGATATTAATATATTAAATCAAGCTTATAATGACTCTCAAGGTGTGACTAAAGACTTTAACTTCAATATTCTTTCACGGATTAATTATGAGCTTGGTGGTACATTTAATTGTCATAAGTTTGTGCATCATGGGGTTTATAATCCGGTTAGTGGTGCGATGGAAAGTTATTTAATTGCTAAAGAAGCTCACTCTGTTTATATCGAAGCTTTAGAGAAGTGTTTTAACTTTAAAGAATTTGAGTCGATTCATTTAGAGTATTCATATAAATACCTAAGAGAGGATATTGATCGCTTTGCGGTGAATTCAGGCTATAAACCTATCAATAACTTCTATGATAAGAAAAAATACTTTACAGATTCACTTTGGCAAGTAAAAAAATAAAAAAGATAATTACTTAAGTTATAAATACTATGCTGTATGATTTATGGCAGTCGCTGCGAGCCAAGG
>LVCQ01000124.1 GCA_001644975.1 Piscirickettsiaceae bacterium NZ-RLO1
CTATAGCTAGAGCGAGTGCGCTGCCGATGGTGACGGAACTATTGGATGTGCGTCATTTGGAGCATTTTTTGGCGATGGGGGTAGACTTGATTCAAATTGGTACACGCAATATGCAAAATTTCGAATTACTAAAAGAAGTTGGCCGTACTAGAACACCGGTTTTATTAAAGCGGGGGATGTGTGCCACGATTAAAGAATGGTTAAATGCTGCAGAATATATTGCAGCCTCTGGTAATTTGGATATTATTCTGTGTGAGCGTGGGGTGCGTAGCTTTGAAAATGCTTACCGTAATATGCTGGATGTTACTGCAATTCCCGTGTTAAAGCGTGAGACGCACTTGCCGGTGATAATTGACCCAAGCCATGCGGCAGGTTGTGCTTCGTTGGTGCCTGCGTTATCAAAAGCGGCGATTGCCGCAGGTGCCGATGGGTTGATTATTGAGTCACATCATCAACCTGAGCAAGCTTGGTGTGATGCTGAGCAAGCTTTAAGTCCTGAGGATCTAACGCAGTTGATGCAAGAGTTGGCTTTAATTGCTAACAGCGTTAAACGTGATATTTAGTTGTAGAGAAAAGGGGAATTGAATATGCAAACACTCAATGCGCTGCGTGATAAAATTGATGGTATTGATCTTAAATTGCTGAACTTATTAAACCAGCGAGCATTCTGTGCCCTAGAAATTGCTGCGGTGAAAAAGCAATTAAATATCAAGCAATTTTATTGTCCAGAACGTGAAAAAGCGGTTTTGGCAACAATTCTTGAGCATAATGAGGGGCCTTTAGATGATAAGGCTATTTATCATATGTTTCGTCAAATTATGTCCTTAAGTTTAAGTTTGCAACAGCCTTTAACTGTGGCCTGTTTGGGTCCTGTGGGTACTTATTCTGAGGAAGCGGCTTATCGGCAATTAGGTGATTTTATTCAGTTATCTTTAGAAGATTCTTTTGATAGCATTATTAATCGGTTATTGGCTGAAGAAGTAAAATTAGCGGTATTGCCTTTGCATAATAGTATGACAGGCATCATTGGTTCGGTAGTGGAGCAATTATTAACATCGGATGTGTATATTAGTGAAGCACACCAGTTAGTGATAGAGCATAATTTGTTAGCCCATGAGAATACTGCGGTGATTGATAAAATTTATGCACATGAGCAGTCCTTGTTACAGTGTAAGCAGTGGTTAGAAAAAAATTACTTGGATGTGCCTTGTATCGCTGTGGCAAGTAATGCTGAAGCGGCGCTAAAAGCCAGCGGTGAGGTAGGGGCTGCTGCTATTGCATCAGCGCGTTGTGCACAAAAGTGGAATTTAATTGTTCGACATCAGCATATTATGGATGGACTGGATAATAAGACAACGTTCGTTGTCGTGAATAAAGGTCAAGCAAAGCTTAAAGCCCACTCATCAATATGCTATCTTTGGCTGGCTGAGCATGACGAGTTAAGGCTGCTGTCACAGTTATTGGTAGACAGTCAGAGTGTTGATCATTGGTTATGTTCAAAAGGTATACTGGTAAGGTTGTCAGAGGGCTGTGAGCATGATAGTCTAGCTTGTACTGTTAAAAAGGTGCAGAGTCAACTTCAATCCTGTCAGCTTCTTGGCTGTGCTTAGGGTGGCCTTTTAATTAATGTATTAATTTTGTTCGTGTTAAATTGAGTAAGATAATGAAAAAACTACAGGTTAAGCCTTCACAATTACAAGGCCGGATAGAAATTCCCTCGTCTAAATCGCATACCCTGCGGGCGATCCTCTTTGCTGCTTTGGCTGATGGCAAGAGTTGTATTGAGTCTTTCCTACCTTCACCTGATGCCTATGCGATGATTGCGGCTTGTCGTGCCTTTGGTGCGGATATTAGTCTCGTTGAGGCTGAAAACCGTTTGGATATTACAGGTGTTTCAGGTCAGCCTAAGCAGCCAGATAATATTTTGGATGCGGGGAATTCTGGTCAGGTATTGCGGTTTGTTGGTGCTATTTTAGGCTTAATTCCAGGTTATAGTGTGATGACTGGTGATCACTCTGTACGCTTTAACCGTCCGGCTCAGCCACTTATCGAAGGCTTAAAGCAACTGGGAGCAGAGTGTGTTGCCATGAAAGGCGATAACCATGCCCCCTTGATTATTCGAGGACCTTTGCAAGGCAATTATGCGCGTATTGATGGTCAAGACTCACAGCCTGTTTCAGCACTATTGATTGCCAGTGTATTTATCGCAGGAGAAACTGAAATCATTGTCGATCAGCCGGGTGAGCTACCTTGGGTTGATTTAACACTGAGCTGGTTTGATCGTTTAGGTTTAGCTTATCAGCGTGAAGGCTATAGACGCTTTGTCATTCCCGGTGTGCAAAAAATCACTGGTTTTAATTATCGTGTACCCGGTGATTTTAGCTCTCTGGCCTATCCAGTTGCTGCTGCTTTGGTCACTCGAAGTACTGTAACTATTGATAATGTTGATTTAGCTGATGCTCAGGGTGATAAAAAATTACTCGATGTTCTCGTTAAAATGGGAGCGAATTTTGAATATGATGCGAATGAAAAGTCATTACAGGTGCTTGCGGTAGAAAAATTGCAGGGTGTTAGCTTTGATATTAATGAATTTATTGATGCTGTGACGATTATGGCGGTGATTGCTTGTTATGCCGAAGGTCAGACGATAATTTCCGGAGCCAGTATTGCGCGGCAAAAAGAGTCAAACCGACTGGCAGCGATTACTGCAGAATTACAAAAACTCGGGGCTGATATTAAAGAAACAGCAGATGGTTTAAGTATTATTGGTGGGAAAAAGCTCATTAATCAGAAAAACCTACAGGGCTATCATGACCATCGGATTGTGATGTCAATGGCAGTTGCTGCCCTTGCTGCGGCAGGTGAATGTGAAATTACAGGCAGTGAATGTGTAGCTAAAAGTTATCCAAGTTTTGTCGAGCAAATGCAAGCATTGGGCGTCGATATGCGAGAGCTTACATGCGCATGATTTTATGTGGGCCAAAAGGTGTGGGTAAAACTACCTTAGGTCAGCAGCTGGCAGAAATTAAAAGGTGGCCGTTTTTTGATTTAGATGAGTTATTAAAAAGTTATTATAATCAGAATAATCAGCAGAAAAATAACGCGTCTGTGTTATCTATTCCTGAAATTTTTCGGGCTTTAGGTGAGGTTGGTTTTCGCAAGCTGGAAACTCAGGTGCTATTTGCGCTTGATTTACCAGAGCCTTGTGTACTAGCCACAGGAGGTGGTGCGGTACTTGCTGAAAAAAACCGCGAGAAATTACGGCAATTAGGTCACGTCGTTTATCTAGATGCAGACAAACAGTTATTAACAAAGCGTTATTTGTCAGGTAAAAAGCCTGCTTATATTCAAGCTGATATCCAAAATGATAGCGATGCAAAGGCTGGGTTAGAGGAGTTTTTGGCGCTTTGTCAGCAACGTCAGTTTTATTATCAACAAGCTGCACATCAGTGTATTAAAATTAATTGCGAGACGGTATCGTTGGCAATCATACAGTTAGAAAGATTAGGAGAGTCTTGTGGCCAGTAATTCATTTGGGCAAATTTTTCGTATTACTACCTGGGGCGAGTCTCATGGTAAAGGGATTGGTGTTGTGATTGATGGCTGTCCTGCGGGCTTAGCTCTGAGTGAAGATGAGATTAATGCGGAATTAGATTTGCGGGTTACCGGTAAAAATCGCTTTACCTCACCTAGAAAAGAAAAAGACTATGCTGAAATTTATTCAGGTGTCTTTGCAGGGAAAACAACCGGCGCGCCGGTGTCGATTGTCATCCATAACCATGATGCTGATTCGAGTAAGTATGAGCCAATTAAAGATTTATTACGCCCAGGCCATGCGAACTATACCTATTTGGAAAAATATGGTGTCTTTGATTATCGTGGTGGTGGACGTTCTTCTGCACGTGAAACCGCTTGTCGAGTGGCAGCAGGGGCGGTTGCTAAAAAACTATTGGCCCATTTTGGCATTAAAACCGCAGCAAGTATTCAATCCATTGGTTCGGTTGATGCTGATTTAGTCGCTCAAGAGTTACCAGAGTTAAAACAAAAAATTTATGATCATCCGCTTTATTGTGCAGATATTATTGCCGGTGAAAAAATGATGGCCGAGTTAGATAAAGCAATTGAAGAAGGTGATTCTTTAGGTGGTGTTATTCAGTTTTCAGCAATTGGTTTGCCTGTAGGAATCGGTGATCCAGTCTATGAGAAGTTAGAAGCTAATGTGGCCAAAGCGATGATGAGTCTGCCTGCAACCAAGGGAGTGAGTCTTGGTGAAGGTTTTGCTGCATCACGTATGCAAGGCTCTGAGCATAATGATTTATTTACTGAGAATAAAAGCTTAGTGACTAATCATGCGGGTGGCACTTTAGGTGGTATTAGTACAGGTGAATGTATTACGGGGCAAGTTGCCTTTAAGCCGACATCAAGCATTAAAAAAGTACAAGCTACCGCTAATCTTGCTGGTGAAAAAGCCGACTTTACCTTGCCGACAGGTTCGCGTCATGATCCTTGTGTTGCTATTCGTGCGGTGCCCGTAGTTGAGTCGATGTTGGCGTTGGTACTTGCTGATGCTTTGCTAGTGAATCGTGCGGCTAAATTATAAAGTTAATGATTAGAATAATAAATTAGGATGAAAATAAGGTGATGTTGCAGTTAAAAGTAACAACTAAGCCTGCTTATAATATTGATATAAGCTCGGGATTGTTACAGTCGAGTGAATTGATAAAAGATTGTCTGATGATGTCAAAACGCATTGTGCTTGTCACAGACGATCAGGTACGACCTTTGTATGCTGAGCAGTTTCAAGCAAAATTGCTTGAGCAAGGTGCTGAGGTTTTATTATTAAGCATAGGCTGTGGTGAGGTGTGTAAAACCCGTGAGGTAAAGCAATGCCTTGAAGATGAAATGCTACGTGTTGGATTTACTCGCGATACGCTAGTAATTGCGCTTGGCGGTGGTGTGGTGACTGATATTGCGGGTTATTTAGCAGCAACGTATTGTCGTGGTGTGCCGGTATTGTATTTGCCAACGAGCTTGTTGGCGATGGTTGATGCAAGTATTGGTGGAAAAACTGGAGTAAATACCCCGCTTGGCAAAAATATGATCGGCACAATTACACAACCGGTGCGTGTGGTGATTGATCCAGCTGTATTAACAACTTTATCTATGCGTGAGCGCAAAGCAGGCTTTATCGAAATTCTTAAGCATGCGTTGATTAACAGTTCTGAATTTTTTCATGAATTAACTGAGCAAGCGACAACATTATTAAACTTAGATGATAAAACAGCATTAGCTCGGGTGATATTTAAAAGTTGCCAAGTGAAGAATCAAGTCGTGAGTGTTGATGCGCATGAAAAGGGATTGCGCCAGGTCTTAAATTTAGGCCATACGGTTGCCCATGCATTAGAAGTTGCGAGTGACCATGCGTTAAATCATGGTGAAGCTGTTGCATTGGGTTTACTAATAGAAGCAAATTATGCCGTATGTTTGGGTGTTTTTGCTAAAAGTGAGTATGATAAATTAGCTCGTTGTTTAGAAATTAATGAGTTATTAGTGAAGATACCTGTGCTTGAATTATCATCTATTACTCAAGCGTTAGCAGTTGATAAAAAAGTTGTTGATAAAAAAATCAGACTCGTTATGCTGGAGGCAATTGGTAAGGTCTATATCAAAGACGGCCAATACAGCCATAATGTTAACCCGAACATTTTAAAACAATCGATTCAAAAATTTTTAGAGCGTGTCCATAATTCATAACGTTTTAATAAAAGATGCAAATTCACTAGACCTATGAGATTCTTGCTGACAAAAAAAGCAAGAGCATGATGACATGCGCTAGTCAGTTAAACATATAGCACTTCGTATTATACTGGTTATACTGGGTACCTGAGTAATACAATAGCTAGTAAAGTAATTTTGTACTGTTAATGCTTTGCCCTACAGCAAAGGGGTGTAGGGCAGGCTGGCTTATCCAAAAATGCCTGAAATTTCTTTACTGACCTGTTTTGCTAAAACAGGCTTAGCTTCTGAAAATTTTAAATTGACTTTATCAGCAACTGAAGCGATCGCTGCGAGCCAAGGAGTGCAAAGCACGGGGTGAGTAGGCCGAGGTAGGTGAGGATTTTTAGCAGAGCGGAGTTGCGGAAGAGCGTAAGGTCTGTAGCAAGCGTAACGAGTGTCTAAAAATCTTTACGAGCCGTAGCGCCATTTGAGAGCAGGGTATGTAGTGGCCGATTCAAGGCACGTAATGCCCTGTGACGAGGGCAGCCGAGGGTTTATAGTCGTCGCGTTTTGCTCGGCGATTTTGCATCATTGGATGTGCAAAATACCTACCGAGGTAGCGACGCTTACGTCGTGTCTTATAGCGTAACCAGTGTGTTTTTTGGCTGTAAGTTTGAGTGGTTGTTGATTCAGTGCCTTGTGAGAGATTAGATTTTGTGGTCTGTGTAATTTTGCCATCAGTTTTAACTGATACTTGAACATCAGTAATCATTGAGTAGGTTACATCTTTAACGAGGGTATCTGCTAGCCAACTTGCAGCCGCAGTTGCTCCACCCACCGCGAGCCCTGCGCCTGCACTGCCTGTAGCGAGTCCTGCGGCTACACCGGTAAAGCCTCCCATCATCACACTACCATAGCCGGTTGCCATTGTTTGCCAAACAGATTGTACATTGGGCGCTTCACCGACTTGTAAAACATTTACTTGCACCATATTGTATGCTTTAGCTAGGTTTTTGTGACTTTCGCTGCGAGCCAAGGAGTGCAAAGCACGGGGTGAGTAGGCCGAGGTAGGTGAGGATTTTTAGCAGAGCGGAGTTGCGGAAGAGCGTAAGGTCTGTAGCAAGCGTAACGAGTGTCTAAAAATCTTTACGAGCCGTAGCGCCATTTGAGAGCAGGGTATGTAGTGGCCGATTCAAGGCACGTAATGCCCTGTGACGAGGGCAGCCGAGGGTTTATAGTCGTCGCGTTTTGCTCGGCGATTTTGCATCATTGGATGTGCAAAATACCTACCGAGGTAGCGACGCTTACGCCAGCCTTGGGTTTCTAAACCTTTCACAATTTTATCTTTCAAATCTATTTTTTCAGATGAAGTATCATGTACCTGTACGTAAATGGTCTTTTCTTTGTCGGGAACAGGGTCAAGGAAAATGGTATTACTCATTTTAGACTGCGTTTTAAGTGATCCGTGATTAATTT
>LVCQ01000125.1 GCA_001644975.1 Piscirickettsiaceae bacterium NZ-RLO1
CGGAGGGCGAAATATATTGCACCCGGTTGATCTTCCCCCGATTTAGATTCAGGAATTTCAAAAAATGATCCTAGCGGCAATGTTTAGGAGGATGTTAAATTCCGGTCAGTATTGCTGTGGCCATTACCAAATATAGTGCCTGCAGGTTGTAATGATAATATAACGTAAGCGTCGCTACCTCGGTAGGTATTTTGCACATCCAATGATGCAAAATCGCCGAGCAAAACGCGACGACTATAAACCCTCGGCTGCCCTCGTCACAGGGCATTACGTGCCTTGAATCGGCCACTACATACCCTGCTCTCAAATGGCGCTACGGCTCGTAAAGATTTTTAGACACTCGTTACGCTTGCTACAGACCTTACGCTCTTCCGCAACTCCGCTCTGACAAGAATAGGCCCGCTTTGCGGGCGACTTGGGTAAAGCCTTGCTAAATCCAATGCCTCCTGTATGATCAACCACTTGTTTTATAGTGAATTGCTATCCTAATTGAACTCCTTCCATTACATCAAACACCTCTTTCAAACGAAATCAAATTGCGACAGAACGAAATATACTTTCCTATTGTGAAAATATTGGATATAGTACAAGAAAACAACCTTGTTTAAGAGAACTATAATTTTCAGTAAGATTTTTTATCAACTTAATGTTGCATTTCGGATAATGGAGGGCAGTAAATAATAAATGTTAAAACTATTTATATTTGTAGAAAATATATATTTTCTTTATTTTTAGGTTTCTATTTACCTTAATATGTGAGTAAATTTTATGATTAAAATCAAATATTTAAATCGAATGTTAGCTATTATTTCTTTAAGTTTATCTCTTCCTCTTGTTTCACAAGCTGCAAACAACAATCAAAATGTTAACAGTTACCCTGTTGTACATATTCTTAATAGTGCTGGTTATGCTGTAAAAGGCACTATAAGCTATGACTCAGCTTTGTGCAGTGATGAGGATTATGTTGTGGGATCTTATGCTGCTTGGAGTTCCCAGTCAAGAGGGGTGTGTTTAGTGTCAAAAATAACTGCTATAAATATTAATACAGGAGAGTCTGGTCATGCTTATGAAAGCTCAGGAACTTCTTATAGTCAATTTGTCGTATATCGAGATGAGTCTGGAAAACCAGCAGTAACAAGAGAAACAGATTAACTCATATAAGGGTTCTGTCGCAATTTGATTTGATGATATGATCGTAAGCGTCGCTACCTCGGTAGGTATTTTGCACATCCAATGATGCAAAATCGCCGAGCAAAACGCGACGACTATAAACCCTCGGCTGTCCGCGTCACACAGCGTTGCGTGCCTTGAATCGGCACACTCCACCACTGTGCTCTCACATGACTCTACGGTTCGTATAGATTTTTAGACACTCGTTACGCTTGCTACAGACCTAACGGCCTTTCGCAACTCCGCTCTGCTAAAAACCCGAACCTACCTCGGCCTACTCACCCCGTGCCTTGCACTCCTTGGCTCGCAGCGGCTGATTTTTGTTTAAGGTAAACCATGATTAACTTCAGCGGCCGTCATTTTAAGAAAGACCTGATTATGATGGCGATTCGTTGGTATGTTGCTTATACCCTCAGTTATCGTGATATCGAAGAACTCATGGCAGAACGTGGTATCCAAGTTGATCACTCAACCATTCATCGCTGGGTTGTTAAATATGCACCTCAATTAGAAGAGCATTTCAACAAGTGTTATAAGCGCCAGCCTTGCACTAGTTGGCGTCTAGATGAAACCTACATTAAGATCAAAGGCCAGTGGTATTATTTATATCGAGCCATTGATAGGCATGTGGATACCGTAGACTTTGCCCTTTCAGAGCACAGAGATGAAAAAAACCGCTTACACTTTTTTAAAAAAAGCAACGGGCTCAAGCAATGTGATTCCAGATAAGATTGTGATTGATCAAAGTGGTGCAAATACAGTGGGTATTACGATGTTTAATTATCTGTTTTTCACTTTAGGATTATGGTTTTTGATGATAGAAATCATCCAAATAAAATACATTAACAATCTAATTGAGCAGGACCATCGATCGGTAAAAAAGAAGATGAAAGCCGCTTGGGGATTTAAATCTACTCAAGGTGCCAAGGCTACGATCTCAGGTGTTGAGCTCTACCGCATGTTGAAGAAAAAACAGATGCACTGCCATCAAGATAAAGCAACTTACCAGCAATTTTACTTGCTCGCAGCCTAACTATGCCTGAAGAAAAGTGCCTCTCTGTGAAAATTTCAAATTGCGACAGAACCCTTATATTTGTTATTACAATCATGACAGGCTTCATACAGCAAATGAATACCTGTTTCCCGTTAACTTTGAAAATTCTCGCAAGAAGGTGTCCTGTTTGACTTGACCAGAACAGTCTGACGTACGGTATCATCGCATCGACCATATCCCCTGCTGATTTAGCAATCAACTCAAAGCGCGACACCTTAAAATCTATATTTTGATATCAAAGATACAGCTTCTTTTCTGGAGTTATTCCAGAGAGAATTATACTCTAAATCTATCTCGATATTTTCTTTATACTCGTATTTTAAAGCAATTCCTAATTCGTACTCGACTTTTTTCGTGCTTGCTGATTGCACTTGAATAAAGCCTGGAAAATCGATTGATGAAACATTCATACTATTCGGGTCGTTAAGTACTGAATATTGGGCTTTCACACTTGCAGTAGGGGTGATAATGCCATTAAGCAGGTTTATCCTCTTAGAAATTAAGAAACCCACACCAAAGTTCAATTGATGCCATGTTTCAGATTGAACTGCTTGCCCACCTAAATTAAGATAATCCTCTTGGTAGCCATATCCCATAACTTGATTATAATCCAGATCTAAAAGTAATGTTAAATCATAGCCATAAGAAGATTGATCATAAATATTGTAGAGTAATCTACTATTAAATAATAGCGAATGATTTGAAAATGACGATTTGAATGAATTTACGCTTTTAGAGGTATCGCGCCGCTCATTATCAAAATCATTATAAAAATAAGACAAACTCGCATAGTAATCGAAAGTCTTAAATGGCTTTTCTAAAAACAAGGTTAGACCATAAGAGTTATTTTTAATAGAAGAATCGGTAATTTCCGTAGAAAATTTATTCTCACTATAGCTAATAAATAGTCCAAACTTATCTATTGCATTATAATCTATACCAAAGGAAACTCCTTTAACCGAATGACTGTATCCATCATAACCTTCTGCAGGATTCTCTTTTTCATGCGCCGCATATGCATCAATCCAAGGAGAAAACCGATCCATTGTCTTTGTTCCGGTATTTATTCCAGATCGAGAGGAGCTCGAACCTTTACGGAATATACTTTGTTTAGCATCTAGTATTTTATCTAAATAAACCGTATTAACATTTGGAGGAATGGATGTAAGTACAGGTGTTTTTTCAAGTACTCTTCTTCTTATATTCGCATCAGAACTACTATAAGTATTGGATAAACTATCAATACTGCTACAGAGATTCTCTAACCCTCCTGTTCCTGCATTTTCAATAAAATCACAAGTACTTTTTACTTTAGCAACTAATACAATACTACCGCTGTTATCCTCTGAACCAGGCCTTGAAAAAAACTCAATTAACGGCAGTTGACTTACCATACCACCACTGCTATTAATATAGCTAATGTTACTATTAAAATTAGCATCCTCTAAATTATCGTGATTACTCAAAGATATACCATTTAAAATAGGGTACTCTGTACCATTTTTAGCCAATTGACCAACATCTTCACTTCTAAGATCAATCACATAATTAATATATTTTTCACTGCCCCCAGTACTATTTACGATATTAATCGCAGATGAAGTTGCTGTTAAAGCATAAAGTTTCGCATTACCATTGTCATTGTAAAAACCACTTTGAATGCTCGGGATGCCATTGCTATTAATAGTTGCTGTAAAAGTTGCAACTTTTCTATTTATGTTATCTTTTTCATTTAATATCAATGAGCTGTTTCCTATCGTGTTTACAGCACCATCCACATCTGAGTTTAAATAAAGTGAACCCATATTATTTAATTGATTTACTTGAGCTGTAGAAAATTGATTATTTTGAATAGAATTTAAATAAAGTTTGGATCCGTGGTTCACTATCAGTGTTGTTGTATTTTTTATGGCTCCATTAATAGATATTTTATAACTACTCACATTAATCGTTTCCACATTCGCTATTGCAACTTCTTTGGTACAATTATTGCTTCCTAAAGTTGCAAATTCACTAGCAAGCTCACAATTTTCATTAATATATGCAGTAGATGCTGAGTTAACTATATTGAGAGTGTCTATTCCCGTTCCTCCGTCAATTGAGCCAACACTACCTGCTTTAATTTCAAGTAAGTCATCACCCGACCCTAAATTCGTTGTACCAGATAATTGACTTGAATTCGTGACGATATCATTACCTGCTCCAGCCAGTAGATTTTGCGATATTTTTCCACCCGTTAAGTTAGTTACTATATCATTACCAAAACCAAGGTCGATAGACTCTATAGTTCCTGAGTTTGTTAAACTATCATCACCCAGTCCTGTATAAGACACTCCAGATATTACGCCACTTTCATTATTAGTGATAACATCAGCTTGTAACGAAGAAGAAAAGTCAATACCATTTGTGATTGAACCATCATTACTCACTTGACTAATGATATTTGATCCTGGGACTTGATAAAGGCTAGCGCTTCTTATTCCCGCATTAGCACCTGCATTTCCAGGTGCTATGGTCGACCCCTTATGCACATTTAATGTAACATTACCAATGTTTCCAGCATCACCCAAAAATAAAATCATTCCCGCTCGATAAGAACCAATGCCTCCTGGATTAGAAGGCGATGTACCACCGTTCCCGCCTTTAACAGTTACTGGCATAATGTTACCGTCAGCGCTTTTACCAATATCAAAGATCACTGTGCTATTTTTAGCTGGAGAGCTCAAATAAAAAGCTTCCCCTCCATCACCTGCATTACCTGAAGTACCAGAACCTGTTGTAGAGCCACCATTACCACCATTACCTCCTGTCAGATTCCCCGATACTAAAAAATGTGTTAACGTGTTTTCAAATAAATTGGCAACAATTGAATTGCTACCGTTAGTTCCAATGCCACCACTACCTGTAACAAAAGTGGAATTACCGCCATTTCCTCCAGATCCACCGGTCATATTTCCAGAAATATTTACAGTGTTTTCTGTAAAATTAGACGAATTACTCCCCGCAAAGATGGTTAAATTAACAGCAGGGTGTGCCGATTGAGTGCTTCCAGAAAGACCATCACCGGTACTACTATCAGCTCCAAAAGCATTAATTCCTCCAGTAGCATTAGATTTAATACTGATATTCGTGTACACATCTGCATCCACACGAAGATTGAGGGCAGCACCACCTCCACCATGAGTGGGAGTAGTAATAGGACCAAGACCACTGCCTCCAGTCAAAGTTTTGCCCACTCCTAAAGTAGCCAAATTCACATTAACATTGATATTTGTTGGATCTGTTTGTATGCCAGTGTCTACCGTAATTTTAACTGTGTCTTCAGCCTGTAATGTCACACCAGCAGAATTTGATGTTTGAGATTCTGAGTCAAAGTCAATCGGCGATCTGCTTATCACTGTACTGCCAAAAAGGCCAGACTCAGTCAAGGTAACATCATCGGATACAGTTGCATCAATCACAGAGGTATTACTTGGTGCAGCATTGATAGAAACTAATATCTGAGAAACCCATAACAGCTTAGTTGTCGCAAAGAGTAATTTATAGCTAGAATTAAACATAATTTAGAAAACTAACAAAATATATAACCTAAATTAAACCTAGGTGAAAATTATGTTTAATGCAAAATTATCATTCCAACTCACCCTTTCCATTGCTTCACGCCGCCCTCCGTCATCTGAAGTGCAACACTCAGTAGAGAGTTCATATTCATATTTTGACTTAGAGGGTAGAGATGGTTTATCGGCACTTAAATGAAAAAGATCGTTTTTATATCGAACAACGATTATCAGAAGGCGAGTCGCTCAGATCAATTGCTAGAGCACTTGACTTTTCTCCTAGCACGATTAGCGGTTCTGTCGCAATTTGAAATTTTCACAGAGAGGCACTTTTCTTCAGGCATAGTTAGGCTGCGAGCAAGTAAACGTAAGCGTCGCTACCTCGGTAGGTATTTTGCACATCCAATGATGCAAAATCGCCGAGCAAAACGCGACGACTATAAACCCTCGGCTGCTCTCAAATGGCGCTACGGCTCGTAAAGATTTTTAGACACTCGTTACGCTTGCTACAGACCTTACGGTCTTCCGCAACTCCGCTCTGATAAAAATCCTCACCTACCTCGGCCTACTCACCCCGTGCTTTGCACTCCTTGGCTCGCAGCGCCCGCTGTATTTGCACCACTTTGATCAATCACAATCTTATCTGGAATCACATTGCTTGAGCCCGTTGCTTTTTTTAAAAAAGTGTAAGCGGTTTTTTTCATCTCTGTGCTCTGAAAGGGCAAAGTCTACGGTATCCACATGCCTATCAATGGCTCGATATAAATAATACCACTGGCCTTTCATCTTAATGTAGGTTTCATCTAGACGCCAACTAGTGCAAGGCTGGCGCTTATAACACTTGTTGAAATGCTCTTCTAATTGAGGTGCATATTTAACAACCCAGCGATGAATGGTTGAGTGATCAACTTGGATACCACGTTCTGCCATGAGTTCTTCGATATCACGATAACTGAGGGTATAAGCAACATACCAACGAATCGCCATCATAATCAGGTCTTTCTTAAAATGACGGCCGCTGAAGTTGATCATGGTTTACCTTAAACAAAAATCAGCATCATATCATCAAATCAAATTGCGACAGAACCCGTTAGATACCTCGTAGCTTGCTGCGAGGAGTATCATTATATTCTCTTTAACATAGACCAACTATCGCACACTCCTGCTGATTATGCATTGATGCGATGCTCTGCTATCTTTGTGACATTATAAATCCCTAATTGATCAAACTTTAACTGACAATTGAATAAACAAGAACCCTTCTCGTATAAAAGTGAACTACCTTCAGCAGGGTTATGAGGTTCTTCAATAATATCAAGAATAGGCTCGCACAGCTCGCGACTTT
>LVCQ01000126.1 GCA_001644975.1 Piscirickettsiaceae bacterium NZ-RLO1
AAATAATATAAATCACTAAAATAATAAAATGGCCTTTCTAAATCTATTTAGGTATTACAGGCAACCTTAAAATTAGGCCATAAGATAAAGAATAAAATCACATCCAACATCGATAAAGTTTTTCTGAGGAGACAAAGCAAGAAATTATTAAAATCCTGCGACTAATCAATTAAAAAATATTTCACAAGCAACAGCCATCGACAAAATAATATAGATTACACTTTTTATAAAAAGTATTATTTGTATAATATAAATAAAATAATTTATAAAAAATAAACAGCTTAAATATAAAATAAAATTGAAAAATAAAAACAATATAAATTAACTTGACTTTATTTATTGATGTTTTTTCAATAGAGTATATGTATTATAGAGACAAAGAAAAATTCGACTAATTAACCCACCCTATCAATTTATTTTAGATAGAAATTTAAAGTTGGCTTATTATCTTATTTTGTACTTACTTTCATTCTTATATTAAGCTTTTATATTAATCAACTAACACAATAAAAATCAGTTAAGCACGAATATCAACCAAGCTACCAAGAGTGTCACTAGCAATCTGCAATACTTTTGCACCTACCTGTGCCTGATTCGATGCCTCAAGCAAACCGACCATGGGTCTAACTGTGTGCTGACCAAAGTGAGCTGGCCTCTCAGTCTGTGCCAATTCATTCACTCCAACAACTGCTGGACGGTGCTCCTGCTCTGCAACCGTGCCTCGAGGAATACTAAAATGCGCAATTTCATTGGCATGTTCACGCAACTCACCAGCACCCGCATTAATGGCAGCTAAACCTGCTTGAAATGCACCTATCGCTTGCATATAGCCTCCAATCAGTACGTTACCTACTTAATTCTTCTTATTTTTTAGCTACCCCTTGATATGCCTTACTTTTATTAACTGACTATTCTATTGATTAGACTATTTGGATATACTTAAGTTCTCTTTTTTATCTTCTTTTTTCATCACTTTGTAATCCAAAATAAAAACAGTAAAGATAAAATTAAATAAATGGGTAATAAGCTAAATGCATACATATAATCTTGCATTGAAAAGACGGGACTATGATTTAGCTCTTGACCATGCCAACCTAAATCCAGGACATAGCCAACCAAGGGCTCCGTCACTGCACCTAAAATCGCATCGCCGGTATTAATCATGGCAACGACCGTACCTGCTAATAGTAATGAGTTCATATCTTTTGCCATGGCAAAACCCAACATAAAGGCACTTGTACCAAAGCCAAATAAAAACATTAAAATACTTAAAAGCGTACTATGTAAACCTGGGCAATAAAGCAAACATAGTACGCTTGCCAACGTTACAAAGCCACCCAAGAACATCCAAAGAGTACGCTTACCAAAATAATCAGCTAGAGCACCAAAAATCGGTCCACCCACACCTAAACCAATAAATACTAAAGAAGTCAAAGAAGCAGCATCAGCCGTTGTTAGCTGATAGCTTGCCACCAAAAATGGATTACCCCAAAGCCCAGCGAAAACTGCTAAAGGTGCAAAGGCCAAACCACTGTATAACGTTAACAACCAATTGGCCGGCCGTTTTAGTACGCTAATAATATCTTGCCAATTCACCTGCTGCATATTGTCAATAGCGGATGAATGGTTCTTTTTATCGCGCACAAACAATAAAAATAAAACAGCGAAAACAACACCTAACATCGCGCATAACTCTAACGAGCGCCGCCACCCCTCAGATGCAACCACATGTGCCAATGGTACTTGACCAAACACTGCACCAATCATAACGGCTGTTGGAACTAAACCACTTAACAAGGCAAAGCGTCGTGCATCAAACCAGGTCGCCGCCACCTTTAAATAAGTCACAGTCGCAAAGGCAACGCCCACTCCCATTAGCGCCCGACCAATTTCAGCCCAAAGTAACTGGTCAGCCCGAGCAAATAACCAGGTTCCTAATGCACTAATTAATAAAGCTAAAGAACCGATATAGCGCGCACCAAAACGATCGAGTAATGGCCCTGAAAATATTTGAATAATTAAATAACTATAAAAAAATGTCGCAGCTAAATTGCCAAGGCCGGCACCATGAATATGAAATGATTCCATTAAATCATTTGTCATCACCGATGGAGACACTTGCAATACGTATTTATAAAATAAAAAACAAGCACATAAAGCAATTGCCAACCAAGCCAAACGACTCTGACCCTGTGTGTTATCTTGTTGGTACTGTGCTATACCCAAACTATCAGCCTTCATATACTACTTTTTCCTTACCGGCAATAAAAAAGCCTCGGACCCGAAGGTGCGAGGCTTGTGTTAATACATTCAGCTTACACAGGCCCGCACCGCCGCATAATAATGAGCGTAATAATCATTAAAATAATCACTGTCAATACGCTTATTATCATCATGGAATCTGGCGAACCTATTCAAATTTGCTGTTATTAAATCTTCATAAAAAGTCTACTCAGCCAACATAACAAGCTTTAAACCTGCTGTCAATGAAGCATTTATGCGTACTCTTAAAGGCCTGAGACCTGCCTTAATAAATCAGCAAGTGTAGGTACAAGTAGTAAGAAGCCAATGATAGCAAGAAAAAAAATGACTTTACCATAACTGTACACGACGTCACTCCCAATATCGTCACTACTTTAATTATTTCCATAGTAAAGCAATAAACTTAATGGTATATGAACAAGCTATTGTCATTATTATATTTATGCACTTTTATAACAAGGAGAGTAAAGGCGAATTCTTTGTAAAAAGAATAATGAAATATACAGAACAATAAAAAGGATAAGATAAATCCAACCTAGGTCAATAATCGATGTCCAATGTAAATTTGAAATCAGTGCAGTGATAAACGAAGCTCCTACCATCTGTAGCACCCCAGAGAGTGCTGCCGCAGCGCCCGCATTCTCAGTAAAAGGTAATAACACTCCAGCCAATGCATTCACTAAAATCAGTGAAGTTGCAAAACCGGCTAAAGCCAAGGTTAATAACACACTGACCAGTGTGGCACTATGAAATAGACCTTGAAGAAAAAAAGATAAACCAATTACCCCTAGAATAACCATACCGAACTTCAAAAATAGATCACCAGAAATTTTATCCGTTAATTTATGCTGTAAAAGATTGCCAATTAGGAAAAAACCAGGCTGTACAAACATAAGATAACCAGTAACTTCAGCAGACAATCCAAACTTTTTTTCTAATAAAAATGGTGCATTGGCTAAACAAATCACTAAAGATAAATAACCGATTAATACTGCAAAACCATAACACCAAAATAGTTTATTTTTGGTAACAAAATAATAGCTTGCCACTACTTTTCTAAGATCGATTGACTCATTGGGCTGACGCTGGTATTGATTTGTTTCAGTAAATAAGCTAAACATCGTGACTAATAAAATAATGCTATAGCCAGTTAAAATAACAAAACTGCTACGCCAATCAAAATGATCCTCTAGCCAACCACCTAAGCTTGGAGCCAAAGCCGGTGTAAAAGAAGCAGCAATAGCCAAAATACTGATGGCTTTACGCAACTCATCACCATGAAATAGATCTCGTATAATCGCTCGCGCCAACACAGAGAGCGCACCACCACCCGCACCTTGTACAAGCCGTGCTGCTAATAAAGAATGAAAGCTAGTCGCATAAATTGCCCATACACTGCTTAACACTAAAATAACAAGCCCCATAAGCAATAACGGCTTTCTGCCAAAATGATCGGATAATGCACCATAAAATAGTTGTGACACACCAAACGTTAAAAAAAATGCGCTTAAAGTAAGTTGGGCTTGACCTGATGCCAAGTGCCACTCATGGTCAATTGCTGGCAAAGAAGGCAAATACAAACTAACAGCCGCCTGAGCTGCAATCACACCAAAAATTATCAAAATAAAATTAAGCTTACGTTGTTGAGTATACAAGAGATCATCTCCCCTTCATTCTATTGTTGCATCCATTGCTTAAACATTAGCTATATACTATATTATTTCCTATTTGTTGATAATATGGCATTTAAGAAATAAACTATTTCTATATAAGAATTAATGTAAATTGATGTAGGAGAAAAAATGGATTGGCACAAATGCACACAGAGCTTTATACACATTGTTGAGGACCAAAGTTTTGCCAAAGCAGCACGACGTTTATATAGTTCAAGTTCAGCACTTAGCAAACATATCAGCTGGTTAGAAGAGCAATTAGGTGTACAATTATTACGGCGCACCACAAGGCGTCTCAGCTTAACTTCAGAAGGTGAGCGCTTTTATCAACGAGCTAAACAGCTGCTAGATGACTGGGCTGATCTTAAAGAGTCTATTCGCAATACATATAACCAGCCTGAGGGGGTGCTCAGCATTGGTATCTCTGTTGTCTTTGGCAATCTGTATATTGTCCCATTATTACCTGAATTACTTGAGAAGTTTTCACGCTTAAAAATTAACGTTAAAACATTAAATTATCCATTATTAAGTAATATTGATACACTTGACCTTTATTTCAGCCATAAATCACCTGATTTTTTCTCAGATGCGATGGACCATCGAATGATTGTTCATACCTACTTACAGATCTTCGCAGCACCCAGCTATCTTGCAAAACATGGGACACCGATCACACTTGCTGATTTACAAGATCATAATTGCTTGCTTAGCATGGGGCACGACCATCCGAGCAAATGGGAGTTTGCAGGCGCAGCTCCCATCACCGTACAAGGCAACCTCATTGCCGATAATAACAGCATCGCCGTTAAAGCGGCCACCGCAGGGCTCGGCTTATTATTCACCAGTCCACTGGCCCTAAGCCCTGAGCAAAAAAAGCACTTAGTTCCTGTACTTCCTAACTACCATTCACC
Organism: Piscirickettsiaceae bacterium NZ-RLO1; assembly: GCA_001644975.1. GTDB lineage: Bacteria > Pseudomonadota > Gammaproteobacteria > Piscirickettsiales > Piscirickettsiaceae > Piscirickettsia. Next base: position 4,847 of record LVCQ01000126.1, read on the forward strand.
ACGCTGGACCATCTATGCTTATTATCCCAAACTAAAAACTTTGCCATTAAAAACACAGGCTTTTTTAAACTATATCGAAGAAAAACTAAAAGACACATTACCTGCTAGTGAATCAGACGGCTTGGCCGAAAAGTAACCCGAGGATTATGCTATAAAGTAAAGCATCAATATAGAGTAGAATAGAACAAATAAATACACCACTTAGGTCTAACCTGAGCTTGCTTTACCTGGCAGTATCAATGGCACGCTAACCTCCCCTGGCTTTAATCCAGCTGTCGTTTTATGACTAACTGACTGCTCACCATGCTCACTATAACCAGCGGAAGCATGCCAACTTGGCTGATTTGACAGATAGCTAACCACCACACTAATCAACACCAACACGCTAAAGACAACCGCCCAATTACGATAGCCGCGGCGTACTCGCGTTTGCTTAGGTTCCTTCTGTTGTACCAACTGACGAGAGATCTGATTAATCCGCCCAGGCAGGCCAACAGCACCCTTTAGTACCAAATCAATATCACGCTCACTAAAGGCAAAAGCCTCAGACAACCTGCGTAGTTTATCATCAAGATACAGCTGAACCTCGACATCAGAAAAAGGCTTTAACTTGCAACAGTATAAATACTCTTGCCAACTTTTATTGCCTAAGATTTCTTTTAACTGGCGAATCAGACGCTCTTCACCAAATAACAAAAAATGCAGCATACACCCTTTTTGGTCACGTAGTTTTGCTGCAAGCAACTGCAACATGCCGAGCACCTTAGGACTAAAATAATCAGCATGATCAACAGTCAAGACGTAATTCACACCGGTATGCCGACGCTCTGCCATATATTTATAAATATAATCAAAACAATGCTCTATCGTCGTACAGTGGTCAGCAGGGGGTAAATAAAGTGCAGCAACAATTGCGCGCAATGTCGTTAGCTCACTATGCTTGCTTTCGCCTTGCAGATGGCTAAATTGTACACGCTTATCTAAACGCTGCTTTAACAGCTCTAAAAATGTTGATTTGCCTGCGCCAATCGGCCCATGTACCGCAACAACATAGTCACTGTAACATACCGTATGACCAATCAATTCGAGCTGTTTATTCCAGCCAGGCGTGATATACGGCTTAAAGCCTTTACTATCAGAGTCAAAAGGATTGTTTAATTGCCTTAAAAAGCTAGCGCTTTTTTTGGCTTGATAGGCATAGGCCATGCACTAGTCCCTTGTGCTATTTATGTGCATTCGGATCATAGCCAATCGCTCCTTTTTTCTTAATCTTATTATTTATCTTTAGCTTTAAATTTTAAATCAACATTAAGCTTTAAGCTTCAGTTGCCAATGCCTGAATGATTTCATTCGCAACCGAGCGTACAGTACGCGCATCGGTTGCCACTGTGCAGTCAGCAATGCTGCGATAAAGTTTATCGTACTCATCCATCATCTGCTCAAGCAATTCTCGACGATTTTTAGCATATTGCAAGCTTGGTCGCCCACGATCGTAAGCAGTCCGATTCAACTGCTGCTCAACCGACGCATATAAATAAACAACCGTTCCGCGACCAGCAAGGCACTTACGGTTTTCAGCAGAGTTAATCGCCCCACCTCCAGTTGCCAACACAATGCCACTGCGTAAACTTAAATCAGCAATAACATCCTGCTCTCGAGCACGCAATCCATCCTCACCTTCTACATCATAAATCCAGTCTATTCCGACACCTGTGCGATCTTCTAGCTCCTGATCAGAGTCAACAAACTCCATCCTTAGCATTTGTGCAAGATGACGACCAATTGTACTTTTTCCCGCCCCCATTGGGCCAATGAGGAATATATTATTTGGCCTACTCATGACTAAGTATTCACTTCCTCTAAAACTAAACAGTGTTTCATCGCAACGCGACTTAATATATGTGACTATGCATCATAGCTAACACCGCATACACCCACATTATTATAAAATAACGATCTTGAAACGGCGTGCTCATGACACTCATAATACAATAATCCGGAGATATTCTACCCCGGATCACATTTTAAGACTAGCTTAGCATCGCAAGAAGTACAAATTTAAGTCATAAGATACTTTTCATATTAAGCACTCGCCC
>LVCQ01000127.1 GCA_001644975.1 Piscirickettsiaceae bacterium NZ-RLO1
TCTTTAGCCGCCATATTATAATTAAAGAACATGAATGGCTATTTACCTAAGAAAAGGCAATAAAATAATCCCCAAATAAGTCAAACTGTCTTAATTAACGAATCATAATCACCGCAGCCATTCTACCTGTCTGACCGTCGCGCCGATAGGAGTAAAAATTGGGATCACTATAAGTACAAATGTTTTCTTGATAAATTTCATATATACCTAGATCGTAAAGTATTTCACTTGCTAAACCATACATATCCGCTAGAAATTTATCCTTAATGTTATTTTTAGGTACAAAGTATTTTACCATCTTTGGCGATTTTTTCTGGTATAATGCTCTCACCTCTGCTCCAACCTCAAATGCCATTTTCCCTATAACCGGCCCCAACCACACTTGCCAGTCGCCGGTTCCTAATGCCGCAAACGTACTTTCAATCACCCCAGCACACAAACCTCGCCAACCCGCGTGAATCGCAGCAACTTTTTTCCCTTGTTTGTCTGCAACTAAAATAGGCAAGCAATCGGCTGTCATCACCACACAGGCCACTCTAGCCTTATCACTCCAACTTGCATCTGCAGTTAGGCCCTCTTCTACTTGCCTTTGCGCTTTAACCACCGTGCAAGAATGTATTTGCTCTAACCAACATAAATCCTGTTCTAAACCTAAAAACTTTTGCAATAAACCACGATTTTTCTGTACATTTTGAATATCATCGCCAACATGGCTGCCCATATTCATCGAGCCAAAAACATTTTGACTCAAGCCACCTTGCCGATCGGTATACAGTGCTTGGACTCTATCAGAAAATGGTGCATTAATTGAAAAAATAGCCATGCTTGCTCATCTCTTATTTAATTCAATTATCTCTCTCAGTCAGGTTACCAGCCTGACACATTTTTTGCATAAAAAAAAGCAATGATAAAACAAGAGCAAGTATCAATGAAAGGCGAGCTATGTTTACTAGATTAGTGACTATTTTAAAAAAGCACCCTGATGGCATTAAAGAATATGATCTTCTTAAACAATTAGGATTAGAAAACTCTGAAAATACGGAGAACTCTGGGTTCGATGAACTATGCAGCACATACGATTTATTCCAACGTCACTTTTTATTATTTCACAGTTTATATCGCTTAAAAGATGCTCTATTAAAGCATCAATGCTACTGCTTGGACATTCACTGCCTAAATATTCGCCTTGGGCCTTATTATAATCCACATACAACGTTACCAGCCCTCTATGATCCTTTGCGTGATTACTACTTAAATCTAGATCACCTTCATCACACATCAAAAGATGATGTAAATAACCTAATTCAGCAGTTTTGGCAACGCTATAAAAATCAAACAGACTATAACAATAATAAACACTCTGCTTTAAAGCAACTCGGTCTAGACCATACAGCCAACAAATTAACAATAAAAAAGCGTTTCAATCAACTACGTAGTCAACATCACCCCGATCATGGCGGCTGCCCTGAGCACTTTCAGCAAATAGAACAAGCAGGTAAAACCCTACTTAACATTTATAAATAAAGCGCCAAACAAAATCTTCAGCCTAAACTCATATGGCTCTGCCTCTGAGATTGTGCGGCATTACTTGGCTCACCATAAAACGCAAAACATTCATCCAGCGCCTTGCCTAATGAAGCCCCTCGACTATTGCTCTTACCGTGCGCGAGTATATCTTCTAAGCGTTTGGGCGACACCTCAGGCGAAACTAACTTACTGAGTATCTCTTTAGCCATGTCCGTATGATAATCAATCGCACGTTGCTTTAAGTAGTCTTCTAATGTCCAGTCCGCAGTACTAAACCAGCTTTTTTTCCAATCCGTTGCCGGTACAGCTGTAGTTAAAACGGCACGAATAATACCCGTATCCCCTACTGTAGCACGCGTGTCTAACATACCAGGAAAAATATTATTGCCAGCATCAACACTTCGTACTAATGTTTCAAAGTCTTTATTCACCAATAAGTTTGTTAATAACTCCAATTCTGATTTTACAATGACTGTATCACCATTTTGCAACTGTCTGGCAATAAGCTTGTGTCTTTCTTTAATAAATTGTGCAATCGCGTTTTTTATAACAGTTAATTTTCCACAAGATTGCCAGTCCTCTGATAAAACACCTGCTATTTTTTTGCTATAAATAACCAGCTCTTCTAACTGGCTGACGATATCAGTCATTGTAAATGGTCGGTTATTATCAAGCTTAATCTGTAACAGTGCCTGTAGATGAATAAAACTATAGTCAGTATCATACTGTTTAACTATGTCTTTTTGACAAGAGTTATTTATTGAAAAATAATCAGCAATCTTATCTAGGGTCCGACTATCATAAGTCATATACTCTGGTGTGCGTTGCTCATGGCTCTCTTTAATTTGAATTTCTTTAATATAAGCTTGCAAAGAGACAATCTGCTCTTTTTGTATCAAAATAAAATGCTCTGAAATTTGGCTATTACTTTCTAAAGCCTGATTAATTTCAGCAAGTTGACTCATCACTAAATTTTCATATTCAAAAAGTGCAGCATGCGCTTTTTTGTCTTTCGCTAAAGTTTCAAACGTTTGTTTAGTTAATTCAATTGATTTTTGTAAATTTTTAATGCCCAGCGCTTCTTTTATTTGATGACCTGAAATTCCAACCTCATCACTTATCGCATGTTTTTCAATAAAAAAACTCGCAAGCTGGCCACGATACAACCCTTGATACACCGCATTGCGTGCATTTGTACTCTCTAATGGTGAAATTTTAACGGTTTCAAAATAGGCGACTTTAATCTTTTCTTTATCCTCAACATTGTCAAGATAGTGCCAGCCTCGAAACCGCTGTTCAATCCCAATGATTTTAATATATTGCGGCTCAGCTAAAAAAATACTGCCAACCAATGCACCTGATACTATTGTATGCTCAGGCTGTGGAGTCGGTGCGAGGATATACGGATGCTCTGATACTAGGCCAATAGAACTTGCTGTGCTCATGATCTCATAAAGCACATCATGTGCAGTGAGTCGTCTGACCAAGTTAGCACAGTATTTTTTATAAGAGGAAATAACATCGCTATATAGCATTGCCGGATCAATAGGCAGCATGCCTAGCAAGCTTCTACTCACTAAAAAGGCTTCTGTTTCTTTTGAACGGTCTTCAAAATATACATCAATAGGCTTATCTTTGAGCTGCTTTGCTCGAGTTTTTGTTAATGATTGAATCAGCTCTTGCAGCTGTTGATATTTTCCTGCTAGCGCTTGACCGACCTCACCACCGACCAGTGGATATTCTAGGTGGCCAACCACTCTTAGCAATGCTTCCTCACTGGGGATAATAATATCAGCGGATTTATCGTTAAGCGCTTGTAGTAACTGAATAAGTTGATTTAAGCTTGCAAAATGGCCTGACTCAATTGCAGGATCACCCGTACTATAAATTTGCTCTGAAGATTGAATGTGCGTGAGAATCGCAGCAATGGCATGCGTATTCCAAGAAGACAGACTAAAGTCTTTATTCACACGTAAGTCCGCTAGAATATGAGCCACGATTTTTAAAAAGCATCTTTGAGCATGAATCGGATCAATGCTTGGATCATCGGTTTTCACCGCTTGCAAAGTAGCAATACCTTTGCTTAAGGTATTATATAAAAACTTTGTCAGCGCTACGTCAGTCAGCTGATGGCCCAGCATCAATTGCACCACCAGTTGCGTTACAATCCTCTCCCAGCTTTCCAGTAACGGCTTGGGTAAATCATTCATAGCAGCAAGGAGCTCAATCTTTTCCAAACGTTCTGGTGATGGGTCACTTTCTAAGCTAGCAATAAGATTATTCCACGCGAGTTGGATATGATGATGGCTAAACTTTTCCTGAACATCCGTTGCAATAAACTGCTCCATTTTCTCTACCAGCGTCTCTAATGGATCAACAGCATCATAGACTTTGCCGATAATCGATCCAGCAGCAGCCCCAGCCAAAGCACCGATAGCCCAACCTTTAATGCCACCGGCAGCAATACTTACCCCTTTATTAACAGCCAACGAGCCCGCTCCGCTTAATAGCGTTTTGGCAACATAATGCTTGATGGTATGCGTACTATGCCCCATCCAGTCTTGTAACGTTAAAAATGTATTTTTATGCCTATTTGCGTCCTGCAAAAACGTCCTAAGGCGATCATCACTAAGCTTGCCAAGATGCCGCTCTCTCTCATCACTGTGATCGTTTGTAAAAAAATCAACAATATGCTTAAAAACGCTTTTACAGCCTTCTATACCCCAAGTGAAATAAGATTCATGATCATCAATATTGATACCGATAAATGATGCATTAACACCACGCTGTAATTTAGCAAATCGTCTGAGCTTTGCAAAATCAAGAACTGTCTTAAATTGTTGATCTAAAAATTCAGGCATAGCTTACTCTTTATTATTATGAAAATAAATAACAATATCAGGCTCTAGCGAACAACACTTATCAGCTCCAAAGCCTCTCTTTTCTATACTTCTTTAGGCTGTGTAAATTGTGTAAATAAAGTGCTTCTGCTAAATTTAGCTTGGCTACAGTCAAACCTCTCAATTTGCCTTGCCCATACAAAGCTACGAATACTTCTAAATACGTACCGTACGATAATATGATATATTTTATCTAACAAATATAGATATTAAATATAATTTAATAAATAAAGCATGAGTAAAATTAATGTAATAATTAAATTATTTTGCATTTATTACAGATTATTTTTTTATCTCGCTTGATTCTTCTATAAACCAGAAGCTATTCGATTGAATCACCACGTCAAAAAGATAGTTATTTAATGCTGAGAGTCAATAAAATCTAAAGGTTAAGAGCCAATCAAACGCTGTTAAGTCGCTTTTAAGCTCAGCCCCAACGTATAAACTTGTTTCATAACAAAGAGCCCACGACAAGGGTTAGGCTCTCATACTTAGAATTTAACCATGCTTTAATGCCATGAGTAGTTGCGTCATATCCTCAGGTAATGGTGCCTGCCAAGTCATTAATTCACCTGTTACCGGGTGTACAAGTGAGAGCTCGCACGCATGCAAAGCCTGGCGTTTAAAATAACGTATCATATTTTTTAATTCATCACTTGCCCCAGCAGGTATTTTCAAACGCCCGCCATACGTCCCATCCCCAATCAAAGCGTGGCGCCGATGTGCCATATGCACACGAATTTGATGCGTACGGCCCGTTTCTAATTGAACACGCACATGCGTATGCTGCAAAAACCGCGTTAACACCTTAAAATGCGTCACTGCGGGCTTACCTTGTCCGGGTTTAACCACACTCATCTTCGTTCTGTGCACTGGATGACGGCCGACCGGCTCATCAATCGTTCCACCCCCAGTTAAGATCCCTTGTACCACAGCCTCATATTCACGACGAATCTCACGTTTTTGCAAGGCATCAACCAACTTTGTATGCGCTTCTAGAGTACGTGCAACAACCATTAAACCGGTAGTATCCTTATCTAAACGATGGACAATGCCCGCTCGTGGTACAGTGGCAATCGCCGGATCTAAATGCAGCAACGCATTCATTAACGTACTGTCTTGCACTCCCGCCCCAGGGTGTACCACTAAACCAGCAGGCTTATTAATGATAATTAAGGCATCATCTTGATAGATAATATTTAAGTCTATTGGCTGCGGCTTCGCTACTATTTCAAGCTCACGCTCAACATGCAGTGTCACCATTTCCCCACCAATCACTTTATCTTTAGCTCGCCACTTTTGACCGTCAACTAAAATAGCCCCAGCCTTAAGCCACGCTTGTAACCGTGAGCGCGAGTAATCACTAAATAGGTCAGCCAGAACCTGATCAATACGTTCACCTTGATGGGATTCATCTATAGATGCTGTTAAATCAATGATTTCTTTCACTCTCACTCTTCCTATCGACCAAATTGCCTGAACAAGGTACACTAGGCGTCAACAGATGTGAATAGACAGACATAAACTAAACATGAACTATTTAACAAAAAAAACATTATTGACCTTATTAACGACCAGCGCTGGTGCACTATTACTAACTGCCTGTAGTAGCACACCGAAAGTGGACTATGGCACACTCAATGCCGAACAAATCTATCAACGCGGTGCAAACCATATACAAGAGGAAGACTATGATCTCGCTGTCAAAGAATTCCAACAGCTAGACGCCCGTTACCCATTTGGCCCCTATGCCCAACAAGGTGACCTAGATACTATTTATGCCTATTATCAAGATGATAAACCCGATCTAGCACTGTTACAGGCCAACCGCTTTATTAATCTCTATCCGCGCAATCCAGGCTTATCATACGCCTATTATATGAAAGGTGTTATCAACTTCGATCAAGGTGCAAGCTTTCTTCAACGTTATTTCTATTATGATATCAGTGAGCATGACACCACAACAGCAAAACAAGCCTATATGGACTTTAATACCTTTATTCATAAATTCCCAAATAGTCCATATGTCACTGATGCCAAGCGTCGCATGGTTTATTTGCGCAACGCCTTAGCTCAATTTCAGCTCAACGTTGCTTTGTATAATTTACAAAAAAAAGCCTACATTGGTGCCGTAACGCGTGCGCAAGGTATAATAAAAGAATACCCACGCACTCCAGCGGTTGAAGGTGCACTGAAGGTGATGATTCAAGCTTACCAAGGCCTCGGCTTAGCAACACTTGCTAAAGATACTATCGCCACATATCAAGCAACCTACCATAAGGCACCTTTTGCTAAGAAAAAGCCCTCATAAAACTAGTTAAAATACACCAAACATCAAGTACAGCCAGGGAGAGACAACCTAGCTGTACTTCGCTTAATTTATATTTTATAAGCGATAACTGTTGGGAAAATTTTGGCATAACCATCAATAAATTCTATTTGAGAAAAGCCGACTTCTTCAAGCTGCTGATAAGTTGTCGCATAACTACGATAGCGCCC
>LVCQ01000128.1 GCA_001644975.1 Piscirickettsiaceae bacterium NZ-RLO1
CCATACATTTAGGATTTAGCTATATATTGCATTAAGAGATTTTTTGATAATTTAAAACAGCAGTGTTTATAAGGTGTTGCCTTGGTATAGTGCTAAAAAATAGAGATTATACTTGCATTAGGTTTATATTTTTGGTTGATATTAAAGTAATCAGAAGGATGCACTACCAGTAAAATTATTAAATGGATATATAATTTGGTAATATTTTGACTGGAAATAATACCATGGCATTTTTGGAAAATCTGGAAAAATGGAAGCAACATAAGTAAACTAATATTTACATATATAAAATTAACATAAAATTAATATAGCTTTCTTATGTTTTTTTGTATTAGTATTTTAAATGTATATTAAATAATTTAATTAAAATTTATAGAAATTTAAAGAGAATTTTATTTTTTTGATTGGCATTCTTGTGACTGCGCTGATGGCAGTATCAAACAGTTATTCAAGCGCTGCGAGCCAAGGAGTGCAAAGCACGAGGTGAGTAGGCCGAGGTAGGTGAGGATTTTTAGCAGAGCGGAGTTGCGGAAGACCGTAAGGTCTGTAGCAAGCGTAACGAGTGTCTAAAAATCTTTACGAGCCGTAGCGCCATTTGAGAGCAGGGTATGTAGTGGCCGATTCAAGGCACGTAATGCCCTGTGACGAGGGCAGCCGAGGGTTTATAGTCGTCGCGTTTTGCTCGGCGATTTTGCATCATTGGAGGTGCAAAATACCTACCGAGGTAGCGACGCTTACGTAAAATCTCTATATAGTAAAAAAATTGGTAATTTTATAGTGTAGGTGGATGTATAAATAAATTTATATAAAATATTTATGTATAAATTATTAAAATTTATCTTTTTATTAGATTTTGATAGTCCATATTGAATTAATATAAATAACATCTATAGCCGTTGATTTTTATTTATTAGTCAAGAAAATTTAGGGCCAATATCCTAAATATTTTCTAAATTAAAATTAAGATACTTAATACTACTATAAAGGGGTTAACTATGCCTAAAATTTCAAGAATTGCTATTTTTGGAGACAGTCTCTCAGATTCAGGGTTAATGAATGAAGAAAAAATATTAGATATGATCCCTCTACCTGGAACGGGCTTAGATACATCCGGCAGTGGTCGGTTTGCAAATGGCTTAGCCTGGCCTGGTTTTGTGGGATTGCAATTATTTAGAGGCACATTTAAGAGATTAGGTGAAGAATTTTTTGATAGTGCTGAAAAAGAAGTAAGCTATGAAAAAATAAGAAAACACTTTCATCGTCAATTAATTAATGGTGATGTCAATGAAAATGCAAAAGTGATTAGCTTTGATGTATGTGGCATGCAGATAGATAATTATGCGGTTGGTGGTGCAACTGCATCACGCTACAGTGCAGTTAAAGGTGCGGCTAAAAAGTTAGAAAAAGCTGCAAAACTACCGTTTAGGGACCCATTAAAATTTGGTAATCGGTTAGTTTCAGCGATGAAGGATCCAGGGGATGCGATAGCGCATGTTCAAACAGAAATTCAAGCACTGGGTGCTCGAGGTGTTGTTACTAATTTAACTGCTGAGCGTCAAGTTTTTCTAAAACGAGAGCAAAAATCAGGAGCCTGTGATCAAGATGAAGTATTGATTGTTGAGTGGACTGGCGCGAATGACTTAATTACGGTAAGTAGTAAGGTGACGATGGCAAGCGCTGATCGGGCGATTCATGCACTATGAGGAGCTTTATGCTCAGGGCTATAAAAATTTTGTATTATTTAACCTGCCAGATTTGGCTAAAACACCACGTTACCAAAAAGAGTCAGCGGAAGAGCAAAAAAATGCTCGAGAGGTTATTGAATACTTCAATACGCGATTAGCTGAGAAGGTAGCTATCCTTCAGGGATTGCATAGTGATTGTAAGTTTGAGTTGTTTGATGCCCATGGTGAATTTGACCATATCTATCAAAATCTTGAAGAGTATGATTTTGATCCAAATAAGTGTACTTCATGTCTTGATGAAGATGAAGATTATGATCCAAAAGCTGCAATTAACCCAGAAAAGCGTCTTGGTTATATGTTTTGGAATGATGTCCATCCAACTTCTTCTGTTCAACGTTTACTTGCAGAGAAGTTTATTGAAAGGATTGAAGGTACTTTCGATTTTTATGATGGTAAAATGAAAAGAAACTTGGAAGAGTCGATAAAAAACCAGCCTAAAAAGGATTTAGTCGAAGGCTTTATTCATTCAGCTGCAAATCATGTGAAAGGAGCAGCAGGTGGCAGTCCACTGAGTAAAAAAACTCGTGCAGCATTAACTCCCTGTGACTTTCCTCAGGATATTAAACTACCTAGGAGTATCAAGACAGTTTTAAAGAATGCGTATGTTGTTTCTGCATTAAACGATACTGAAATTGATTATGGGCAATTTAAGGACGAGCTGCGCTCGGCATTCAAGCTTATAACTTCCAGTGAACGAACACGCTATTTCTTTTATAGAAGTGATGGCACGCAACTGTTTTATGAAAATGTTCAGACGAAAGAGGACATTAATGAATGTCTTCAAGCATACGCTAATAGCTGTAGTGATCAAGGAAGTTCTGCTCATGCTGGGTCGATGTCATAATTATAAGGTCACCAAGATGTCGGAGAGGTTGGGGAAGTCACTTGTTTGACTAGCAAGCCTCTCAAGGTTTGGTCTAGATTCAGTCGTGATGCTGCCATAATCACTCTGTGAGCTTGGCAGCTAGACAGGGGTAAAAATGACAACATCATACAAATAATTTCACATTAGCTCTTTTTCAAGGCCAGAGGAGTAACTTTGTAATTGGCTGCTGATCGACAGCATGGATACGCTTAAGATTGAAGGTCTTGATCTTAAAAAACAGACTGAGAAAATTTATAGGAAAAATCCATTTAGTTTAAATAGCTTATACATAGTATTTTATAAAAATGTTCAGTTTTTTTGTCTTTGGTTTTATATAGGATGGTTTTTATTTATATACAAATAGGAAGGGTATGCCAAAGTCGATTGATACAATAAAAGATGATATTTTTAGAGCTTTAGAAGGCTATTTTTATAAAAAAAGTAGTGCTTTTGTTTCGTGGAGTTCTGAGGAAGAAGGTCTTAAGCGACGGGGTTTTGCTAGGCAATCGAAATTTGATTTACAGGACAAATGGAAGTGGTTTCATGGAAATCTTGATGATAAATTGTCGCGCAGTAATTTATGCCAAATGAAACAAGACTTAGAGCAGCTGCCAAATAATTTATTTAAACAACATGGAATAACAGAACTAAAAGGGTTAAAAACTGTTATTAAAGGCCAGATTGCTATATTAGATAAAAGCATTGAAGAAATTGACAAAAAGAGCTATTCAACGGTGAGTGGTACTATAAAGAAAATAAAAGAAAATAATACGAATCAGGCCAAAAGTAACACTTATAATGTCTTTCAGCTAGAGCAGTTCAATACTTTAGAACAAGAATCGAATCAAACTACAAATCATGAGCCAACTTAATAATTCGGTTTTGGGGCTGGTCAAAACTAATGAGAAACCTATTTACTTTTAATAAGGGTGTTAGAAAGAATCCGCTGTCAATGCGTAAGTCTTGCATATAGCAATAGTTCTGGTGGTGAATATCATTGGCTATAAGTAGCGGCATTTGATAATTATTTTAAATGCCGTCATGAGGGAGTTAAAAAAAGCAAAGTGTCTTGACTCTGTTAATAGCCAGTTATTAAACGGTGATGAAGAAAGAGAAGCCGAATTAAGCGTTTAGCACGCAAAACCATTTATTTTTCGAAGAGTGAAAAGATGCGTGATGTGGTGATTAGTTTATTCAGCAATAAATTCGAGTTTGGCAAGGTTATCTAATTGAGCAAGCAAATAGACACATCACCCAATTTTGTACTATTTTTGGCAGTAAATAATATTTTGGACAAATTTGCTTCAGCGTTTGATTTCCAGTAAAAACCTCTAAGACAATTTTTTTTTTAAAACTCAGTCGTATGATTAACTCTTTTTCTTCTCGTAAAATTAGCTCCTAAACCTAGTTTGATCTTACCTAATTTAGGAATTAGCTGTCACAGAAATCTGTCTGATATCTTGGTGGCATTATATCGGTGCGGATGGCAAGAAATGAAGCCAATTATTATATGAATACAAGCATTTCTGCACTGCTTGATTCGAATCCACGTGATAGAGTGCGCTTAATTAATGAAGGTGTGAAAAATAATTTATTGACGAATTTTGCAATTAAAGGCGTGAGAAACGTTGAATTAATTGATTATGGCTATCGAAATTTTGGCAAAGATTGTCTTAGTGGCTATGTGGCTGTGAAACGTGTGTTTAAGAATGGTCAAGATTATGCCATTGAAACTGAGACGGCCTGCTCCATGGATTTATATGCTTCTAAAGTTGAGTCGGTAGGAATTATACCTTCTTTGGGTAGCGAGAAAAAAATGTTACAAAAAATACTAGACATTGATCAGCAAATTGCTTTATCTATGCAGTTGGTTTAATTCTAGATTAACGTTAATAAATATTATTTTTATTGGTTGTTTTATAAATTACTTAAAGAATAATTGGCCTGATATTTTTAAGCAGGCCGTTATTTTTATTAGTCTAGATTTCTATAGTTTCTTTTACTTCTTTATAAAGCGGAAAAGAGCAGGTAAATTCGCTGCCCTGTTGCTCGGTGCTTTTGATTGTAAGTTCGCCTTCATGGCGCAATAAAACATGTTTGACGATAGCCAGGCCCAAACCGGTGCCACCAACATCACGGGAGCGTCCTTTATCGACGCGATAAAAGCGTTCGGTCAGGCGCTGAATATATTTTTTTGGTACACCGATGCCGGTATCTTTGACCAAAACATGAATGCCGTGGTCGTTTTTATAGGCAATAATTGATATTTTACCGCCTTTGGGGGTATAGCGTACGGCATTATAAGAAAGGTTAGTAAATGCACTGCGTAGCTCTGAGCGATTTCCCTTCAATTTAATTTGTTCATCGATCTCAAGCTGGATGTCATGTGCCTGTTGGCTTAATGTTAAAGTATCTTGGTAGACACCTTGTAATATACTGGCCAGAGCAATGACTTCGTCTTCGTCTTTATTGGGGGCTTGGCCTTCTAAACGTGATAATAATAATAAATCAGCGACAATCGACTCCATGCGTTTGGTTTGTTGCTGCATCTGATTATAAATATGTAGGTAAGGACTAGTTTTTTGCTCAGTGCTGTTTTCACTAAAATCAATCAAGGTCTCTAGGTAACCATGAATGACTGTTAAGGGCGTGCGGAGCTCATGCGAGACATTGGCGACAAAGTCTTGGCGCATTTTATCGAGAAAATAGCTTTGGGAAATATCTTTGGCGACCAGTAGCCGCTCACCACTTTCAACAGGGAGCAGCATCGCCGTGATGGCTTTATTGTTTTTTAGCGTGCATTGTACACTATCTTGAGGGTCTTTTAGAAACTCAGCAAAGTCCGGATGGCTAATAATGCTGGTGATAGTTTGGTGTTTGTGTTGGCTTTTTAGGCGTAATAGCTTACGTGCGGCGGGATTCCACCACTTGATTAAAAAGTCTTGATCTAAGCCGACGATGGCATCAGATAGACTGGCGATCAGCGGGTTATTATAATGCAGTCCAATGCTCATGCAGAATCATCCTCAGCAGGTAGGCGCAGACTGTAACCTGAACCACGTGTGGTATGAATATAGTTATAACTGCCTGCAGATTCGAGAATTTTTCTAAGGCGGCGAATATGCACATCGACAGTGCGCTCGCTAACATAGACCTGAGGCCCCCAAACGCGATTAAGAAGTTGCTCACGGCTAAAGACTTTATTGGGGTGAGTAATAAAAAAACAAATCAGCTTATATTCGATAGGGCCTGTTTTGACGGCTTGATCATTAATAAACACTTGTTGGCTATCTTGATTGACACAGAGGCTGCCTAAACTGATAAATTGAGCAGGTTCTGTGCTTTCTCCAGCATGTGTTTGGCTACGGCGTAGCACCGCTTTAATTCGTGCGATGAGTTCGCGTGGTGAGAAGGGCTTAATCACATAATCGTCCGCTTGCTCCAAGCCGAGCACACGAGATTCTTCTTCAGCACGTGCGGTGAGCATGATGATGGGCAAAGCTGGGTATTGTACTTTGAGTGTTTGAGCAAGCTCTATGCCCGCCTGATCAGGCAGCATCCAGTCGAGTAGCAGTAAGTCGGGTGTTTTTTCGATAATTTTACGCTGGCCCTCTTTGGCAGTTTCAGCTTCAATGACCTCAAAATGTGATAATTCCAAGGCAAAGCGTACCATGTCTCGTATCGGGGCTTCATCATCAATGATCATAATACGGGCAGTCATAAATTAATCTTCCTCACGGTTGAATAGCTTTAGCCTCATTGGTATACCATAAGTTTCGACTGAACTCCTAGCTTTTTTGAGGCTAATCAAGAAAAGTGCTGATCATCCTATATGCTAATGCTGTTAACCGAATGCTTTTATTGAAAATAGTAATATTTAGGTCTAGGAAAAACAAAGTTTGTCAAAGAATCTTTTTATCATTGAAATAGCATGAGAAACTGATTTTTTACTTTCTGCAAAAGAGCTTTTCGGCTAAAGTTGTGAAAATATGATCCAACTTCATAGAATAATTGAAAAAAAGACGGATTTATCCTATTAGAAGTTGATTTTCTGTAGGCTAGCGAACGTTTTATGGTGGTTTCTAAGTGTCCTGAATTTGCGTTTATGACGGCGCTCTTTAAACACCAAACGGCTGCCACATAAAATACACTCAAATGGGTCAGTGGGTAAAAACTGTAACGAAAGATTGGCAAAGGTAATTTGTTTGGGTGTTTTCGGTATTTGATTTA